>JAOAPH010000186.1 GCA_025462835.1 Candidatus Angelobacter sp. | reverse complement strand
GCAGCGTGGGACAAAAGCAGTGTAGTGAGAGTTGGCCAAAACAAGCTTTTTCTTGTCAGTGGCATTGATGGGGAGCGAAAGCTGCTTTTCGCAGACAAGGAAAACTGCCTCGTCTTTGCGCTGTTTCTGAACGATGATCACATACTGATTCGAGGATGCAAGCACGGCAATTTCGTCGTCAACCGGCAGGGCTTAAAGCTGTACAAGATACCAGCCTACGTATTTCCTTATTTCGCGGTAAATTCCCTAGGAACTCGCTTCGCAGTGTATGAGCGACGCCGGTCTTTTTTGCATGAGCTAGGCGAGGGCTCCTACGACAAAATGCGGGTCGCTGTCCATTCAGCCACCGACGGCAAAAAACTTTTTGAGTATAAGTTTAGCGCCACTAATGATGAGAACATCAACGATGGTCAAATCTCGTTATCGGCAGTTGGTTCAACGCTGTATCTGAATAGACCGACCGGCCGTATCAGTTTTTCAGTCCAATAGCTTTAAGCAGATCTCAATCGGGTTACAACTGAACATGTCCCGCACAATTTTTATCCCATCGCGCTTTTGCGGTCCACCCACATCCGGCAATGGCGGATACACCTGCGGATTGATTTCCGCTGCGATGGGCGTGCCTGCCGATGTGACTCTGCGCAAGCCCATCCCCATTGAACGCGACCTGCATATCCATTCTCGCGACGGCGCAAACTCCGGCGTGCTGGTGAAGCATGGCGAAGAATTGATCGCGGAAGCTGCGCCTTTGAATTGGGCGGTAGATATGCCGATCGACCAAGTTGAGTTTGAAGAGGCAAGCAGGGCGGCGGCGAAAAGTCCCGCGTTCATGAACCATCCCTTTCCAACCTGTTTTGTCTGTGGTCCAGATCGCGCTCCGGGTGATGGCTTGCGAATCTTTCCCGGAGTACTCGAAAAAAGCGGCAGAGCGTACTACGCTGCTACTTGGATTCCGGATTCATCAGTAGCGGACGAGAATGGCAAGGTTCGCGACGAGATTGTCTGGGCTGCCTTGGATTGTCCTACAGGCTTTGCAGGCGGATTTGCGTCAGCAGGAACGTTGGTGACTGGACGATTAGGAGCGAGGCTGATCGCGCCCGTCCGTGTCGGCGAAAAGTGCGTGCTCTTGAGTTGGGCGCTGGGAGTGGAAGGCCGGAAGCATCTGTCGGAAGCGGTATTGTTGGGCGAAGATGGGACGCTGCGAGCCGAGTCAAGGGGCACGTGGATCAAACTCGGATGACAGTAATACGCGAATAGGAATACGATTTAGACGATGGCTCTCAAGCATTCCAATCTGATCTACGACTGGAACACCGTGCCCGGCGCGACATTCAAGCCGGCGGGACAGGTGCTTCTGAACGATGAGTCCTTGCGCGATGGATTGCAGTCGCCGTCGGTTAAAGACCCGCCCATCGAGAAGAAGATAGAGATCCTGCACTTGATGGAATCGCTCGGCATCAATTCTCTCAATCTGGGATTGCCGGGAGCCGGGCCAAGAGCGGTTGCCGATGTCGAGCGGTTGGCCCGCGAGATCGTCAATTCCAAGCTGAAAATCAAAGCCAATTGCGCGGCGAGAACGCACGAGAATGATATTCGCCCAATCGCCGAAATCGTTCAGCGCACGGGCATGCCGATTGAGACGGCTACATTTATCGGGTCGAGTCCCATCCGGCGGTACACGGAAAACTGGACTGACGATTTCCTTCTGACCACAACGGAGAAGGCAGTAACATTTGCGCGATCGCTCGGGCTCGATGTGATGTATGTGACCGAGGACACCACGCGATGCGATCCGGAAACCATCAAGCGTCTCTACAAAACTGCGATCGAGCACGGTGCGCGCTCAATCGTCATTTGCGATACCTGCGGACACGTGACGCCGAGCGGAGTAACAGCGCTGATCCGCTTCGTAATGGAGGAAGTGGTGAAGCCGTCCGGCGAAAAGATCCGCGTCGATTGGCACGGGCATTGCGATCGCGGTCTGGCGCTGGCGAATTCGCTGGCGGCATTTGCGGCGGGAGCCGATTGCGTTCACGCCGCGGCCATCGGCATCGGCGAGCGCGTGGGCAACACGCAGATGGACCAGATGCTGGTGAACCTGAAACTTATGGGTGTTGAGCCGTGGGCGTCACAAGATTTAAGCAAGTTGAAGGATTATTGCCATGTGGTGTCGGAAGCGACAGGTGTGCCTATCCCGCTGAATTACCCCGTCTTCGGCGGTGATGCTTTCCGGACGGCAACTGGGGTCCACGCCGCAGCGGTGATCAAGGCCTTCAAGAAGAACGATGTCGAACTGGCGAACACGGTTTATTCAGGAGTTCCCGCGCAATACTTTGGGCTGGAACAAGTGATTGACATCGGGCCGATGTCGGGCAAATCAAACGTCATCTTCTGGCTCGAACGCCGGGGAATCTCCGCGACCGACGACGTTGTGGAACGCGTGTACCAGAAAGCCAAGACTTCGAACCACACTTTGAGTGAGGATGAAATCCTGGAATGCTGTGGCAGTCCGGCCGCTGACTAAATACGGTTTCTCGTTTCTAGTTTCTGGTTCCAAGTTTTAAAACCAATACCGGAACTCTTTGCACCTCTGCGTCTCTGTGGTGAAAACGCAGTTTGGCATTTATGATGTTTCCCCGATGCTCCGACCCCGTCGCGCTGTTGTGCTATGTTCTCTAGTTCTAATGGCGCTCTCGATCAATACACGCGCACTCTCTGAATCCGGCAATAAAGCGCAGGATATTGCGCGTCTTGCTGAGATGCGTCCCGTCCACGAGGCGTTCAAATGGTTTCAGTCGCACGAAGCCGATCTGCGCAAATTGCAATTGACGATGGTCAAGATCCCGGCTCCGCCATTTGGCGAAGGCGCGCGGGCGCAATGGTTGCACGATCGCTTCAAAGAGTTCGGGCTTCAGGACATTGAGATCGACAAAGCGGGAAACGTAGTGGGCTTGAGTCGGGGAACTGATCCGAAGGCACCCTTGGTTGCGTTGACTGCACATATTGATACTGTCTTTCCCGCTGACACTCCGCTCACAACAAGGACGGAAGGCAACAAGATGTATGGCCCCGGAATTAGCGACAACGCTGCCGGAGTGATGGGATTGCTGGCGATAGCAGCGGCGCTGAAATCCACCCCCACTTTAAAACATGCCTCTGGAATATTGTTCGTAGGCAATGTCGGGGAAGAAGGCGAAGGCGATTTGCGGGGGATGCGGTATTTGTTTCAGGAGTCGAAGTGGAAAGATCGCATAGGTTCAGCGATTGTCCTCGACGGTGCGGGAGTGGATTCAGTGGTCACGCAGGCACTCGGCAGCAAGCGGTTTGAAGTGGTTGTGCGTGGGCCGGGCGGGCACTCGTGGACAGATTTCGGGACTCCGAATCCTATTGTTGTGCTGTCGCGCGCAGTGGCGAAGTTCAGTGAGATACAGGTGCCCAGCGAGCCGCGCACTTCGTTTAACGTAGGCGTGATCCAGGGTGGGACGTCAGTGAACTCGATCCCGGAATCGGCGAGTATGCGGGTGGACATCCGGTCGGCATCCGCAGCTGAGATTGATGCGGTGGAGAAATCATTGCGCGAGGCGGTCACGGCGGCCGTCCGCGAAGTGCAAGATTCGAAATCAAAAAAGGGTATCGTCAGCTACGAGATCAAGTTGATTGGGCAACGTCCCGCGGCGGAGTTGAAGCCGGATGCGCGAATCGTTTCGGTCATTCGTGCCGTGGATGCGCATCTTGATCTGCGGTCGCAAACGCGGCGGGCATCGACGGACGCGAACATCCCGCTTTCAATGGGGCGTGAAGCAATCAGCATTGGGGCAGGCGGTACCGGAGGCGGCGCACACACTGTGCAAGAGTGGTTTGACGCCAGCGGCCGGGATTTGGGACTGAAGAGAGTCATGCTGACAGTGTTGGCCATGGCCGGAGTGAATGAATGAGAAGAGTTTTGTGGCTGATATTCATGCTGATTTCAATTGCCAATGCGGATGACAAGAAAACCAACGACTCCATTTTTGTTAATGGAAAGATTTATGCTGGCGGTGCAAATGCCGGATCAGCGTCGCGCCCGACAGCAATAGCTGTGCGGGATGGACGTGTGATTTCGATCGGCAGCGATGCCGAGATTCGTAAGATGGCGGGTCCCAGCGCGAGCGTCATCGATCTACATGGCCAGTTCGTCATGCCCGGCTTCAACGATGCTCATGCTCATCTCGCCACCGGCGGATTCGAGAAGATGAACGTCAATCTCATTGGCTCGACGTCTCTGGCGGAGATGCAATCTCGTATCGCCGAGCGGGTGAAGAAGGCGGCACCAGGGGAATGGATCGTCGGGCGAGGCTGGGACCATACGAAGTGGCCGGGCCGGACTCTGCCCACACGACAAGATATCGATAAAGTCACTGGCGACCATCCGGCGATGTTTGGACGGGTTGATGGGCACATCGCAGTAGCTAATTCAGCCGCGCTGAGATCCGCAGGCATCACCAAGCAAACTGCCAGTCCAAGCGGCGCAGCGATCGATCACGACTCTTCCGGAGAACCAACGGGAATCTTGCGCGAAGATGCCGCCATGGCGCTGGTGCGTGACAAAGTTCCGCCGGCGTCGCCTGCGCAGCATCGGAAAGCGATGGAGTTGGCGCTCGAAGATGCAGCGAGATCCGGCATCACTTCAGCACAGGATAATTCGGATTGGGAAGATTATCTGGCTCTCGAGCAGATACAGCGCGAGGGGAAACTGACTCTGCGAGTCTCGGAGTGGCTGCCGTTCGGTCAGTCCGTTGAAAATCTCAAGAAAATGCGCGACCACCACCCGCATGGCGATCACATGTTGCATTCCACCATGTTGAAGGGCTACATGGATGGATCGCTGGGGTCCCGGACTGCGGCATTGCTGGCCCCCTATTCGGACGACCCCAAAAATTCAGGGCTGCCCCGGTTTTCGCAAGAACAGCTCAACCAGATGGTGCGAGAACGGGCGGCCGAAGGATTTCAGATCGGCTTCCACGCTATCGGGGACCGCGGGGTTGAGATGGCGCTGGATGCCTTTGAACAGGCCGTCTCGTCGAAACAGCCGAATGATCTGCGTTTCCGCATTGAGCATGACCAGGTCGTTCAACCGGACCAGGTCCCTCGATACAAGAAACTTGGCGTGATCGCTTCGGTGCAGCCCAACCATCTTCTGACCGACATGAATTGGGCGGAGGAGCGCATTGGAAAGGAACGCGCCAAGAGTTCCTACCCCTGGGCGAGTTTTCTGAACGGAGGAGTGCCGCTGGCCTTTGGCACCGATTACCCTGTCGAACCGATTGCGCCGTTTCGCGGGTTGTATGCGGCAGTCACTCGTAAAAACGAGGCGGGTACCGGGGAGTACTATCCTGAACAGAAGCTCAGCATCGAACAGGCGATTGCGGCTTACACAACCGGGTCGGCATACGCCGAGTTCGCCGAGAAGGAAAAGGGTACCCTTGCGCCGGGCATGCTGGCGGATTTCGTCGTACTTGATCGGGACATCACCGCTATTCCTGCGCACGAGATTCTTAAGACGGAAGTTCTCCGCACCGTAGTAGGTGGCAAGACGGTATACGAGGCGAAGTAGTTCGAGTCCTTTGGTACTCTACTGGCGTGTCCCGTTCTCTCAAAGCTCACCTATTGCTTGTCTTCGTCACCTTCGTCTGGGGTGCGACTTTTCTGGTAATCAAGAACGTTCTCACGGACATCTCTCCGCTTTTATTTAATTCCATCAGGATGACCTTTGCCGCTTTCTGCCTGGCGGTTTTCTATTGGAGGCACATTCGCCGCATAGACGGCGCAGTGTTTATGGCTGGGTTGTTGACCGGAGCTTTCCTCTGGGCCGGGTATGAGTTCCAGACGACCGGGCTGAAACTGACGACCCCGTCAAAATCCGGATTTCTCACCGGAGTCTCGGTAGTGCTGGTACCGGTATTTCTGGCTTTGTTCTGGAAGCGCAAGGTAAATAGATGGACGGCCTTGGGAGTAGCAGCGGCATTTGCCGGGTTAGTACTGATGACGGTGCCGGCCGGTACGTCGGCGACCGGTTCGTCCTCTCTCTGGGGCGATTGGGGCAGCGTGAATTTCGGCGATGTTCTTACCCTGGGATGCGCCGTCGCGTTTGGCTTCCACATCATCTTCATAGGGAGGGCCACTCAGAAGTACGGCTTTGAACGCATCGCATTTCTACAGACTGCAGTAGCGGCGACGCTGATGTTTGCTACCGTTCCGCTGGTTGAGAGAGTCTATCTAACATGGACTCCGCAGTTGTTGTGGGCCATTGGGATTACCGGGGTTTTTGGGACGGCGGTGGCGTTTTCCATACAGGCCTGGGCGCAACAGTTCACGCCGCCGACTCATACTGCCCTGATTTTTGCGCTTGAACCTGTTTTCGCCTGGCTCACATCCTATCTAGTGCAGGGAGAGAGGCTGGGCATGAGGGCAGGGCTGGGTGCAATGTTCATCCTGGCCGGCATTTTGACTTCGGAACTCAAGGGACATGTTGCGACTGCGAAGGACGAGGCTGTTGTCGCGGAGATGGCCTGAAAACTAGGGAAAATTGCCAGTGACAACATTTCAGCTAACGTTTACAGGGGTTTGCGCATCTAACACGTAGGCTCCTTTTCATAAATGCCTGTAAACAGGCACTCTGGGTATAATTTCAATTTCATAGTAGAAGGTTTTTGGAGGAAACAATTCGATGAGTGGCTTTTCAGCCAAACTTAGGGCGCACCGTGTTGCGTCCACACTAATAATTTTTGCCACGCTGGTCTTTGGAATCCTGATCGGCACGATCATTCAGAAAGGCGTGAAGGGCAAGGAGAGCAGCCCAACGGATGTGGCGCAACTCGCTATGCCAGCGCCTCAGCAAATGTCATCGGCGTTCTCGAAGGTCGCCAAGACGATTGAACCAGCTGTCGTTAACATCAACACCGAGTCAACCATCAAGATGACCCCGCGTGGACGGAGGAGTCCGGGCGGAAACGGCGATGATGAAGGCTCAATGCAGGACTTCTTTGACCGGTTCTTCGGCGGTCAAGGGGGAGTCCCGGGACAGAGTCCAGAAGGAACGCGACAGCGGTCTCTTGGCTCTGGCGTGATCGTCGATTCTAAGGGCTACATTGTTACCAATGCTCACGTAGTCGAAAAAGCTGACCGCGTTCGGGTTCAACTGGCCGGCGACCCTCCGAGCGTGCAGTATGACGCTAAGGTGATCGGCAGCGACCGGGAAACTGACCTAGCAGTCATTAAGATCGAACCAAAGAAGGCTTTGCCGTTTGCCAAGCTGGGCAACTCGGATTCACTGGACGTTGGCGATTGGGTGTTGGCTATTGGGAGCCCGTTCGGCCTCGACCAGACAGTCACGGCCGGGATCATCTCATCCAAGGGCCGTAACATCGATAACAGCCACCAGTTCCAGTCATTCCTGCAGACCGACGCGGCGATCAATCCCGGCAATTCCGGCGGGCCACTAGTCAACATGAATTCTGAAGTTGTGGGAATCAATACGGCCATCTTTACCCAATCCATGGGGTCACAGGGTGTGGGTTTTGCAATGCCGTCCAAGACGGTTGCTGAGGTGTACAACCAGCTCACTGGCCCAGAACACAAAGTCACCCGCGGTTCGATCGGCGTGATGTTCAATGCAGCGCCGAATGCGTCTGTGGCGCGAGTCTATGGTGTGACCAGTGGCGTAATTATAGCCAGTGTTACTCCTGAGGGACCTGCGGAAGCGGCCGGCCTGAAGACTGGCGACACCATCGTCTCCGTGGATGGGACGAAGATCAAGGATGGCAATGAACTTGTCAATGACATCTCGTCGCGCAAGCCAGGTTCGAAAGTCAAACTCGAGTACATCCGCGGTGGCAAGGACAGCACAGCTACGGTAACGATCGCTGACCGTGCAAAACTCTTCCGAGATCGCGCCAGTGCGGACGATGAGGAAACGCCCGGAGAAGAAAAGCCGGCTTCGAGCAAATTGGGGCTCAGTGTCCGTAACCTTACTCCCGATATGGCTGATCGGCTGGGTATAACCGCTGGCAAGGGTGTGGTTGTAATGGACGTGAAGCCAGGATCCTTTGCCGAGGACATAGGTCCTCTGAACAAAGGAGATGTAATCCTTGAAGTGAACAAGACTCCGGTCAATAGCGAAGAGGATTTCCGCCGTGTCACCAGTCAACTGAAGAGCGGCCAGGATGTGGTCTTCCTAGTCCGACAGGGCGGACGAGGAGCCCCAAGCGGAACCATCTTCCTGGGGGGCACACTTCCGTAACTAGAAAGTAAACCTTAACGCTGGCGATATGGGGGCATCTGTGAAATGATGCCCCCAAATCGTATCTAGGCATAGTTGTCAGGGCTGCAAACAGCGCAACCTTGCCGGACGCGAGTACTATCTAAGTTCACTGATTGCGTGTTGCTGAGGTGCCGGTTTGCGATTTATCCGTATCCCATTAATTTTCGTTACAGTCCTATTTACATTCTTATTACCGGTTTCCATCTGGGCGAAAGCTTCTGCGTCCAGTAAGACTCCTCAACACAAGTCCACCGATAAAGCGAAGATCCATAACGCCACTTCCAAGTCTTCGAAGTCCTCAAAGAAGGGCAAAGGGAAAAAATCCTGGCAGGCCAAAGGACAGAAGACCATTTCCGATGACCGCACACGGGAAATACAGGCAGCTTTGATTCGAGAGAAATATCTGACGGGAGAACCAACCGGACAGATGGACGGGCCCACGAGGCAGGCTCTCATAAAGCTGCAAGAACAAAATGGATGGCAAACGAAGATAGTCCCGGATTCACGCGCCCTGATTAAATTGGGGTTGGGACCAAACCATGAAAATCTGCTGAATCCTGAGACAGCGGCTATGCCTTCAGCAGTAGCTTCGCGTCAGTAGGGCAACAGTTTCCTACTCGCTGTCGAGAACATGCCGGATTTTCTTGGCTAGGGCCTCAGTAGTGAAGGGCTTTTGCAGGAAGTGGGTTCCCTGGTTTAGTACGCCGTGGTGGACGATGGCGTCGTCAGTGTAACCAGAGATATAAAGGACTTTCATGTCCGGCCGTATCGGTGCAAGCCTTGCGGAAAGTTCAGTTCCGCTCATTTGTTCAAGAACAACATCCGTCAATAAGAGTTCGATCTTGCCGCGGTGACGCTCACAATGAAGCAGCGCCTCGCCGCCGTGTCGCGCTTCCAGGACCGTGTATCCGTGTTTATGAAGCACTTGCCTGACGAGTGCGCGAACGCCATCTTCGTCTTCAACCAATAGAACTGTCTCACTGCCACGATAAGCGGCCTTGGAGAGCGGCCGATGTTCCCCCAACTCTGCGGGAGCGTCCACACGGGGAAGGTAAACCTTAAACGATGTTCCAAGGCCGACTTCGCTGTACACCCAGATGTATCCATCACTCTGCTTCACGATGCCGTAGACCGTAGAAAGTCCTAGTCCGGTGCCTTTTCCAAGTTCCGTGGTGGTGAAGAACGGCTCGAAGATTCTCTGGCGCACCTGTTGAGTCATCCCGCTGCCAGTATCACTTACCGCGAGCATCACATAGCGCCCCGGCTTGGATCCCATGTGTTCGTGGGCATAACTCTCGTCGAGATCGACATTTGCCGTTTCGACGGTGAGTTTTCCCCCACGAGGCATTGCATCGCGCGCGTTCACCGCGAGATTCATGATGACTTGTTCAACTTGTCCAGGATCGGCTTTAACGCGACCAACGCCATGCTCGAGCACGGTGTAGAGGCTGATGTCTTCGCCGAGGAGGCGCTTGAGCAACTTGTCCATGTTGCCTACGACGGAGTTCAAGTCCAGGACTTTTGGCGCGAGAACCTGCTGCCGACTAAACGCGAGTAGCTGCCGCGTGAGACCGGCTGCGCGGTCGGCGGCTTTCTTGATCTCTTCCACCTCACTTCGCAGCGGATCGGCCTCCTTAAGTTCATCCAGCATCAACTCGCTATAGCCCTTGATCACAGTCAACAAATTGTTGAAGTCGTGTGCGACACCGCCGGCCAGCCGTCCCACGGCTTCCATTTTTTGCGACTGGCGCAATTGTTCTTCCAGCGCGCGCCGCTCAGTGACGTCCTCAGTGATCATCTCAAAGCCTTCGACCTCGCCCTGAGGGTTCTTTACTGCATGCCCGCTCAAGCGGACGGTGATTGGCTTGCCGTCCTTGCGCTTCCATTTGACTTCAATGTTTTCCAGGCGGTCCTCACGTCCATATTGCTGAATGAGCCGCACGCGCTCATTCTCGTCGGCATAAACGTCCCGGGAAAGACTCAGCGCTAACACTTCAGCAGCGGAATCGTAGGCGAGCATATTCACGATCGCTGGATTCACTTCCAAGAAAGTGTCGTCCGTGCTGGACCTGTATATCCCATAGACGGCGCTTTGCACGATGGAGCGATGGCGTTGTTCGGAATCGCGCAGAGCTTCTTCATTGCGTTTGCGGAGAATTGCGCTGGCCAGGTGCTGGGAGACGAAATTCAGGACATCGAGCTCATTTTCACCATAACGCACATCCTGGCTGTAAGTCTGCGTCACGATAACGCCAAATGTCTGATTACCGCTTTTTAACGGGGCGCCGATCCAATCCACGAACATGGACCCAACCAGGTCTACCTCACCTTCTGCCTTAAGTTGTTCCATCAACTCTGGCGTCATAAGGACAGGACGATTCAAACGCAGGACGTATTCAGTAAGGCCCTTGCCTAGAGGGAACGCCCCCACAGGCGCAGAATCTTGTTCGTCGGCATAGTAGGGATAGGTGAGCTGCTTGGTTTCGGCGTCAAATAAAGCGATGTAAAAGTTCTTGGCATGAATCAGTTCGCCGATGATGTGGTGCGCTGCAGCGAAGAACTCTCCCAAGTCCTCGGCAGCGTTGGCCCGTTCGGCGATTCGGTAGAGCGCAGCCTGCATCTGCTCGACGCGTTTGCGCTCAGTGATATCAAACGCTGTACCAATGATCGCGTCTTCTCCGCCGAATTGGATAGTGCTCGCACTGAAATCCACCCAACGGACTTCTTTGTTCTTAACCAGGATGCGATATTCATAGCGGTCAGGTGTGGAGTCTCCGTGAACGCGCAGCTTTGCCCGGGAAACCACTAGATCCTGATCGGCGGGAAAAACCAGGTCGAACGGGTTCATTTTCATGAGTTCCTGGGAGGTGTATCCGCTGATCTCCTCACAGGCGCGATTCACATACAGGAAGCGCTGGTTGTTGTGGATGTAGATGGCTGAAGAAGCGGTATCAGCTACGGCGCGGAACTTGCTTTCGCTTTCAATAAGCGCCTGTTCTGCGTATTTGCGCTCCGTGATGTCCACCAGAGTCCCCTGTATCGTGTCTGGCGCATCGCTGTTGCCCTCGATCAGCGCAACATTCTCCAGTACCCATATTGCGGCACCGTCCTTACGCCGGCTGAGCGTTTCGACATTGGTCAATACCTTTGACTCGCAGAGGCGCTCCATAAACTTGCTGCGGTCTTCTTCTGCGATATAAAAATCCAACGCCGGAACCTCTAGTACCTCCTCGCGCGATGCGTAGCCGTAAATGTGGGCGAAGGAATCATTGCAGTCCAGCAGTTCTCCTGCGAGGGTGCTGACGTAAACGCCGGCGAGATTTCTTTCGAACAACTGTCGATAGCGCTCCTCCGAAACCTTCATCTTGGATTCGGTGCGCTTGCGTTCAGTGATGTCGATCAAGGTGCCTTCAAACATCTCGGGTTGGCTGTCGGTTGCGGGAAGTATGGCAACGTTTTCCAGCACCCAGATGATGGCTCCGTCTTTGCGTAGAAGCTGATCTTCAAGGTCTGTGATCTGCTTTTCTTTGCGAAGCCTGGCAATGAAAGCCTTGCGGCGGCCCTCATCCACCGAGAGTTGCCAGGAAGATTGTCCTTCAAGTTCTTCAGGCGAGTCATAGCCGAAGATATGCGCAAAGGCTTCATTGCACGCGACGAATTTGCCATCCGTGGTGCAGCGGAAGACCCCGGCCATGTTGCGCTCGAATAATTGCCGGAAGCGTTCCTCTGAAACGCGTAATTCTGCTTGCTGGCGTATTCGGTCTGCGATGTCCCGAAAGCTGACTAACATCCCGGAGACCTGGCCATTTTCATAGAGCAGATTGCTGACGGCTTCAAAGGACATCCAGTGGCCGTCTTTATGCAGCAGGCGCAGTTCAGTAGGAGTGACTGCAGCGTTGCGGCTGAGGCGCCTTTTGAACTTGCCGACGATCAGTTCGCGGTCATCCGGGTGGACGAGGTCGAAGCCGCCCTTGCCCACGAGTTCCTGGGGTTTGAATCCCATCAGACGTTCGAGCGAGGGGCTCTCATACTGGATGATGCCGTTCGTATTAAGGACGCTGATCACATCAGATGAGTTTTCGATGACCGTGCGAAACAACTGCTCGCTCTGTGCCAGGGCTTGCTCGGCCCGCTTGCGTTCGGTGATGTCGAAGATCAGAACGACCGCGGCGGGCTGTCCCTCATACTCGATAGCGTTTGCGGTGAAGTCCATCCAGCGCTCTGCGCTGTTTTTGTGAACGATCCTGAATTCGTGGTGGTCGGTTAGAGGGCTGCCTGCCATCCGTTCCGCCACGCGTTTCGCAAGCTGGGCACGGAATTCCGGCGCAGCAATCTTCCAAAAAGGATCGAGGGCGAGCAATTCCGGTATCGAATATCCGGTAAGTTCGGTTGCCGCGGGATTGACGTACAGCAGCTTGTTATTGCGGAAAATGACGATCGCGCAGGGCGCGCTTTCAGCCACTGCGCGGAACTTGGATTCACTCTCATGCAATGCAGCTTCGGCCAGAATGCGTTCGGAGATATCGCGGCCTATGCCTTGTACGCCGACAGGCAATCCGTCCTTGAGGATGAGCCGAGTGCTGAGTTCGAGGTGGACGATGTGTCCGTCCTTCGCCTTCACCCGGATGGGATACGGATTTGGATAGGGCTTTCCGGCAACTTTTGCTGCGGTGGCTTGCCTTGCTCGGGGAAGTTCTTCCGGAGGCAAGAGGTTTGTGATGTTCATCCTAAGAGTTTCTTCGTATGAATATCCTAAGATCCGGACTGCGGTGGCATTGCTGGAGGTGAAGTTGCCTTCGAGATCGTGAGTGTAAATCACGTCGCTCGCAAACTCGATGGCATCTCGCAGGTCCTCAATGGTGGACCCAAAAGGTTGGTCAGTCTTGTGTGCTGCGGATTTTAACGCCTTCGAGCGTTGAGATTTTGGGGAACCGTTTGCGGGAATCTTGGCGGCGCTGCTATCCGACGCCGGGTTGGTCAGGGGCGAGGCCTTCTCCTTTTTGTCCGCGGCTAAAGTTCGTTTGGGCTTGGTGCCCATCAGGGCCCTCCTCAGGGCTTTTTACGGCTGTGTATTCAGGGGGAATTGAGGATACCGTTTTATATCCCATTTCCCCTCTGTTGGAAACGCAAATAACTGCTGCATTGAGCAGTTATTTCTTCAAGGGCTGAGGAAAATAGGGAAGTGGCAGGCCACGGACGATAGCGGCAGGATTGTCATCGACCAATGCGCGGGCCAAATCATCGTCGTACGCCTCCGCAACCACGTCGTAAGCTTTGGACAGTATAGGAGGACGAAAACTTGGGTCGTGCGCGTCAGAGGCTATGACGTGCACCGCATCGTGATCGAGCAACCAGCGCGCCATCTTCTTCGGCCCCTCGCCCCAATGCCCAGTCAACGAATTCGCGGTGACTTGGATGACGCAATTATTTTCGGCAAACCGGATCACGTGATCGGGAGATCGTTGCATCATCAGGTTTCTTTCAGGATGCGTGATCACTGGACGGATGCCCATTGCGGCAAAACGCATCAGCGAGTCGGTGATAGCAGGTGAGATCGCGTAATCGCTGAATTCGACCAGTAGGTAGTCAGTACCGCTGATCACGAATTTGTCAGGGTCTTCTAGCGCGAGCTGGATATTGTCGTAAGAGAAATGGAAGTCGCAGCCGAGGCTGAAGGTCAGATTGGCGCCTGCGATTTTTTTTAGCTGCTGAAGGGCAAGCTGAAGTTGGGGACGGTCGTAACGATAATCATCGTTGGCGTGTGGAGTGCAAACGATGTGTCGGATCCCGTCTTTCACGGCGACGCGGCACATCTCTTCCGACATTTCCCAACTCTTTGAGCCATCATCAACGTTGGGAAGAATATGACAATGGACGTCAACCATGAAGTAATTGTATCCCGCTCACTGATTAGCTAACGTCTCAGGCAATTGCACTGGATAATGTGCAACTTGGTTCTTGTGGATAAAAATCGCAAAATGATACAAAAACCTCATTGCAGGTTCGCCCGGGGTTAAGTATATTCTCCGTAACCTATTCTCATCCGGTACTTTGCAGCCTTAACGGGGCACTCAGGCGAGGCTACCAAAAACTGGATGCGCACTGGTATCGGAGATTCTCAAATGTGGAAATCTGCTAAAGAAGAGAGACCTACCCCACTCACGCCTACAGCGCCATCCACATCATCGACAACCAATACGCCGGAGATCAAGAAGGAGACCCGCTCGATGGAACCATTTAAGCAGGGAGATAATTTTCGAGCCGATGTTGCGCACATTGGGAAATCGGTGTTGGTGAAGGGCGAACTTTCCGGTAGTGAAGATCTGTACCTTGATGGCGAAGTAGAAGGCAGTATCGATCTGCAGGAACACAGCCTCACGATCGGTCCACATGGACGGGTACGCGCAAATGTGAAGGCAAGAGATGTTGTTGTACACGGGAAGGTGGACGGCAACATTCACGGGACTGAGCGAGTGGAACTAAAACGTTCCGCTGTATTGATGGGCGACATCTCGACGCAACGTATCGTTATCGAGGACGGCGCATTTTTCAAAGGTGCAATCGACATCAAGAAGGATGGAAAGCCCGCTGCGCCAGCCGTAAAAGAGGCGCCGAAGGCATTTGCGGCTGCAGTGTCGACTTCAGCTATCGGATCGAGTGATTCGGGTTTCTCACCGCAAGCTTCGCTGATCCAAGAAAAGAAATATTAGATTTTAGAGGTTGAAATTTACGAGTGATGGTTTCAGTCGCACAGAACTTTTTCAGATTATTTCGGGGTGAAGCAAGGAATGGTGAGCTTTCCCATGATGTCACCGAGGTTCGCGCCAAGAGGCACTCCAGCGGATTGAATGAACTTACCAAGATGCTGGCTGGCCAGGAGAACCTTTGCATCCTTGACCTCGGCCCAACTTCGCCGCAAAACATCGCGCATCTTACCGGACTGGGTCATCGTGTCTATAACGAGGATGTGCTGCTGGCCTCGATGGATCCGACTTTCGTAGCCAAGAATGAAGACGGCTCCACCAGCGTGAACCTGGAAAGCTTCCTCAATGAGAATCTGAAATACAACGGGCAACAGTTTGACGCCGTGATTGCGTGGGACATCCCTGACTACCTGCACGAATCGCTGGTCAAAGCGATGGTGGAGCGTCTTTCATCGGTGATCAAGCCGGGTGGGGTGCTGCTGGCGTTCTTCCACACTCGTGATGCTGGCCCGGACGCGCCATACTATCGCTACCACATTGCGGGCAAAGATTCGCTCGATCTGCAACGGGGCCCGCAGTTCCGGCTGCAACGTGTTTTCAATAATCGGCACATTGAAAACCTCTTCCGTGATTATTCCAATATCAAATTCTTCCTCGCCCGCGACAACGTGCGAGAAGTCCTGGTTGTTCGGTAATCAGCCGACTCTTGCCCGCGTTTTATTCAGCAAAAATTCTGCCAATCCTGGAAAACTCATCGCTGCTAGCGCTACGCTCCGGAGAACCAACGGCGCGGAGACGATCTTGCGTACCCGGGCAGCGTTGCGGAAGGCGGGGAGCAGCTTCCGTCTGTATACGTCTGCATAGTCCTGCGCTGCGTCTTGCAGAGAGCGACTTCCATCGAAGAACCCGATCAACGACGAAGCCGCCATGCTGCCGCTGTGCAGTGCCATGGAAATGCCGTCGCCAACGAATGGATCGATGAATCCTGCTGCATCGCCGGTCAGGAGAATATTTCCATACAGCGGCGTGGGATCTCGGAAGATCAGAGGCGACGTGCTGACGGTCTCTGTCACTTGTTTCCATCCAGCGCTGCGCTCGCGCAAGCGGTTCTCGCAGTTGAATAGCACAGGCAGATTGGAAGCGATGTCGGCGCGAACCATCGCACAGACGTTGACCTCTGTAGCGCTGACTGGTTGTACCCCGCAGTAGCCAGCATGAGAGAAGTAGAGGTCTACCGATTGCGATGGCTTGTCCTCGGCAAAATGCGCCTTCACGCCGATCCATTTCGGCCCGTCGGGAACTCCCGCATTCGCCAGATTTGACCAGCGGCCACTCGCATTGATGACAGATCGCGCTGAATAGGAGCCGCCGCTCGTGCGCACTTCAAAGGGGCCGTCGCCCTCGATGCTCTGGATACTTGTTTGTTCATGGGCGTGTGCTCCGATGTCTGCCGCTGAGGACCAAAGTGCATCATCCATGTCGAAACGGGGAATGCTCTTCGCGGCAGGACGAATTCGTGCAGTGACGATTCGGCCATCCAAGAAAATTCTGGCCGATGTGATTGATACGGACGACTCAAGTAAACGCGTCCCGAATTCCTGGCTCAATAACTTTCGAAGCAGCTCCAACGCTTCCGAGGAGACAAACTCGCCACAGACCTTCTGGCGGGGGAATCTGGATCGATCGACGAGCAGGACCTTTGCGCCTGCGCGGCGGGCGGTGATTGCTGCCGCAGATCCGGCGGGGCCTCCTCCGATGACTGCAAGGTCATAAAGTTCAGGCATGTTTCCACATCACGATTCCCATGCGGAAGAAGTAATGACGGCTGAACTCGACCCTGCCAGCATTTGTCTTTCGAAGTACCTCGCGCATTTCTTCCGGCGTGTATGCGTTACGAACCGAAGCGGGAGCGTCATTGGATGTGATTCGGCTGCGATAGACAGGAATTCCAGCGTATGCAGTGGCCAGGTGAATCGGGTCCCTGCGTAGATCATTCATGATGACTGCGTATCGGCACACGCGCAGGGCTTCGTTAGTGAATCGTACAATTTCCTCGGGTTCCAGATGGTGAAGGAAGAGCGCACTTCCCACCACATCAAATGAACCATCGTCGAATGGGATATTGAGAGCATCTCCGACGATTGCAGCCGTACCGTTTGTACCCTGCGACTTGGGCAGGTGCACGGCAGAGCGATCTAGAACCGCAACCTCCAAGTCAACTGCGCGCTCCTTCAAGTGTGCTTGCGCCGCAAGCGCAACATCACCGGAGGCACCGGCAACATCAAGGAAGCTCATCTGCTTGAGGCGAGCGGTCATTGCCACGTGGGCGAGCAGTTTGGTTGTTGTGCTTAGCCCGCCGAAATATCGGTTAAGCCAGCGCAGATCTGCAAGCGATCCGGCTACCTCTTCCGGGGTGCCCTGATCGGCGTCCAGCAATTCGGTAGTGACGACACGCTTCATACAAAATCACTGCTACACTCGCGCTAATTCTTCTTCCAACAATTGCTTGTTGTATAGATCCGTGTAGTAGCCCTCACGTTCGATCAATTGATCGTGAGTGCCGTATTCGACGATCTCACCGCCGTGAAGCACGGCGATCCGGTCGGCATTCCTGACCGTTGAGACTCGATGTGAGATCAAGATCGTAGTACGGCCATGCATGACTTCGCGTAGATGGTTGAGGATCTTCTCTTCCGTGTAGGTGTCGACACTGGCAAGGGCGTCATCAAGGACCAGGATGCGCGGATTGCGAATGATAGCGCGGGCGATGGCGGTACGCTGCTTTTGTCCGCCGCTTAGGGTGATACCGCGTTCTCCCACCACGGTATCGTATTTGTCAGGAAAATCTTCAATGTCATTGGCAATGCTGGCCCCTTCAGCGGCGGAGCGGACTTCAGCATCGGAAGCGTGTTCAACACCGAACGAAATGTTCTGGCGAATGGTATCACTGAAAAGAAAAGTCTCTTGCGGGACAAATCCGATATTGCGGCGCAATGTCGCGAGTGGATAATCCGTGATCGGCCGCCCATCGATAAGCAGGCTTCCCCGCGAGGGCGCGTCATAAATACGCGGTATCAGATTCACCAGCGACGTCTTTCCCGAACCCGTTGGGCCTACGATAGCGAGGCTGGATCCGGCAGGAATAATCAGGTTGATGTTCTTCAAAACTTGATTGTCCGTCCCTCCGCCGTTTGAAGAAGCCGATGCTCCCCCATCGTTGAAGCCGAAATTGAGGTTGCGAAATTCAATCTCGCCGCGTATCTCTACTTCAGTGCCGCTCAAGTCAGGGGAGATCGCATTGTCAGCGATAGTCGGCCTTTCCAGAATGATTTCGTTGATGCGTCCCATAGAAGCGGTTCCACGCTGGTAGAGGTTGATCACCCAACCAAGCGCGATGATGGGCCAGGTGAGTTGGACCATGTAGAAGTTGAATGCGACGAAATCGCCCGGCGTAATGTGGCCAAGCAGCACCTCTCGTCCACCAAGCCATAGCAAAAGAACGACGGCGAACCCCAAGAGCGTTTGCAGCGTCGGGAAGAGCATGCCCATGAGTTGGACAAGTTTGAGACTGCGGGCGATGTATTCGCGATTTGAAGTCTCAAACGAGGCCGCTTCGGCAGACTCTTGAACGTAAGCGCGTATGACTCGCGCACCTGAGAAGTTTTCCTGTGCCCGGGCAGAAATGTCAGAGAACATGGCCTGAATGCGCTCAAACCGTTCGTGGATACGCCGGCCAAAATATTGAATGAGGATGCTGACTAGTGGCAGTGGAAGAAATGCGTAAACCGTCAGTTTCGGGCTGATCGCCATCATGAATGCGAGAGCGCCAGCAGTGAACACAACGGTGTTCGCTGAGTACATGATCGCTGGGCCGATCATCTGGCGCACGGCGTTCAAGTCGTTGGTGGTGCGCGCCATGATGTCGCCGGTGCGGGTGCGCTGATAGTAATCGTAGGAGAGCGATTCCAAATGCGTGAACAGGTCATTGCGCAAGTCGAATTCGATGTCGCGCGAGATGCCGATCAGTATCCATCGGGTCAGGAACTGGAAAACTCCTTTGGCGAGTGCGACAGCAAGGATGGCCATCGAATAAACGATGAGCTTATGCCGGGTGACTCCGGAGTTGAGGTCGTCAACGGCGCGGCGGATCACCTGCGGAAAGAGTACCCAGATTCCATTGGTGAGCAATACAGAGAGCCCCCCGAAAAAGAAGGGAACCCGATACTTCCATAAATAGGGAGCCAGTGGCTTTAAGCGCTTCAGCATGAATCTGATTAGATGATAGCTGAAATGCGCGGGTGCAGTTTTCGTCAACCTGAGTTTACGTTGGGACTTTGAAGATCAGGTAGCCGCCGGCAAGTCCGAAAAGCAAGTCCGGAGCCCATGCCGCCAATGCAGACGGTAGCTGATTCACGTTGCCCAGTGCTTCAAAGAAATTCGATGTCACCAGATAGATCACTGCGATGCCCAGGGCAACGGCTACCCCGGTGAGCGCGCCACGTTTTCCCGCAGAAAGAGAAAAGGGCACGGCCAAAATCGCCATGACCAATGCGATCAACGGGTATGCCAGTTTTTTCTGAAGTTGCACTCGCAAACGGATCACATCAAACCCGCTCTGCTGAAGGTCCTGGATGTAGAGCCGCAATTCCGAATAGTTCATCTCCGAGGACTGCTTCACTTCTTTCTTGAAGTAGTTTGGGTTTTCTGCAAATTCGGCAAAGGTTGTTACATCGAACTGCCGATAGTTGTCCACCACGGCACCATTGAATCTTCTGGACCAGCCTTGCTCGAAGACCCATTTATTCAAATCGTTCACCCAATGAGCGCGGGTCGCATACACCCTGCGCGTGATCGAAAAAGTTGTTGGATCGAACTGGAAAGCGGAGATATTCGCGAACTCGTTTTGCTCGGCATCAAAGTGCTGATAGTAGTAGATGACGTCCTTTTCCCCGAAGATCCACTTGCGGTCCGGGCGCATGAAAGTCTGCGGAGGCCTTCCCTTGATGCTGTTGCGGATGGCCTCCTGCCGGGTATTAGCGTAAGGAAGATAGAACTGATCAAAGAAAAACAGCGCCACCGATATTCCCGCGGCGATCGTGAGCACCGGAATGATCGCCCGATAAATACTGATACCGGTGGCCTTCATCGCCGTGAGCTCATTCGACTTCTGCATCAGGCCAAAAGTAACCAGTACCGCAATAAGCACGCTCAGCGGCGTCATGACGTAAATCATCGACGGGGTTACATTCAGCAGATAAGCGGCTACGGTGACGAGTGGCACGCGATTGCGAATGATGTCGCCCAGCAGCTCGAAGAAGGTGAAGACGAGCGTCAGTACGATGAACGATGCGAGTACCAGTCCCAAATATGAAAGAAATGTCCGAAGGATGTAGTTGTCCAGGATCAGAGGGAACCGGTTAGGGCCGCTCGGTGCGCGCTGAACGCGAATCGCAGCTCGGCGTTCCTCGCGCTGCACTGGCTCCGGTGCCATCGGATTGAGCTTCCCGAGGATCCACGCTTTGAACGAAGCAATAGGTGTCCCTACTTCGAGCGAAGAATAATCGACTCTGCGCAACAGCACGAGCCCGGTGATCGCAAAAACGAAATTTGCCATCCACACCCCGAGCGCGGGCGGGACCTTGCCTTGGCGAGATAACGCAACACCGGCGGCGAGGAGGAAGTAGTAAATGAAAACCAGGACTATCGTCAGCACAAAGCCTGTGGACTTGCCGCCCTTCTTTGACGACAACCCGAGCGGGATTCCAACCAGCGACAGCACGAGGCAGGCTGTAGGCAAAGCTAGCCGGCGATGGAACTCGGTCAGATACCAGAGATCGCGACCCTTTTCAGCGCCGCCATCATTAGATTTGCGCAGAAGCTCCGTGGTGAGCATTTCCGCGGCCGGCGGTTCCCGTTGCTTTTGAGAATCGGCTGTCGGGATCTCAATGGGAATGTCAGTTTCAGCAAAGGTTGTGATGTTGTACTGCTCGGGAGAGCGTGGCGAGCTTTCATGCTGCGACCCGTTCATGAGGTGCAGGCGAATCGTGTTGTGGTCCTCATTTACCACTATCGCGCGTTCGGCGATGGTGATCTTCGGCGCCGCCGGGTTGCGGATGTCAGCAAGAAAAACGTTGCTCCATAGAGCCGCACTGCTGGAAGACTTTACGTCCTGCACATAGAGGACGTAATTGGGGAAGTTCTCATAAAAGACGCGCGGCTGCACTGCGAATGACGCCTGCGAGTTCTTTAACGAGTCTTGCAATCGGACCAGGGCGGCAGCGGAACGGGGCGCGACGATGACACTATTGGTTATCGCAAGCAGCCAGACTGCAACGGCAAAAACCGAGATCATACTGACAAAGGTTCCTGCGCCGATCCCGCTGGCACGCATGGCGGTGACTTCACTGTCGGAAGCGAGACGGCTGAGACCGATAAGAATCCCAACCAGCACCGCCATTGGCAGTGTGTATATGAGTGCGGTGGGTAGTGTTAAGAAGAAGAGTTCCGCGACGCTCGGAAGAGGAGCGCTGTTCCGGACGATCAATTCCAGAATCGTTCCCAGGTTCTTCATGAATATGACAAACGTGAACACTGCGGCGCCAAGCGCCGCATGCGACACCACTTCTTTCAATACATATCGGGTGAGAATTCGCACGGTTGTCAATTTTGTGAAGAATGAGTCTAGCATCCCTGCCTTTTTCGACAGGCAAAGACACTGGCATGAACCCGCGTTACCAGCTTTCGATGTGCAGAAATGAAAAAGGGCGCAGGAAAACCTGCGCCCAATCATTGCCGGCAATCGATTATTGATTGCTGTCCGCGCCTAGCCTTGTCCGGTTCGGATTGCGAGTGGTGGATGATGGGGTCACAGTGACCGGGCTCCTCAGCGTGAATGCGAGCAAGGTCTCAGGCTGCACCACTATCTGCTGGCCGTGTGTCACGGCTTGGGCGCCCGTTCCGACTCCTGCGCCTACACCAGCGCCGATCGCGGCACCCTTACCGCCTCCAGCGATTGCGCCGATTATTGCGCCAAGTGCGGCCCCGCCGCCAACCTTCGCAGCCGTATTTTTGCCGCGAGAGGCTCCCGTTTTGCTCCATTGATCGGTGTCGATACGATAGGACTTTCCGTTGAACGAAACCTTGGTCAGATCCAGCGTGAGGAGCGATGCGCCTTGGAATTTTCCCGCGCTCTTGACGTCAACCACTTTGCCTTGCACGTCAGCATTTGCCGGGATCACGATCCGGCCATCGACTTCAACGGGAGAATCGAGCGTTGCGCTGAAGACCTGTCCAACCTGCGCCTTTTCGGAATCGACGGGATCAATAGTGCGAATGCTCAGCGAAGTTCCCGCCGGGATGGTCACTTGTTGTGGCACTGCGGGAGCTGAGGGCGCGGCGTTCGAAGCCATAGTACCCGGAACGTTTGTGCTCGGGGCTGTGCTGCTTGAAGGTGTCCTCCGCAGCGGCGCTGTGTGTATGCGATTACCCTTCGTCGTGGTCGCGCGAGATCCGCTGTCGCTTGCAGTTGTTGAGGGCTGAGGCTGATTGCTGGCCGGCATTGCAGTGTTGCCAGCAGATTGCTGTCCAACCTCGAGATTATTGACGACAGTCTTTACTCCATCCACTGTGGCCGCATCGTTTGAAGCGGCTTGGCGCTCCATCTCTGAACCGACCGTCCCGGCCAATGTGACAATCCCATTGTTCGAATTGACTGTGATGGCCTTGTTAGGCACGTTGGAATCTGAATTGATCTTGCTTTGCACATCCGTCGCGATTTGTGTGTCCTGGCGAGCGGAAGCGTTCTGGTTCTTGTTGCAACCAGCCGCGAGAATCACAAGCAGCGCTGCGTTAACCATCCAGAGTGTCAAATTCCTCGGTTTCATAGGTGCTCCTTGCATTGGACTATCGTGAATATTCTTAGATGCGAGCAGCCGATTGTGAGCTGCTTCATAAAACGCAAGTCATTGAAAGAATAGACTATTCAGGTGGTGTTTAGGACTGTCCCTGAGTAGTTGAGAATACGGCCGAATGCGTCGAATCCTGGCGTGCGCGACGAATGTCATTTATGTCGCCCATCACGATAATAACCACCCCGGCTTTAAGTCCGATGTTGTCTGGCGGATTCACCCAAAGCCGCTGAGTGCTTTCTGGAGCATTTTTCAGCGCCATGGGCAAGAGATTGAACCGGCTCTTAATGTTCAAGGCGCCAAGTGATTTACCCGCCCAGGGCGACGATTCCGGAATGATGATCTCCTCAATACGCAACGTGCGCGATTGCTCCTTTAGCATGAGATCGAGGAAACCAACCACATGCGGTCGAAGCACTTCGCTGGCAAGTCGTAGACCTCCGATATGGTTTGGCGAGACTACGGAGTTAGCTCCTGCCTTTGTCATGCGCTCAGAAAACTTGAGATCTGTGCAGCGGGTGACGATGCGGATCTTGGCATTCTTTTGGCGGACCATCACGGTGATGACCAGGTTTTCTTTGTCCATGGCGAGCGTAGTCAAAAGCCCCATCGCTCGTGATACGCCGGCTTGCTCCAGAATTTCTTCATCCGTAGCGTCACCCAGCACGAACAGCATGTCTCTGTATTCTCCGCCTCCGTGCTCCCGCAGCCGCTTGATGCTCTCTTCGTTGTGTTCGATCACAACGTAAGGGGTGCCGGTCTTCTGCAGTTCGGCCACGGCATGACGTCCGGTATCGCCCAGGCCGCAGACGATGTAATGGTTCTTGAGTTGGCTGATTTGCTTTAGCATCTTGCGTCTCCGGAAGATGTCAGAATAATCGCCTTCCACGAGGAAGGCGGTGACTGACGAGAATACGTAAGCCGTGATCATTACTCCAAAAACAACAATGAATATATTGAATATCCGTAGCGCAGGCAGATGGCTGGTATCCACGATCTCGCCATACCCGACGCCAGCCAGCGTGATCACGGCCATGTACAGCGCCTGCAGGAAAGTAACGGATGGCCCGCCCAGTGTGCGGTACCCAAAAATGCTGAACGCGATCAAGACCACTAGCAGTAAAGCTGCATGAATGATCCGCCGTCGTAGTTCCATAGAAAGTAGGCTGGTCTTCTCGTCTTTCTCTGGGAGGGAAAGTTCGGCAAATGTTATCACAGCATTTGCACGATCCAGATAACTCTAACGATACCCGGACCTTTGTGATAGAAGAATCTTGTGTCCGAGATCAGCGCCTTCATCATCGCCGGTGGCAAGAGTACCCGGATGGGCCCGGGTGCAGATAAGGCTTTTCTCTTACTAAATGGAAGAACTCTGATTGACCTCATGATCCAGAGGGCGAAATCTGTGGCTGATGACGTCTTCATTGTGGGGCCAAAAGAGAAGTTTTCTTCCTACGGCAGAGTGGTTGAAGACATTTATCCAGAGTGCGGGCCGCTGAGCGGGATTCAGGCCGCGTTGAACCGGAGCCGGACTGATTTGAATGTAATTCTTCCCATTGATATGCCATTCGTCGATCCGGCGTTCTTGTCATATGTCATCGGTGAGGCGCAAAGGAACGCGGCGCTGGTCACCGTGCCTAAAGCAAAGAGCGGACTCCAGCCGCTTTGCGCTGTTTATCGGCGGGGCTTCTTGCCTTTGGCCGAGAAAGCTCTCAAGGATGGAAAATATAAGATTGACGCGCTGTTTTCGCCGGAAATAGTTTCTGTTATCGATTTCAACGATGACAATATGAAGCAGCGTGGGTTTGATCCCGCTATGTTTGACAACATCAATTCGCCGGACGATTATGAAGCTGCATCTAAACGAGTGACCCCGATAACGCGCGCCAAGAATTATTCATGAGCCAAGAGGAAAAGAATCCAAGCGAGAAGAAGCCGTACATCGAGTTCAAGGATGTATCGAAGGCCTTCGGTAGTAATCACGTTCTGGATCACGTGAGCTTCTACGTGTTACCAGGCGAGACGCTTTGCATACTGGGCCGCAGCGGAGTGGGCAAATCGGTGTCATTGCACACCATCATGGGATTCCTTAAGCCTGATTCCGGCCACGTAATAGTGGCTTATGAAGACATCACCGACTATTCCGAATTGGAAATGGAGCGGATCCGGAAAAAAGTCACGATGGTCTTCCAGAATGGCGCGCTCTTTGATTCGTTGTCGGTAGGTGAAAACGTGGCGTTTCCGTTGCGCGAGCGGCGGGACCTCGATGAGGCGCAGATATTTCAGGTTGTGGATGGATTGCTAGACATGGTGGGCGTAAAAGCAATGCGCGACCTATTGCCTTCTGATCTCTCGACGGGAATGAAACGGTCGGTCGCTATCGCTCGCGCTCTTGCCGCGCAACCCGAAGCGATCCTGTACGACGAACCCACGACCATGGTGGATCCGCTCATGGGTAACCTTTTGGGTGACCTGATTCAAAAACTAAAGCATCAGCTCAAACTAACCAGCATTGTGGTAACGCACGATATGCGGTTTGCCAAGAAGCTTGCAGACCGGGTGGTCTTCCTGCATGAAGGAAAGGCGATTTTCTTCGGGACGATGCCGGAGATGGAAGAGTCTGACCATCCCATCATCAGGGAGTTCTTGGAACTGGATATGCTTAAGCTTCCGCCGTGCGACTTTCCCGGCGAATCGCCCTCCCCGCCTCCGGCTTAGAATCCTTCCCGCAGCAATCGCTCTACTGTAAGCTTCCTGTCCTCGCTTTTGTCGAGCGCAATCTTCTCCGCATACTTGGCAAGTACATCCACCTCGATGTTGACGGGGTCGCCACGCTTTAGCGAGTTCAAGTTTGTGGCGTCGTACGTATGCGGAATCACTGCCACGCTGATACGATTTCCCTGAATCCTCGCAACGGTCAGTGAGATACCTTCGATCGAGATTGATCCCTTTTGAACGACGTACCTGTCCAATCCAGTAGGCAGCTCGACAATCAATTCCCAATCATTTCCGCCGTGAACGCGAGCCAGTGAGACTAACTTGCCGACGCCATCCACGTGCCCTTGGACAATGTGTCCGCCTAGTCGGCTGCCGGCTTTTGCTGGAAGTTCCAGATTCACAAGCGAACCGGAAGCGAGCCTGGATAGGGAAGTGCGCGCAACTGTCTCCGCAGCAAGGTCGGCGGCAAATGTATCGGGAGTGATATTCAACGCCGTAAGGCAGACTCCGCTGACAGAAACGCTGTCGCCGGTCTTTAGTTCGCGCGTGACTTGCGCGGCAGAGATGACGATGCGCTGCGTCCCGTTCTGAGCGGAGACGCTGCGAACGCTGCCGACTTCCTCAATCAATCCTGTAAACATTTGGTCTAAACGCCTTCGTAGACAACCGTTGGGCCACTTGCGGTCTTTGGTTCTGGTCGTGGCTCATATGGGTCTTTCAAATATCCTTCGACGGCAAAATCCTCACCGAAGCGATGCAATGTCAGCGACTTTACATGTGCCGCTTCGCTGACGTGACGGAAGCCTTCTCCACTTGCGAAAGGAACAGCGCCCATGCCAGCAAGGATTTTAGGCGCGTAGTACAGAAAAACTTTGTCCACGATCCCCGCTGCCAAGGCCGCCCAATTGATCAGTGCGCCACCTTCGATCAGCAGGCTTGTTATTTCAAGTTGTCCCAGGCGTTTCGCTAGGTTGCGCAGGTCAGGGCGTCCATCGGCGGATTTTATCGGGCGGCCGCCGACAACATATTTGTCGAGCCCAGGATAGAGCGGTAACTGTTCTACGACGATCCCACGCGACTCCAACTCGCGCTTGCGCTTTTCTTCGGCGAGAGCGCAGAAAACGATCAGGTCATTGTTTGCAGTCTTTGCTAATCGGGATTCCAGAGGCAGGCGGAGGCGGGAATCAATGATGACACGCAGCAATGGACGATGCCGCGGCAATCCGGTGCGGTCGGTGAGCAGGGGATCATCAGCGATGACTGTGCCGACTCCAACCATGATGGCGTCTGACGCATGGCGCAACTTGTGTACATGCGCGCGCGCTTCTGCGCTGGTGATCCATCCGCCGCTGGCAGCATTAGCACCCAGTGCGGAAGGATTATCAGACTCGCCGGGAGGAGGGGCGATCTTTCCGTCCAGAGTCATGCCAGCTTTCAGCGTGATCAGCGGAGTGTGGTATTGGATATATTTTGCGAAGGCTTCGTTCAGCTTTCGCGCTTCATCATGCAGGACGCCTTGGGCGACTTGGACTTCGATGCCTGCGTCGCGAAGCTTGTCGAGCCCCTTTCCCGCAACTTGCGGGTTGGGATCAAGCATGGCAACAATGACGCGCCTTACTCCAGATGCAATCACCGCATCGGTGCAAGGGCCGGTGCGTCCCTGATGACAACACGGTTCAAGATTCAAGTACAGTGTGCCACCGCGTGCGCGTTCTCCCGCCTCGTTGAGCGCGATCACTTCCGCGTGCTTCTTGCCCTCATAGGTGTGTGTGCCCGCACCGACGACATCGCCGCCCCTGTCCACGACAACAGCACCGACGTAGGGATTTGGGGACGCGAGAGACATCCCCTCGCGTGCCAAATCCAGAGCGCGCCGGAGATGCTGTTCGTCTTTGGTGTCGAGCGTCATTGTGCCAAGGGTTTACGAGAATAAGCCGTCAACAAACGCCTGCGGATCGAACGGAAGAAGGTCGCCGATCTTTTCGCCTACACCGACGTAACGGACGGGAAGTCCTAACTCCTGCGATATCGCGACTACCACTCCGCCTTTGGCAGTGCCGTCGAGTTTCGTCAGGACGATTCCGGTCACGCCCGCCGCTTCGGTGAACAATCGCGCTTGCTGCAGGCCGTTTTGCCCGGTGGTGGCATCCATGACGAGCAGAGTTTCATGCGGCGCGCCGGGTGTGATTCGCTGTGCGGTGCGACGCATCTTCTCCAGTTCGAGCATCAGGTTCGTTTTCGTATGCAGACGGCCGGCGGTATCGACAATCACGTAATCGGTGTTGCGCGCCTTAGCAGCGCCGAGCGCATCGAAAAGGACGGCGGAAGGATCGCCTCCGGGCTTGGTCTTGATCACTTCCACACCAGTACGGCTACCCCACACTTCAAGCTGTTCAATCGCAGCAGCGCGGAAAGTATCAGCCGCGCAGAGAAGAACGGACTTGCCGTCAGCGCGTAGCGCGTTCGCCAGCTTCCCGATGGTGGTTGTTTTGCCCGTTCCATTCACGCCCACAACGAGCACTACTTCGGGCTCTCCATCAACTTTTTGGTAAGCCTTAGTCGGGGTCTGGCTAAGGATCGCAAGGATTTCTTCCTTCAGCAACCGCTTGAGCTCGTCGGCATCTTTGATCTGCTTGCGGTCAGCCCTATCGCGTAATGTCTCAAGGATCTGGTGGGTCGTGTTTACCCCAAGGTCGGCGGCGATGAGCGAGGCTTCTAGATCATCCAAGGTGTCACGATCGATCTCCTTGCCGATGGAAACGATCTCCTCAATGCGCTCGCTCAGGTTTTCACGCGTTCGCGTGACCGCCTGCTTCATCCGCTCGAATATGCCGGATTTCTCTTCTTCTTTTTTGTCTAGGCTGCCAAATAAAGTTTGGATCATGAGTTCAAGCGCGCATGTACGAGCGCGCGCAACTCTTGATTATATCGGAGGCAGTCGGAGAGAAGGATTCGTCCGACTTTCGAGCGATTAGGAAGGTGGTCCGGCAGGCGGAGTTCCGGAAGCCTGGCTGGCGGCAGCAGCTGCTGATGCCTGTTCCTCAGAGACTGCTCCAGCCCGATGCAAGCGCAACGCTCCGCGCTCAAAGACTGAAGTAATCGCGGCCACCACGCGGGGATCAAACTTCGTGTTTGCGAGTGAATTGATGATGCGCACAACGTATTCCGGATCCATCGCCGCCTGGTACGGCCGGTTCGTGGTCATAGCATCGAAAGTATCAGCAACCATGATGATGCGGGGCATGAGCGGGAGCGCATCGCCCTTGAGCCCATAAGGATATCCGCGCCCGTCGAGCGATTCGTGATGCAGTTCGATGCCGGGAATCATCTCCTTCAGCATCTCGACTGGGCGCAGGATGGTGCCGCCTTTGACCGTGTGTGTCTTCATGACTTCGAATTCTTCCGGAGTCAATGCACCGGGCTTTTTCAAAATCCGGTCTTCGATCCCGATCTTTCCCACATCATGCAACTGGGCTGAGATGCGGATGCGCTCGATCTCTTCCGTGAGCAGTCCCATCTCTTTGGCGAGGATCACGGAGTACCGAGTGACACGGTCAGAGTGACCGCGGGTGTACGGATCCTTTTCGTCAACAGCGCCGGCGAGCATTTGTATGGAGCTCAAGAAAAGGGCGCGGTTCTCTTCGGCGGCGCGCTTCAGGTCGAATACGAAGCGCTCCAAGTCGTCAGACATGGCATTGAATGTCTGGGCCAGTTCGCCAATCTCGGTACGGCTCTTGAGATGGACGCGTTGGGTAAAATCGCCTCGTGCAATGGCGCGGCTGCTCTCGGTGAGTACTTCTAATGGCGTGGTGATGCGGCGCGCTGCAAAAAAGCTGATTAGCAGGCTCAAGAAGACTGCGCCGACAGCGAGCAATTGTGCCGTGCGCTGCATCTCATTGATGCTTGCGTATGCGTCAGCCTGCGTCTTCTCTGCCACTACCCCCCATTCGAGTACGGAAACCGGACTGCACGTGCCGAGCATGGGCACGCGGGTCCCATTTTCAGTAATGGTGAAGTCGCTGGTGGCCGCAAGTTTTTTTGTGCCCTGGTCAACGAAATTCTTGACCAGTTCGATCTGAGTCATGTCCTGCCCGGTGACAAATTCCTTCGTCGCCGAAGCAACCAGCCTGCCGCGGCTATCGACAACGTAAGCATCCAAGCCGCCCTGGCTGGCGTCCTGAAGTCGCTTGATGAGAAAGTCGAGGTCCACCACCGCGCCCACCATACCAATGAAGGTGTTATTCACAGTGATGGGTGAACTCACAAGGCGAATGGTGCGGGAATCTTTTCCCGTGCCGATTGTGAGAGTTTGTCCGTTGTAGCTTCGGTTTTCGCGGGCAGCCTGAAAAGCGTGTTCCAGTTCACGCTGCATGAAAGGATCAGGGGCCATGCGTCCGGCAGTAATGCCTTTGGCTTCGCTGTTGAGGATCGTGGCGTACGCCAGCGTGTCGGATTTCGATACGAAGCTGTCAAGCAATGCACGCAATTCAGGAGTGCTGACATGCTCGCCGCTGAGATTATTTCCGCTCGCGACCTGAATTGCAGAAGAGAGATTGTCCAGGCTGGTGCGAAGATTATTTTGGCGCTGCGTGATGTCGTCCGCCAATGAACTCGTGACGGTGTTCTGAAGAAGCTTCTCGTTCGTCTTCAGACGATCCTTGTTTATCCCAACCACCTTAGTGCCATACCAGTACAGAGGCACTACGCCGACCAGGATAAGGACAGCAAGGATCGAATAAAGAATCGGTATGCGCGCGGGAATTAGCTTACCCAAGTCCATAATTTTTGATGACGACAATGCGAGCGATTGTACCTCGATTTGCGCGGATTACGTCCTGCTAATTTCGCTGGATTTGCTAGGGGATTTACCTGTTGCCTTTGTTTATTCCACTTTGCCCGGCCGGGTCATCAACTCGCGGATCGCATCTTTCGGCGGCTTGCCATCGTGCAGGATCGCGTACATTTGCGTCGTGATAGGCATCTCGCAATTCATTTTGTTTGCGAGTCCAACCGCGGCATTGGTGGTGAGCACGCCTTCAGCGACCATGCCATGCATCCCGGCGATGATCTCATCAAGTTTTCGTCCTTTGCCAAGTTCGACTCCGACGGTCCGATTGCGGGAGAGGCCTCCCGTACAGGTGAGCACCAAGTCGCCAAGTCCCGCCAGTCCTGCCATGGTGTTTTGCTTGGCACCACAACTCACAGCCAGTCGCGAGATCTCAGCCAATCCCCTTGTGATGAGAGCAGCAACAGTGTTGTGACCGAGATCAAGGCCATCGCAAACGCCTGCTGCAATCGCAATTACGTTTTTGACCGCGCCGCCGAGCTCGACCCCGACAATGTCATCGTTCTGATAGACGCGAAAGCTGGGATCGCTAAACTCGCGTTGCACGATTGCAGCAAGATCAGAGTCATTGCTGGCGATCGTGATCGCGGTTGGATCGCCCTTGGCAACTTCGCGCGCAAAGCTAGGGCCACTCAGCGCGGAGATACGAGGTGAGAATCCTGCTTTATCCGGCACGACTTCGGCAATTACTTCTGACATGCGCAGGAAAGTGTCATTCTCAATGCCCTTGGTCGCGCTTACAAACTTCATCTCCGCGTTTAAATGCGGCGCCATCTTCTCAAAGAGGTTTCGACAGTGATGTGAGGGCATCACGCTCACCACAAATTGCGCGCCACTGAGTGCGTCTTGCAGGCTGTTGGTGACAGACACGGTGCCTGGAATCTTGCAGCCGGGAAGAAACGGTTCGTTTACCCGGCGCGAAGCGATGCTTTCGCAAACTTCATTCTCGAAAGCCCAGAGCTTTACTTCGTGCGCGCCTGTCCGGCCCAGGACTATCGAGATAGCAGTACCCCAGGCACCCGCGCCAATCACTGCTATCTTGCTCATGCTGATTTCGCTCCAATGCTGCTTTCAGTGTGCGCGATCAGGCGACGAATATTTTCGTGATGTTTCGCGATGATGAGAGCGGGCCCGGCGATCAACAAAGCCATTAATTTCGCCGGCCGCAAATCGGAGTGCAGCCAATAAGCAGCAACAGGAAACACTGCTGACGCTGCTATAGAGGCCAGTGAAACGTATCGCGAAAATATGAGAACCAAGGCAAAGACCAGCAGTGAAACCAGGACAGCCTTTGGTGCAAGGGCAGCGAACGCGCCAACAGCGGTTGCGACACCTTTGCCGCCTTTGAACTTCAGCCAAACAGGGAAACAATGGCCGATGATCGCGAAGAGGGCGGCAATACCGGCAGTGAGCATCAATTCTTCAATCGGTATCGAGAGCCAATATGTTCCAGGTGCGTTCGCATTGCGTAGCAAACTATGCTCATAAATCTGTTGTCCGGTGACAACCGCAAGGTATCCCTTACCCGCGTCCAGCACCAACGTCGCTATTGCCAATCCTTTTGCACCCGACCGCGCAACATTAGTAGCTCCAATGTTGCCACTTCCGGTGGCGCGGATGTCCTGCTTCATGAAAAGGCGAACGAGGATGTAGCCGAAAGGAATCGAGCCGAGCAGATATGAGACCGTCGCAATGATGAAGTAGGTCTTTGTCATTTTGTGAGGTGATCAGTGTTACTTCAGCTCGAATCGCGCCAGCTTTGTGTATCGAGGACCGCTGGGTAAAGTCTCGCTCTGGAACAAAAAGAATTCTTTGGCGATCATTGTACCGAAGTCGGGTTGCGGGAGAGATTCAACCCGTGCGCGAAGCGTAATGAAAGTTGGTTTATTGCGGTCACGCGGATCACCGTATGGTTTGCCGGAGCCTACACGAGCGAGCGTTAGATGCGGCGAGTAATCCTGTGTCTCACGAGCGACGGCAATCGCCCCCAGTGCCGAATCAATCGTATTCGCCAACAGAGGCAGGTCTTCCGAAGCCTGAACTCCTGCCCAGAAGATTCGCGGGGAACGCGGGGTGAAAAACCCTACTGAACGAAATGAAATCTCGAACGACGGCGCCTGAATGCTACTGAGAACCGATTTGATTTTCTCCGGCTCTTTGCTTTCGCCGATGAACTTCAGCGTGAGGTGAAGCGATTCTGGTTTCACCCATTTTGCACCGATAGCAGGAAATTCGCGTTGCAGTCCGGCGACATAGCTGGAAATGCGTTCGCGAATGTCGTCGGTGATGTCGATGCCAACGAAGAGGCGCATGGGCTCAGATCATCTTGCGGCGAACCATATCCAGCGCCTGCTGAGATGCATAGAAGCGGATGCGGTCACGGTCGCCGGGAAGCTTGCGCTCGACGACTTCAGGCTTCTTGCCGTCGGCAATAGCGATGTAAACGAGCCCCACTGGCTTCTCCGGAGTGCCGCCGGTGGGTCCGGCAATGCCGGTGACGCCAACTCCCAGCGTTGCATTGCAGCGCTTACGGATCCCTTCGGCGAGCGCGAGCGCAACTTCCTTACTCACCGCGCCGTGTTCTGCAATTAACATGGGTGGAACGTCCGAAAACGATGTCTTCAAATCGTTTGCATACACAACTGCGCCGCCGAGAAAATATCGTGAACTGCCTGGAACGGAAGTGATTCGCTCGGAAAGCAGCCCGCCGGTGCATGATTCCGCGACAGCCAAGGTTGCACCGCGCATCTGCAAGTAGTATCCGACGATCTGTTCCAGCGATTCGCCCTTCGTGGAATAAACGCGGTCGTCGAGTTCGTCCTCAAGTTCCTCGGCTAAATCATCCACCAACTGCTGGGCCTCTTCCATGGTGTCGGCGCTGGCCTTTAGGTGGAGTTGCACATCGCCTGCTCCGGCCAGGATCGTCGTTTGCACGGCGTTATGTTCTTTGTAGATAGGGGAGCATCGAGCATCGCATTCCGATTCCGGCATCAGGGCGATTTTCAGCACGCGCGTGGCGATGAACTGTTGCGGAACCTTGGCGCGAAGCCGATCCAGACATTGCTCGACGAACATCGGTTTTAGCTCAACGGGAGGGCCGGGAAGCAGAATCACAGTCTTCTGCTTTCCTTCGTACTCTCCTTCGAGCCACTGGCCGGGGGCGCTGCCGTTATTGTTCTTGAGCACTGCCGCGCCGGTGATGACGTCGGCTTGCTTGACGTTGTTCTCGGTCATCTTGATGCGACGCGCGGCAAAGCGGGCATAGAGCTCGGCAACAATGTCCGGGTTGCGCTTGAGCGGCAGGCGCATGGCCTCAGCGATCGATTCACGGGTGAGGTCGTCTTCCGTGGGACCTAGTCCGCCCATGAAAATGACGATGTCTGAACGCGAGAGCGCAATGCGCGCGACAGAGACGAGATGATCGCGATTGTCGCCGACAACACCCTTGTACGCGACTTGGACGCCTAGTTCGTTCAGCCTTTCCGTAAGGAAAAGGGAGTTGGTGTCCTGCCGGAAGGGGGTGAGTAGTTCCGAGCCTATGGCTATGATTTCAGCGATCATTCCTAGCCGATGGTTAGCCGTAGAGCGGCATTCCTTCTATGCCCCAGCTCAAGTAGTGGATGGCATTAGTGGTGGAAATGACCGCGCCCTTGCCGGTGGTGAATGCAAGTCCGACGATCCCATGACCGGCCAAGGCCAGCGATGCTTCCTTCTGCGGCGTGATCTTCACAATGCCTCTCTTGCCCGCGTGGGACGCCGCGACGTATAGGTTGCCATGGATGTCGAATGCCATCCCTTGCGGACGTCCTAGCCCGCGATAAAACTCACTGACCGCGCCATGCGGATCGACCCGATAGATCGCGTCATAACTCGAAGTGGTTGGACCGCTGACAAAAAGGCTGCCGTCGGGGCCGAAGGCAAGATGATATGCGCTAACGCTGGGTTCAAGAGTCGCGAAAACGAAGATCTCGCGGCTTCGGCTGATCTTGAATATGGTCCCGCTGCGGTCGCCGACATAAAGATTTCCGGCTGAATCAAACGCCATACCCGTTGCCGTTCCCATCCCTTCGGCATACGTGGCCATGGTTCCGTTGGAGGCCACGCGATAAACCGTGCCATCGTTTCGCGAGGTCACATACATTTCTCCCTCGTGATCGAAGACGATAGCCGTAGCGTTCATCAGATCGGATAGATACGGCTTCACGTTGTAATCGGTATCGATCTTGTAAATGGAGACCGGAACTTTTTGTCCACGCGTGCCGGAAAATGTCGAGAAAATATTTCCGGACGCATCCACCGCGGGATTGGTCACAGGGTGAAGATTCTCCGCGATAGGGACTCCCACCCGGACTTCGTGTCCGTTACTCTCATGACCATCCGCTTTGACGATCACATATCCGGAGCTGGCGCCTTCGGGGACGCGCGCGATGACAAACGAGTCTGAACTGATGACGACTGAACCTTCGGAATCCCCAAACTGGACAACCGGCAAATGGAGATCTGGAGGTTTAAGCGAGGTTCCCATGATCCGCACTTCGCCGCCGGGAAGGGCTGCGGACGGTACAACCGATTCGATGTGCGGCTTTCCGTTCACGTTCTTCTTGCCAAGAATGCGATCAGTGATTGTCATTACCTCTAATTGAACAGGTTAAAGCGGTATAAGAGTTGAACAAATAAGAGTGCATAGAGACCGGCGGCGACGTCATCCATCATGATTCCCGTACCATTAGGAAGATTCTCAAGTTGGCGAACCGGTGGCGGCTTCACAATATCGAAGCCCCTGAAAAGTATAAGACTTGCCAGCACGTATTTCCAATTGAGCGGTGCGCCAATCAATGCAATCAATTGTCCGGCGACTTCGTCGATCACCACCTGCGAAGGGTCTTTCTTTCCCAGTTCGCGGGCGATTATGGTCCCTGCGGGAATCCCAATAAATATCGAAGCGAGTGCCGCTACGACGGTGAATGCGATCAAGGCGGAGGTGGAAAGTTGGAGCCGGGCGATCATGAGCCATATCGTCACCGTCGCAATCGATGCAACGGTTCCGCCACCTTTGCCGATGAGCCCGATGCCGAAGAAAGTGCCCGTCACCCACGCCCATGGCGTCTTTCGTATCGTTGCCTGCTTTGTGTCAGCGGTTTCGATCTGGCTGCTCACGATGAGTGCTTTCTGGTCGCGTCGTCATCGTCTTCATGGTCTTCGGCGGGTCGGGGACTTTGGCCACCGGAGATATTTTCCAGCACTTCGGGATCCAGAATAGGACTGGATATCTTGTAAGCGCCGCTGGCCCATTTGCCCAGATCGATCAACTGACATCGGTCGCTGCAGAAAGGGAAGTACTCGTCCTTAGCTTGGACGATGGTCTTACAAGTGGGGCATCGCAGAGTTTTTATGGTCCGCTTTGGCATGGTACTGATCTCAACCAATTAGATGATGCGCGCGACCAAATCGTAGTCGTGTGCCTCAGTGATTTCGCAACGGACGAATTGCCCAGGTGTGAGTTGATCGAAGGCACCAAAATCGTTGATGTAAACCTTTCCGTCGATCTCCGGCGCGTGCATTTCCGTGCGTCCTTCCCAGAGCAGGTCGGTCTCATCGGAAGGCCCGGTGACCACCAGATCGAATTCGCGTCCAATGAATCTAGCTTTCTGCTTCTTGCTGATGACTTGCTGGATTTTCATCAGCTTCTTGCGTCTGCGCTCGATCTCCCGAGGCGCAACTTTTATTTCGTCCGACAAATGTTGTGACTGAGAGCCCTCTTCGTCAGAATAGCCAAAAACGCCGAGCCAATCGAACTGAGCTTCTTTCACGAAATCACAAAGCTCTTCGAAGTCCTGCTCCGTCTCGCCGGGGAAGCCGACGATGAATGAAGTCCGCAGTGTAAGGTTGGGAATCGTCGCGCGCATTTTGGTGATGGACTTTAAGAATAGTTCTGCGCCTGCTCCCCGCTTCATAAGCTTCAGCACGGCCGGCGAAGCGTGCTGCAAAGGGACGTCGATGTAAGAACAGATCTTCGGGTGTGCGGCGATAGCCTCCAGCAGTTTGCCGGTGATCTTGTTGGGATAGGCATAGAGGAAGCGCACCCAATGCAACTGCTCGATCTGCGCCAGGCGTTCCAGCAAAAGCGCGAGGCCATCCTTGAGCCCGAGGTCTTCGCCGTAGCAGGTGGTGTCCTGCCCGATCAAAACGATCTCTCGCACGCCGTTTTGCGCAAGGCGCTCGGCTTCATTGATGACGGATTCGAATCGTCGTGAGCGGAACTTCCCGCGCAATTGCGGAATGATGCAGAAGCTGCACGGATGGTCACAGCCTTCGGCGATCTTCAAATATGCCGAGTACTTGCCGGTGGACAGCACACGCGGTGTCTCTTCCGACATCAAGTAGTTGGGCAAATCAGATATCGCGCCTTCCCATTCGTTACGGGAGAAACGTCCGCCCGCTTCGCGAGCATCACCCTCCGAGCGCGACGTGACTACGGGTAAGGTGCCGGAAGTAGCTTTGTTCAAGGCAGAAGAACCCAGGATCACGAATGGAGAATCCGCAGGTTGGGACAGAGGCGTCCTCGGTGTAATGCCACTGGCTGCGAGTATGGCTTCCAACTCGCCGGTGCCGACTACCGCATCGACCTCTGGAATATTTTTCTGGATATCATTGCGATATCTCTCAACCAGGCACCCAGCCACCACCAACTTGCGCGCTTTTCCCCCGGCAGCGATCTTATGCTGCGCCATCTCCAGAATGGTGTTCACTGATTCCTGTTTGGCGCTGTCAATGAAGGAACACGTATTTACGACGATGACATCGGCATCTTCAGCGTCCGTTGTGAGCTGTGCGCCGGAGCTTGCCAGGATTCCCATCATGACCTCACTGTCCACCAGGTTCTTGGGGCAGCCAAGGCTAACGAAGCCGACTTTCGTCGGCGGGAGCGACTCTGGAGTGCTCACTTTCGACAGGGAATTCGCTGGTTCCAGCGCGATAGTTGCTGTTTCTTCAACTGACATGGAAGCCCCTATTTTATCATCCTAAGGTGGGCGCCGTCGGGAGCTGTCTTTTCCATCGAAGGGAAGTGCATGCGAACAATCATCCTGCTGATTTTTTCAAACATCTTCATGACTTTTGCGTGGTATGGACACTTGAAGCACCGTGATTTGCCACTTTGGCAAGTTATCCTTGGAAGCTGGGGGATCGCATTCTTCGAGTATTGCCTCGCAGTGCCCGCGAATCGCTACGGTTATGGCGAATTCACCGGAGTCCAGCTGAAGACCATCCAGGAAGCGGTGACGCTGGTCGTATTCTCCGTCTTTTCGGTCTTTTACTTAAAGGAGGGGTTTCGCTGGAATTACCTGGCGGGGTTCGCGATGATCGTGGGAGCAGTGTTCGTGATATTCAAAAAATAACTGCAACTCGTTTAGGCGCCGGGGATGAACTGGCGCACGATCATGAAAGAGATTGCTGCTACCAGGCCCGAGGCCGGGATCGTCAATATCCACGCCCACACGATCCGTCCGGCAACGCCCCAGCGTACCGCCGACATCCGGTGCGTGGCTCCTACCCCAATGATCGCACCAGTGATCGTGTGAGTTGTGCTCACGGGAATTCCAAAATGCGTGGCTATGAAAAGAGTAATTGCGCCTGCAGTCTCGGCACAAAATCCGCCGACGGGTCTTAGCTTGGTGATCTTGGCGCCCATGGTGTGAACGATTCGCCATCCGCCAAAGTACGTTCCTAATGAGATTGCAGTCAGGGCCGAAAGCACAATCGGCCAGTGATAGATCCCCCAGTCGGTGGTCAGTTCCTTCTTTGTGATAAAACCACCGGCGAATAGGGCTCCTGCAATGATTCCCATCGTCTTCTGCGCATCGTTGCCACCGTGTCCCAGGCTGTAGGCGGCTGCGGACATCAACTGCAGTTTCCTAAACCAGCCGTCCACCTGCCGGGGCGCCTTCTTTTCAAAGATCCAGGAGACTGCGACCATGAAAATAAGCCCGAGCACCAGACCCATCAACGGCGCAATTACGATAAAAGCAAGAGTCTTGGTCCAACCCGACCAGATGATGACGCCAAAGCCAGCGCGTGTGATTGCGGCACCCGCCAAGCCGCCGATAAGCGCATGAGAGGAAGATGTTGGCAATCCCCACCACCACGTGAGCAAGTTCCAAACAATTGCACCTAAAAGGCCGCAGAGAATCACAAACTTTGTGACCTGGTTGAGATCGAGGATGCCGCTACCGATCGTCTTGGCCACTTTTGTTCCCATGAAAATGGCCAGAAAATTGAATATCGCTGCCCAGATCACGGCAACGCGCGGCGTCAATACTCGCGTGGAAACAACGGTGGCAATGCTGTTGGCTGCGTCATGAAAGCCATTGATGAAATCAAAGACTAGCGCTGTGAATATCGTAATGAGGACTAGCAGGGTCGCGCTTTCCACTTGGTCTCGAAGTTCTCTCTTTTTGCGATTTTCGGGAGGGAGCCGATCAGGCGCTCTTCAGTACGACGGATTCCAAAACGTTTGCTGCATCTTCAGCTTTGTCGGTTGCAGTTTCTAAGACCTCGATCAGTTCTTTGATCTTGATCAGTGCAATGGGGTCCTTTTCCCGCTCAAATAATGCGGCCAGGGCGGCCCGTCCGATCCTGTCGGCCTCATTCTCCAGGCGGTTGATCTCCACGCAGATCTCCAGCACGTTATCGTGCTTTTCCAGCATGCTGACCGCTTTGGCCAGTTGTTCACTTTGGCGGATGATGACGGAAGCAAGTTCTGAAGCCGCTGCCGGAGCTGCGGGGATCTTATACATCACCAGTCGTTCACCTGCTGCATAGACAAAATCGAGGACGTCGTCCATCGCGGACGCCAGTGCGTGGATGTCCTCACGATCGAATGGAGTGATGAAGGTGGAGTTGAGTTTCACCAGGATCGCATGCGTCATCTCATCGCCGCGGTGTTCTAAATCTTTTAATTGCTGCACGCGGACTTCGACGTTATCGAAATCGTCGAGGATCGCTTTGAGCAACCGGGCGCCATCCGTGATGTTGGTGGCCATCTCGGCAAACATGTCAAAGAACTTTGTGTCTCTGGGCACTAAGCGAACCATTCTGGTTCTCCTCTGGATCGTGATGAAGGATTGTAATCGGTCTGAACGAGGACAAGGCAACTATTGCATTTACAGAATGCAGGGGTCAAACAGAACCAGTCGTGGGCTGATCAAATCTTTCCAGGCGTTGCATTGCTCCGCTGAATAGCTTGCGAAGAGCGCGGATCACGAATCGCAGTACCAGGACCACCGCTATGAGAAGGGCAGCCGCGATTCCCGCCGCCCAGTACGGATGCGTCGACGCGAACCAGGTAAGGCCGATAGCCAAAGCATCCTCCGCAAAGCTCAGGCTGATATTCGAGATCGGTTCAGGGGATGGCGTAACCGCCGCCCGAACTGCTGTCTTGCCGCCATGCGCCAACAAGGCCACTCCTCCCGCCGCCAATGACGTCAACAATTGCGCTTGCGGTGAGAGTTGAGCCGTGGCTTGGTATCCGAGCAACGCGGCGACGGGGACGCGGACAAATGTTTGCAGAGCGTTCCAGATAAGGTCGAAGCCGGGGATTTTGTCAGCGAAAAATTCTATGACGAAGAGCCCAAGCGAAGCGCCAATGACCCACCAGTTCTCTACGATCTGCAAATTTGACGGGATGGGAATCACGCCTGCTTGGCCGAGCAGACCTAACGTAGCAAGCGTGGCATAGACATTGATCCCCGCAGCAAAGCTGGCGGCGATCACCATCGCTATGATTTCGTTACCGGAGAAGGACACTTGCATTCAGATGCCAATCGGTCCGATTGCGATTTCAAGAGCGGGTGGATCTGCCCGCTCTATTTTCCCGGATTTGTATGGACCACAAAGGGCAGTCGCAGGCGCTTCGTCAATTCAGGCCAGAATTCGCGTAAGACGTCGAAGCCCATATCGGTAGCGACGGAGTAGGCCACGCCCCTTGCCGCAGGTTGGAAGCCACGATGATTTCCAGGATGGTACAGGTTTCCAAGAGCTGTAGTGCTGGATGCACCCATCCACTCCGAGAAGTTGAACGTATGGGCTCCATTGTCGGTGTGGGTGACGAAAGAATGACTTATTGCGTGGAACAAGCGGCTGGTCTTGGATCCATAGCCTGACCGAAAATAGCGGGGATCTTCATGGAGAACTGTGGGGTAGAAGAAAGTCCCGAAGAACTGCCCAGAAACCTGGTCGGCAAAAGCGGCTCCGAAACGGTGCCCGTAGCCTTCCGCCCCTTGGCCGAACGTGGGGTCGTCATTCTCTGCCTGTGACAATCCAGCGTTGAAGCCAGCAATGAGGAACGTTACTGGCTCGAATGTATCTCTGGCGAAGAGCATGAACTTCTTTTTGACTGGAAGTGAACAAACAATCTTGCCAAAGTGATCGCGGGGATGAGCCACCGTTCTGATCTCCGGCTTGCCTGCAATATGTGCAACGAACTTCTTCATTGGACCGTTATATTCAAGTCCGGTAAATGTCGGCTCCGGTTCCTCGCACTCACGCTGCGGCCTTGCAGCCAGCGCGCTAGGGGCGACAGGTAAGGTCTCTTTATGCGGCGCGGGGACTTGCGTGTTAGACGGCGGTGAAGGCGGAGGTTCTTTTTGCCCATAAGCCAGGCAGCTGACCGTCAGCGCGAGAATTCCGCAGAAAAGAAACAATGCAATGCGGCAATTCAGCCCAGTTTTCATTTTGCCCTTGAACGCCAATAGAATTTGTTGTCTTTGTGTGAGCCATCATACGTTGTTGATAGCGAAACTCTCCAACAAAATCCCAACTAGTGTTAGACATCACCTGCAAAGAAAAAGGCCACCTTGTGGGTGGCCTCGATTGCTGACATGACTTTAGTTCTTACAACGTAGACTCGATCTCAAATCCCCAAGCTTCCAAGAGCGGCTCCGGGATGTACTTCGAGTTCTTGTTGCGGCGCGCCCACTCACGAAGACGTGTAGAGCGGATGTATTGATCAGGCGCCAGCTTATATTCTTTGACCGCCTGCTCAAAAGAGGTCACTGTAGGCACTACCGGTCCGATCGGCTCCGGCTTGCCCCAATTAGGATTTCCACGACGCTTTGCCATATTTAGTTCGTCCTGCCTCAAAAAGAAGAATATTGGTGTTTTAGATTCATTCCGTGTATGTAACGATTCAGTCCTGCACCTAGCGTCCAGTAGGAGAACGTTCCTTTCGTGGCTCGGCGGCCTTCTACTTGGAAGCTAACCACTTCTAAAAACCATTGATTCTAAGGGATTTTGCCATCAAATGCAAGTACTTTACGTACTTCTTACAACAGGAAAAGGCAATTCTGGGGTGGTACAAGCAATCCGAGGTAAAGTGAATTGCTAGTGTCAGATGCCTACTACACCATAAAGTTTAACTTTATGGTAGTTACCCCAACCTCAACGGAGCCAATCTCCCCAGCAATTCTGCTTAGGGGATTCACCTTGAAGAGTCGGGGGAGTGGATCATTGTAGAAGAACATGGTGCCCGGGGACGGAATCGAACCGTCACGCCCCTTTAAGGGCCCGGGATTTTAAGTCTGTTGTGAGCTGCTCACAACTAACGCGCTTTCAAGCGTTTGCAACAGCTTACGGGTTGCTGCTTGGCAAAGTGCGGCAGAGTTTTGCCATGCACGGTAGGGTATTGGGCATGATTCGGGCATGACGACTTCTATACGGTGATCTTCCTGATTACGCGCTCATAGACAGGGCGAGGGATGCGGATGCTTCTATAGCGCCGCTTGTTCATTTTCTCGGGACGCTCCACAAGGATCACGCCCGATTGGTTTTCAAACATCCGCGTAACCGTCCGGGCGGAAAAGCCAATCAATTCCGCTACTTCGCTAACTGTGAAAGTTAATTTTTCTCGCATTCATTCGCTTTCGCCATGCTGAAAAGACAAATCTTTCCGACAGGCTTCTTTTCGTTCATTGATGCTGGTTTGGGGACAAGCGTCCTCTCAGGCATGAAATGCAGCTTCGGATGGTTTGTATCGGTCGCAAACAACTCTATTTCTCGTCCGAGAGCATCCCGCCCTACTTTTCTGTATAGGCCCATGTGATTTAAGTTCTCCTAATGCGAGAGAGTTTTGATAGTTCATCAAGGAAATTCATTTGCTCACCTCCCGGGCAGACTGTATGGAATATGTCACGGCTCCGTGGCCCTGGACGTTAATAATCATGACTCCGCGCTCAGCGTCCAAATGAGCCGAAAAGTCCTTACTAATGTCCTCAATGCGAATGGGATCGTAACAAGCGATGCCGAGCTGTTTGTCTCCGCGCACCGGAGCAAGAGCATATTCGACGCCCTCAAATGTCCCACCAATGGAGTCAGCACACGGGGTCACCGCTTTGACGTGCAAGGTTGGCGGCGGTTTGGACGTGCAAGCACAGGACAG
>JAOAPH010000183.1 GCA_025462835.1 Candidatus Angelobacter sp. | reverse complement strand
AAGCAGGTAGACGAAGCCGCTGTCCGCGACTGGCGTTAGTGTGGACGCTTCCTATACCGGAACGTTTTTGATTTATCTCGCCAATCTTCCAACATCCCGAAAACAACCGATCAGAGGAGCCTGACCTTTTCAAGACGTAATCATTATGAACCGCTCAATAACAACGCAATCGACGAACGACCGTTCGCGCCGCCGCTTTCTGAAGAATTCTCTCGCCGTCGCCGCAGGTCTTTCCTTAGCACCTCACAACTTGTTCGCCCGGAAAGATAAGAACCTCGATGTCGATGCGCTTCTCATTGAGATTGAGCGCCGGGCATGCCGTTATTTTTACGAACAGGCAGACCCTCTCACAGGATTAGTAAAGGATCGGGCACGACATAGCGAACTCGACAAACATACGGTGAGCAGCATTGCAGCTACCGGATTCGGATTAAGCGCGATGTGTATCGCGCATCAGAATCGTTTTCTTTCCAAGTCCGATGCAAAGAAGCGTGTTCAGACTACTCTTGAATACATCGCGCGCAGACTACCTCACCAAAATGGATTCTTCTTTCATTTTGTGGACATGCATTCCGGGGATCGCGCCTGGAAATGCGAGCTGTCTTCGATCGATACCACTCTGTTGCTCTGCGGCGTGCTTCACGCGCGTTCTTATTTCGACTCGCCTGAGATTCGCCAGCTTGCCACGGATATCTATGAACGCGTGGATTGGAAGTGGATGCTAAACGGCGGTGACATGCTCAGCCACGGCTGGAAGCCGGAGACCGGCTTCCTCAAATCACGATGGGATGTCTATTGCGAATTGATGATGATTTATTTGCTTGCCATCGGGTCGCCGTCCCATCCAATACCGCCGGCATCTTGGGACGCGTGGCAGCGCCCACGATTCGAGTACGGAAATTTGAAATACATCGGTTCGAATGCTCCATTGTTCGTCCATCAGTATTCCCATGCCTGGATAGACTTTCGCGCCAAGCGCGACAAGTATGCCGACTACTTTGAGAACTCGCGCATTGCGACCCTTGCACATCAACGATTCTGTATCAGTTTGCACGATGAATATCCGTGGATGAGCGACGACCTCTGGGGCATCACCGCCTCAGATTCAGAACACGGTTATGTGGTGTGGGGTGGTCCTCCGAAGATGGGTAATATCGATGGGACTATTGTGCCCTGCGCTGCTGCTGGATCGTTACCTTTCCAGCCCGATCAGTGCAAACGTGTCCTGCAGACGATCCACACGCAGTACCCAGAAGCATGGACGCCCTACGGATTTGTGGACGCGTTCCATCCGAAACACAAATGGTATGACCCCGAAGTCTTGGGCATTGATTTGGGAACCACTCTCCTGATGGTCGAAAATCTGCGCACTGGCAGCATTTGGGAGAGCTTCATGCGGAATCGAGAAATCGTAGCCGCAATGAAAAGCGTTGGGTTCACAAATTCAGAAGGCTCTAAGGCATTGGGTTCCGCGGAGTGAACTCTCCTCTCTACTCCCGTTGCCCTTCTATTCAGGATGTCGGCAGCAGCCATCCTTAGGCATTCCAATCATTCCGATGATACTGCTGCTCTGGACGACTGCCGAAAACAGTTATGACAGAGTAGCTTCGCAATTCTGGTCGGCAATGAGCAGCACCACAATTGTGTGTTGCATCCATGCTCTAAATTGCTAGACCTTGCAGAATTGATTGGATGAATAGGCCAGAGTAGCAGGGCCGAAAAGTTGTGTAGATGAAGAAGAAGTTGGGTTTGTGGACGCGTATTTCCCTGCGGCGGAATCTGTCATTCGTGATCGTGGTTCTCTGTACTCTGTCCTGCATCTCTGCTGGACAGCAACAGGCAGATTCAAACCCGCTACCAGCAGATCAAATCATTCGAATTCTGCAAGCGAATCCTGACTTACTGTCAGACGCCAAAAGACAGATTCAAAACGCGGCGAGAGATGCCGGGTATCCGGTGAATCAGTCGGACATCACTGATGACCGTGTCTTCTCCAGAGTCCGCTCTGATGATCAGTTTCGAGCTACGCTCAGTACCGAGTTGAAGGAACGCGGATACGGTTCTCAAGCTGCCGAGGATCAGACTGACACCGATCGTCCAAGAGAAAAATTGCCTCTTTCGCAGCCCAAAACAAAGAACCAATTACCGTCCAAAGAGAATGACAACGAGGAACGAAGTTCAGGAGTCGAGGGCCTGAGGCCCGAGAAACCGCAAAGCGACCGGGCTTTACAGCAGCAAGATTCACCTTATGGCAACATGCCCGCGCTGACTGACCTCAATACCAAACCTTTATCGAATCCGGAAAAACTGGAGAGATTCGGCGCATCAATCTTCCGCAACAGCACGGTTTCAGATAAGACCTCAACGGATGTTCCGGTTGGCTCAGATTATGTCCTCGGTTCCGGCGACGAAGTCGTTGTCACATATTGGGGCAGCGCGTCGCAGAGGTTGCGCTTGACTGTCGATCGTGAAGGACGTCTGAGCTTGCCGGAGGCGGGAGCCCTTATGGTGGCAGGCCGCACCTTAGGCGACGTTCAGCAAATTGTGCAGAGAGCTTTGGCGCGGCAGTTCAGGGACGTCTCGGTCGATGTCTCCTTAGATCGAGTCAGAAACGTGCGGGTCTACATTGTTGGCGATGTGAAGAGACCCGGTGCGTATGAGATCAGCGCGCTTTCCACAGCCTTGAGCGCCCTGCTTGTTGCCGGAGGCCCAAACCAAACCGGTTCCCTGCGCACGGTAAAACACTACAGAGGCAAGAGACTCGTTGAAGAGATCGATCTCTATGAGTTGATGTTAAAGGGAGTGAGTTCCTCCGTGGAGCGGATCGAATCCTCTGACAGCATCCTCGTTCCGCCTGCGGGACCGCAGGTCACTGTGGCAGGAATGGTACGCCGTCCTGCAATCTACGAACTTCGCCATGAACAAACACTCGACCAAGTACTGGCATTAGCTGGCGGAGTATCGGTCTCCGGTGAACTGCGCAATATCAAAGTAGCACGCATCGAAGCGCACCAGCGCAAAGTGATGTTGAACGTCAATCTGCCCCAGAACGGCGATATCCAAGCAGTAGAGACTGCTTTCAAAACTCTTGCCATCAAGGATGGTGACGACATCACCATTTCTCCAATCCTTCCTTACAGCGACAAGACTGTCTACCTTCAAGGACACGTATTTCGGCCCGGCAAGTATCCGTACAAAGATGGGATCAAAGTAACGGACATCGTCGCTTCCTTTCAGGATCTCTTACCTGAACCGGCCGACCGCGCAGAGATTGTCCGACTGAAAGCTCCAGACTATCGGCCCTATGTTGTCGGCTTCAATCTGCGGGACGTTTTGGATAAACGGCAGGAAGCACCTCTGCTCCAACCCTTTGACACAATCCGCGTTTTCGGCAGGTATGAGGCTGATCCTCCCAAGGTCGCTATTTATGGCGAAGTTTTACGGCCAGCTGAATATTTGCTGTCGGAACGAATGACAGCGGCGGATTTGGTAAGAATGGCTGGCGGCTTCAAAAGGAGTGCTTTCACAGAGTCTGCCGGTCTTGCCAGCTACAGTATTCAGCATGGGGAGCAAGTCGAGCTGGAACATCGTGAGGTCCCGATCGGGAGAGCCCTTGCTGGTGAGCCTGACACCGATGTAGTTCTCAAGCCGGGTGACGTGTTAACCATCCATCAGCTCGGAGGTTGGAAAGACATTGGCGGTGCAATCACTGTGACTGGAGAGGTTATGCATCCAGGGCGGTATGGGATTCAAGAAGGTGAACGGCTGAGCTCCATCTTGAAGCGCACAGGGGGATTTCTGCCGGGCGCATATCCGAATGCCGCCATACTGGATCGAGAGCAGGTCAAACAGGCCGCGGCTGCGGGCCGGGACGAACTGGTCAACACCCTTCAGACTCAGGATTTGGAAAGTGATCGTACTGGCCGTCAGGAGAATCCGGCTGCTGCCCAAGAGAGGCAACAACTAATCAACAAGCTCAAGCAGGCTCAACCTACCGGGCGCCTTGTGATCCATATCTCCCCGGAGATTGCGAGCTGGGAGAATACTGTGGCAGACATTGAAGTTCGTCCCGGAGATACGTTGAGGATTCCGAAGAGGCCGAATTTCGTAATGGTTGGCGGTCAGGTTTACAACCCCACCGCGCTGACCTATGTACCGGGCAAGCAAGCAAACTGGTATTTAAAACAGTCAGGAGGCCCGACTGTACTTGCCAACAAGAAACAAGTTCTTGTTATCCGTGCCAACGGAGTTGTGCTGGGAAAGAATTCTGGCGGATGGTGGTCGGGAGACGTTCTGAGCACGGTCTTGCAGCCGGGCGACACGGTTTATATCCCCGAAAAACTTCCCGGCAATCCCAAACTAAAGGCCTTCGGTCAGGCGGTTTCGCTTCTCTCAGGAGTAGCACTGACTTCGCGTGTTTGGACGCAGTAGCATTGTGGGCGGACCTGATGTGCGATAGGGATTGGAAACTCGCGCTCTTATTCCTTTTCTTGGCCTCCGCACCAGGAACATTGGGACAGACGACAGCGACTCCAAGCGTCGGCACCACAGTTTCCAATCAACAAAGCAAAAGCGCCATCGCGGCACAGGAGGATGACTTCCGCCACGCCAGCCTCTCGCCATCTGTGTTTGCGAAGAACTTTGTGCAAGACCAGAAAGAAATTTGGACAAGCCCGTTCAAGCTGCGAATTCAGGACCTCAACTGGCTCCTTCCACTTGCGGGAGTTACTGCGGGTCTGATTGCCTCTGATAGTGAACTCTCTTCACGAATTTCAAACACCAGCTCTCTCGCGAGTCATTCAAACACATTTTCCAATGCCGGACTGGCTGCTTTTGTAGCAGGGTCAAGCGGCTTGTACTTAATGGGCAAGTGGAAAGGAGACGAACATCGGTCGGAGTCGGGCATCCTAGCTGGTGAAGCTGCGCTCAACAGTATTGTCGTGGGTGAGGCTTTAAAAGCAGTAACAGAGCGGGAGCGTCCAACGGACGGAACTGGCCAGGGAAGATTCTGGCACGGCGGCGCTATCAATTCATCATTTCCCTCCGACCATGCAATCTTGAGCTGGTCGATTGCGAGTGTTCTCGCTCATGAATATCCAGGCACGCTGACCAAGATGTTCGCCTATGGCTTGGCTACAGGGATAAGCGCAGCCCGTGTCACCGGCAAGAGTCATTTCCCAAGCGACGTCCTGGTGGGCAGCACGATGGGATGGCTGATCGGGCGGCAAGTTTACGCAAGACACCACGATATAGAACTTGGTGGCGGGGGCTGGGGAACTTTTCATCGCTCGCCAGGAGCTGACGAATCCTATTCAACCGAAAATCGTTCGTCTCCTTACGTTCCCCTCGATAGCTGGGTCTACCCTGCTTTCGATCGCTTATCAGCGTTGGGTGTAGTACAAACCGCAATTCTTGGAATCAAGCCGTGGACGCGAAAAGAGTGTGCCCGACTCCTGGAGGAAGCAGAGGCAACGGATGCCTCATCAGCAAATGAGATCGTCAGCTTAACGTCTGAACTGACGCGGGAATTTGCGGCGGAACTGGGGGAATCGCGAATACCTTACATCGGTATCGATTCCGTTTACGCCCGCGCAACCGCGATTTCCGGACCGCCATTAACGGATGGCTATCACTTCGGACAGACCATTGTGAATGACTTCGGACGTCCCTATCAGAGGGGTCTGAATTTCATCAGCGGATTTTCCAGCAGTGCATCCACCGGCGCGTTTGGATTTTATGTTCAGGGTGAGTTCGAACATGCGCCGTCCGCTCCCGGTTTCTCGCAGCCGATCGTTAATGCAATTCAAGTGACTGACCAAAAGCCCACGGTGCTGCCTGCATCTCCTGTTGCTGCTTTCAACAAGTTCAGGTTCATTGACGCCTACGTGATGTTGGGGTTTAAGGGCTGGCAGGCGTCTTTCGGTAAACAGAATTTGTGGCTTAGTCCTGCTCAGGACCCCTTTCTATTCAGCAACAATGCCGAACCGCTCTACATGTTCCGCTTGGGCCAAACCTCTCCCAAGAAGCTGCCTAGCTTTTTAGGTTTCCTGGGCCCGGTTCGTTCAGAGTTTTGGATGGGCAAGCTGACTGGGCAACACTTCGTCAACACTCAAGACGGAAACATCGCCGTCTCTTTAGGGAGGTCGTTGGAACGTCAGCCGCTTTTGCATGGACTGAAGTTCAACTTCAAGCCCACGCCTAATTTTGAGTTTGGAGTAGGCAGAACCGGACTTTGGGGCGGCCCTGATTTTCCAATTACACTCGGCACCGCGAGGCGTTCGTTTTTCTCAACCATTAATGCCGCGGGGCGAGGCAATGATCCTGGAGACCGGCGATCGACCGCGGATTTCAGTTATCGAATCCCCGGATTAAGAAAATGGTTGACTCTCTACGAAGATTCCTTCGTTGAAGACGAAATTTCCCCCATCGGCTACCCGCGGCGTGCTGCGCATACTCCTGGCATTTACATGCCGCAGCTTCCCAAGCTGCGCCACCTGGATCTCCGAGCGGAAGCGTCCTACACCAATCTCCCTGGACTGCTGCAGCCAGTGGGAGGCGGATTTTTTTACTGGAATGTCCGCTACCTGGATGGTTACACGAACAAGGGGAACATCATTGGCAATGGCACAGTAGGGCGCCAAGGCATTGCGTTTCGCGGTGCCAGCACTTACTGGTTCGCTGCAGATAAAACCATTCAGGTTGGATATCGATCGATGAATGCCGACTCCGATTTCCTTCAGGGAGGAAACTTGAGAGATGCATATGTCCATTCAGATT
>JAOAPH010000156.1 GCA_025462835.1 Candidatus Angelobacter sp. | reverse complement strand
CCGATCACATCTTTCATGATCGAATCAAACTGATTCGAGCCGTTCTGCAGCATTACTATTCGCTTGGATGAGTCTTCGTCCCGGCTTAGGCAGTACACCACGTCTTTTGGTGCCGCGCCGTCCAGGTCAAGCTCCACCCGCCCACTCGGCTGCACTCCGGACGCCTTCATCCATCCAATCACATCTGCGCTGAATTCCGATTCGCCTGCGGCGTGCCATCCCGCTAATTTTTGGATATAACCAGCGTCCTTTTCCCAAACCCCGTCCGCGTGCGTCACTCCGGCGGCCACGCTGCTTTCGGTGATCTCCGTGCCGGGTCTTCCTGCAAAAACCGCGGCAATCGCCACCAGCGCTCCCACAACGAGCGCAATCTTTACAACGGGCGCGCTCTTTTCCCGCTTGTACTCTTGAATCTTGACTTTCTCTGCGCCGGGGATGTCATCCACTTCCGCCGCCAGGATTGACATCGATTCCACATGGTCCATCACGTGCCGCGCCGTGTACGGCCCCGGGATGATCAACTCGCTGACTTCGATGCTCCCGGTCACCATCGTCAAAAATGTTTTCGAAGAGCAACACAGTTTTTCCATGTGCGTGCGCATGGCCTTGCTGCTCACCAGCATCTTCGCCTGGGTCGGATGGTCTGTCCGAGCGGCAAATCGCGCGTCGAACATGTCGTCGCCGGTGCGCACCAGCACCCGGCCTTCACTCGCGCGCTCGCCCTTCGGCACCACTGAGAAGGTGAACGAGACCGGCGCCTGCATCCTTATGTTGAGCCCCGGAGTATTCTCCGAATACGAGAAGCGCACTTGGATGGGAAACTTTTTGTAGTTGCCGGGGATTACCACATCATTGCCGTCGCGGAACATCTCCGCTTTCAGTGTGGTGGCAATCTTCTGGATGTCGCTTTTGTACTCGTCATAGCCCGCGAGCAGCGCAGAACTGCGGATCGTAGAAATGACCACGCCCACCAGCGACACCACACTGATGACGATCACAGCGATCTGGATTGGCGAAAGAGATCCCATAACAATAACGATGAGTGCTTTGGATGATACTCCGGCAGTTTACCTATCCGCAATCAGGTGAACCACGGCAGTTAGCTTAAGGCGTTTTTGTCACATCCCGAACGAGTGTGAGGGAGCCCTGCTCCTATGTAAGCCGTAGGCATACACCTGTTGTCATCCCGACCGAAGCGCAGCGAAGTGGAGGGACAATGCCGTTGCTTTTGCACTGGCAAAACCTCCACCATTGACCACTAAATGCTAACTGCTGAGTGCTAAATGCTTGCCTCGTGCAATCCGTGGCAAGCCTTTGCCTATAATGCTTCCATGACCATCGCCGAAAGAATCTCCAAGGACATCACCGACGCCATGCGCGCCCGCGACGAGCATCGTCTTACCACTCTCCGCATGATGAAATCCGGTATCCGCAGCCGCGAGATCGACAAGCGCGCTCCCGTGGACGACCAGGAGACCATCCAGATCCTCAGCACCATGATCAAGCAGCGCAAGGACTCCATCGAGCAGTTCACCAAGGGCGGACGCCCCGAACTCGCAGACAAGGAGGCCGCCGAGATCAAGATGATCGAGGACTACATGCCCAAAGCAGCCGGCGAAGAAGAGGTCACCGCCACCGTCCGCGCCACCATCGCCGAGATGGGCCCGGTCACCATCAAGGACATGGGCACTGTGATGAAGAACACCATGGCGAAATTCCAGGCCGGCGGCACCCGCGTGGACGGCAAACTGGTGAGCGAAGCCGTCAAGCGCGAACTCTCGCCGAAATAATCCTCGCCCGGATATGTCCAATGAATAAAAAAGCGGCAGCCGAAGCTGCCGCTTTTTGTTTTCGATCCGCCTAGAATCTGAGACGGAGTGCGAACTGCAGTTGCCGTTCACGAAGGTTGGTACCGTTGTCGATACCGCCTCCGCTAGGTGTTGCGAACGCTGCATTTGACGTCAAGGTGCAGCTTGTTGTGTTGGTCGTTGGGTTGGTGGCTCCAGTGCAACTGCCCACATTGTATTGCGAGCCCGTTATGCTGGAGATATTCGGATGATTAAAGAGGTTGAACGCCTCTGCGCTGAATTCAACATTCGCCCTTTCGGTCAAGTTGAATGCGCGCGCCATCCTGTAATCCGTCGTATAGCGGCCAGGCGTGCGATAGCTGTTTCTGGGCACATTGCCCGGCCGGTTAGATCCCGGAGCCGCGCAATTCAGACCAGTGCTGTGGGAACCGGCACATGATGCGGAAGGGAGACTTCCGCTGATCGTTCCGCTGAATGTGGATCCTGAAGTCAGGTTCACGATCGGTGCCATTGTCCATCCATCCAGAAGATAGTGCGCAAAGTTCTTCTGTCCTTTGAAGTACGAAGGCTGCCAGATCGCAGATCCAACCAGTTTGTGCGGAACGTCAAAGTTCGAACGTCCCCACTCATTGGAGGGCGCCAGCGGATCCAGAGCATTGTTGCCGGTGGAGAACGTCACCGAGTTCTGGCCGTTATCCAGCGATTGTGAGTAGGTATAGCTGGCTTGGAGCTGCCAGTTGTTGGTCATGCGTCTTGTGACCTGCCATACCAACGCGTGGTAGTCAGAGTCGGTATTGTTTGAGATCGACGTCATTTGGTTGAAAGCGGTGTTCGGGCGTGCCGCAGTACCATATGTCGGGATCGTGAAGGTTGAGCTGTCCGGCAAGGTGAAGGTGTTCACACCCTGATAGCTGGTGGGCAAGTTCGTATCCAGGAAGTTCAGCAACCCGCGGCCCATGCTGTTCAGGTAAGAGA
>JAOAPH010000136.1 GCA_025462835.1 Candidatus Angelobacter sp. | reverse complement strand
GGAAACCCATCATCCCACTGCTTGCTGAGCGGTTCACCGTCATCGCACCTGACCTGCCCGGAATCGGAGACTCTGACATTCCCGCCAATGGCCTAGACATGAAAGCCGCCGCAATTCGCATTCATGCCCTCGCCCGCTCGCTCGGTGTGAAGAAAGCCAGAGTGGTGGGACACGACATCGGCCTTATGGTCGCTTACGCCTACGCCGCCCAGTTTCCGAGTGAGACGGAAAAGCTGGTTCTGATGGACGCATTTCTCCCCGGTGTGGCCGGATGGGAGGCTGTCTACAATAACCCCAGCATTTGGCATTTCCGCTTCAATGGGCCAACCCCTGAGAAGCTGGTCCAGGGACGCGAACGAATTTACTTCGAATATTTCTGGAACGACTTCGCTGCCGTCAAGACTCGCTCCATCCTGGAAGCAGATCGGATCGCCTACACTGCGGCATACTCCCGGCCAGGACGCATGCACGCAGGCTGGGCCTACTTCGTTTCGTTCCAACAAGCAGCAAAGGATTTCGCGCAGCTGGCGCAAACCAAATTGCCAATGCCGGTGCTAGTGATCGGCGGTGAGAAATCTCTGGGTGATGTGCTGGGACAGCAGGCGAAATTGGTGGCTCCCAATGTCACAGTCATCGTTCTGAAGGACACCGGACACTGGGTTCTGGAAGAACGGCCTAAAGAGACCACCGATGCATTAGTGAAGTTTCTCTAACATTTGACTGGCCGATGCGAAGCCAAACATGAAAACGCAGCCCGAAGGCTGCGTTTTCATGGCCAGAGTTATGTGAATTCGAAACCGCGTTAATAAGGTTTCGGATTGGTGCCGCCGCTGTTGTCACTCTTGCTCTTACTGTTGTCCTTCCCGCCGCAAGTACCTGAGACCTTTTCAATGGCGTCCGCGCGGAATTCTTTGCCGCCCTTGTCTCCCTTGCTCATTCCGCTGTCGCCTTTGCTCATTCCGCTGCTTCCGGAAGTTCCGCCGGGTTGATCAGATTGCGGAAGGTTACCCCCCGTATTGCTGGCCGTTGTATTGGAAGCGCTGCCCTGCTCCCATGAGCCCTTCAGTTTTACCTTCTCTCCCACATGGCTGGCGATCTCGCTGCTAACCGCGCTGGAAGGGACCACGGTCACTTCCTTATTTCTGTGTTTGATCACATATTGACCGCTGCTGCCTGCGCTTTCCAGACATCCAGTGATGGTTTTCTCTTTGCCGGCGTTGTCCGACTTGGTTGTCGCGCTGGACTGGCTCTTGTTCCCCATCTGGTCTTGCGAGGTGGAACTCGTAGACGTGCTGGGCGCTGCCGTGTCCTGCCCGCCGGTGCTACTGCTTGGAGAACTGGTTGTTGTGCCTGGTTGCTGTGTGCTCGGGTTGCTCTGACTAGTTCCGCTTGTTTGTGCTAGAGCAAAAACCGCGCACAGCATCAGGAACAAGGTTGTAAAGATAAGCTTCTTCATGAATCACATTCCTCCTGGTCCTGTTAAGTGGTGCTCTAGTTGTGATTGGCCCCGTGGATGCGAGGTTGCTCTGGAAGCAGGGTTGCAGGGCCTTATTCCAGAGTTGCACCTCGAGGTGGGGTCATCTCCCGGCACTCGAGTCTGCCACCTGGTTCCCAAGATGAACCTCATAGTGTTGTCTCTGGCCTGAATGGCCGGACCCGGCGCAGTGTATGCGCGATTTGCGGTGTGACTGCCGCTGATTTACCTTAGGTTCTCACCCTCATGATCACCATCACGGAAGCGCTGCACAAAATCGCGAATCACCGCATGTCAATGTCGCGGGAAGAAGCTCGCGCCGTCATGGACGAGGTCCTGCACGGCAAAGCTACCGACGCGCAGATCGCAGCCTTACTCGTCTCGTTGCACATGAAAGGTGAAACCGTAGAGGAGATCGTCGGCTTCGCCGAGGCCATTCGAGACGCCGCTGCTCCATTCAGCACCGCCCAGACACTCGAGAACGGAGCGCTCGACGTCTCCGGCACCGAGCGCGACGCCCTTGTCGACACCTGCGGCACCGGCGGCGACACCAGTGGTACCTTCAACATCTCCACTGCAACGGCATTGACCGTCGCCGGCGCCGGCATCCGCGTGGCTAAACACGGCAACCGCAGCGTCACCTCGAAATGCGGCTCAGCTGACGTCATCGAAGCACTCGGCGTGAACATCACCTTGCCGCTGCCGCGAATGTCGGAGTGCTTGAACGAAGTCGGCATAGCTTTTCTCTTTGCCCCCGCCATGCATTCGGCGATGAAGTATGTTCAGCCCGCTCGACGCGAACTCCGTCTCCGCACCGTCTTCAATCTTCTCGGCCCACTCACGAATCCCGCGCACGCATCGGCGCAGGTCGTCGGCGTCTACGCCGCATCCCTGGTCGAAAAACTTGCGCAAGCTCTGAAGCTTCTGGGATTGCGCCGCGCACTCGTCGTCCACGGCAAAGATGGATTGGATGAGATCACCATCACCGGCCCGACGATTGTTGGCGAAGTCCGTGATGGCTGGGTCAAGACTTACGAGATCACTCCGGAAGAATTCGGCCTTAAGCGCGACACTCTCGAATCCATCTCCGGCGGCGACGTCACAGCCAATGCCGAAATCATTCGCGAGATCCTCGGCGGAGCCAAGTCCGCGCGACGCGACGTCGTCCTGCTGAATGCCTCCGCCGCCCTGGTTGCGGCCGGCAAAGCCGACTCCATCGGAGCAGCTATGCCATTGGCCATCCAGTCCATCGACTCCGGCGCAGCCAAAACGAAACTGGATGCCCTCGTCGAATTTACCAATCGACACCAACGATAAGGCTGTCATCCTGAGCGGAGCGAAGCGAAGTCGAAGGATCTATGCATTCCGATTTTGCTTTTGCCTTTGACTTTGCTAGAAACCAGAAACGAGAAACTAGAAACCGCTTCCCGCCCCTCGTGCTATCGTTTCTAGTTCCCTTTCATTGGTGAGAGACATCTATGCCCCGCTACGAATATCGCAAGCTCACTCCATTGCCCGACGCCGAAAAAGCCTTCGACTCCTGGCTTGCCTGGCTCGATGAACAATTCGCAAACAAGGACATCACCCATCGCAGCGAAGTCGTTCGTGACGTCCTCCACGATATCTATCTCGGACGACCTTATGCGCCGCCCTCAGCCAGCGCCACGCTGAGCGAGCAGGCCCTTGTACACAGCTTCGATCCTCGCAACGCCACACTTGAGCCGGAATACTATGGCGACATCGATGCCGCCAAATTCGCAGAGCGCAAGCCGCTGATCTGGTTTTGGATGATGTATGACCGATCGCCAATGGGGCTGAACCACGCGCTCGGATTCCGCGTTCGCGCCATGATCGCAATGTATGTCTTCAAACACGTTGGCAAGAACGTCAAAATTTTTCACGGAGTGGAAGTCAGTTACGGATACAACCTCACAATCGAAGACAATTGCACCATCCACAAATACGTTTTGCTCGACGACCGCGGCGAACTCATCATCCATCAGGGTAGCTCCGTCTCCGACTACGCCAACATCTACTCGCATGATCACGATCTTAATGACGGCATGATCGTCAGCAATCACAAGACTGAGATCGGCCCCAAGGCGCGTATCACTTATCACGCTACGATCATGAGCGGCGTCACCGTCGCCGAACACGGACTCGTCGGGTCAATGGGAGTCGCCACAAAAGACGTTCCGCCATACACCATCGTTGCCGGCGTTCCCACCAAGCCGATCAAAGTGAAGACGATTGCTCCGCCGGAGATCTCAAAAGAAAACAAATAACGCCAAGTGTCACGCATAGCATTGCGGCAGACGAATGAAAGTAGCGGGGCACAGATTACTCACCATGACTCTGAACGTATCGTGGCACGACTTTAGTCGTGCGATTTGAACCAAAGATGTATCGGGGCACGACTTTGGTCGTGCCATTTAGACCAAACAAAATGATGGGGCTTTAGCCCCTGCGGTTCGCTAAAGGCTAAGAGCTAACAGCTAATAGCCGCTTTTCCGCGTGTTACCATCAATCAGCCCACAGCCTATGGATTTCCACGTCGTCAACATCGTTTTTCAGATCATCGTCTTTCTGTTTGCTATCAGCGTGCATGAGTCCGCGCACGCCTGGATGGCCGACAAATGTGGCGATCCCACAGCCAAGATGTTGGGACGCATCACCCTGAATCCGCTGAAGCACATTGATCCAATCGGCACAGTCTTGCTGCCTGCCATAGGCTTGTTTACCGGTGCCGGGATTTTCGGATGGGCAAAGCCGTGTCCGGTTACGCCGCAAAATTTTCGCGACCCCATTAAGGGAGACATCCTCACCACAGTTGCCGGTCCGGTTAGTAATTTTTTATTGGTGGCCGTGTCAGTCCTGGGATTGTCGCTGATTTCGATCGCCACCCCAACCGGCAAAGAATTGGTCCAGAACATCGCGCAGCGAACAATCACGGACACTAGTTCCATCTTGATGCCTGTGGTTTGGTTGCTCTACTCCGCCGTCCAATTGAACGTGCTGCTGGGAATCTTCAATCTTCTTCCGGTGCCACCCCTCGATGGCAGTCACATCTTCCGCCACATGCTTCCCGACTCCATCCGCAATATTTATGATTCCATTGGCATCATTGGCATACTGTTGATCTTTACCTTCGGTGGGCGAATCATCTGGCCTCTCGTAAATCCGGTCGTCAACTTCGTAAATCATTTGTTGTTACAGATTTGATCCAGACTTCATGGCAGAAAATTCAAAACTAACGAACAAGCGTGTCGTCAGTGGCATGCGCCCAACAGGCAAACTGCACCTCGGCAACTATGTCGGCGCGCTCGCCAATTGGGTAAAGCTGCAGGAGACGCACGAGTGCTTCTTCTTTATCGCAGACTGGCACGCGCTCACCACCGACTACGCTGATCCTTCAAAGATTGGCGTGAACACTGTCGACGTCGCACTGGATTGGCTCGCCGCTGGCCTTGATCCAGAGCGATGCACTATGTTCGTCCAGTCGCACGTTCCGCAACATGCGGAATTGCACCTACTGTTTTCCATGATCACACCGCTAGGCTGGCTCGAACGCGTGCCGACATACAAAGAGCAGCAGCAAAATCTCGCGACAAAAGATCTCAGCACCTACGGCTTCCTCGGCTATCCCGTTCTTCAATCCGCGGACATCCTCATTTACAAAGCAGGATTCGTTCCTGTCGGTGAGGACCAAGTCGCTCACGTCGAGCTCACCCGTGAGATCGCCCGCAGGTTCAACCATCTTTATCCTGGAAAGCGCGGGGCTATTCTGCCCGAACCGCAGCCGCTGCTCACGCCTACGCCAAAGCTGCCCGGCACAGATGGCCGCAAGATGTCGAAGTCATATGACAATTACATTTTGCTCAGCGATCCCGAACCGGTAATCCGTCAGAAGCTGAAGACTATGGTCACTGATCCGGCGCGCGTGCGACGCACCGACCCCGGCAATCCCGATCTCTGTCCTGTAGGCGACCTGCACAAGATCTTCAGCGACAAACAAACTCTTGAAAAAGTTTATGCTGGTTGCCGCTCCGCAGGGATAGGCTGTATTGAGTGCAAGGGCTGGGCAGCGGATAATCTCATCAAGACGATTGCGCCCATGCAGGAACGCCGCAGAAAATACGAAGAGAACCCCAAGCTGGCATTGCAGATCATAGAAGCCGGCGATGCGAAAGCGCGGGCTTCAGCTGAGAGCACGATGAAAGAAGTTCGCGAGGCCATGGGGCTCTCGCAAAATCTCGAACTTCCGCAGCGGGCGACAGGAAAAACCGGCGAATGATTTCTTTGTAACCTTTGTACCTTTTTGCGCCTTTGTGGTTTGAAATTTTGACTTTGCGAGAAACCAGAAACGAGAAACCTGCTTTTGAAGCCCGAACCAAAATCATCACCGACGCCGCCCACCAACGAGTTCCCTTTCTCGATCATGGTCAGCGACGTCTATGACGGCCCTCTCGACCTGCTGCTCGATCTCATTCGTAAACAGAACATTGATATCTATGACATTCCCATCGCCAAGATCACAGCGCAATACCTCGCATACACGGAACGCATAAAGACACTCGACGTGGATGTTGCCGCCGAATTCATCTACATGGCTTCGCTCCTCATCCACATCAAGTCGAAGACGCTGTTGCCGCGCGATCCCGACGCGCCCGCCGAAGAGCAAGGTGACCCGCGTGATGAACTCGTCCAACGACTCCTTGAACACGAGAAGTTCAAGAATGCCGCGCAGATGCTCTTGCAAAAGCAGCATTTGGAAGAGGCTATCTGCACCAATCCGAACCTGAAGGAATTTAAGGATGCGGAAGGTACCGAGCCAGAGATGGCTGCCGACATCATCGACCTCGCGCGCACCTTCCAGAAGATCCTCGACCGCGCCGCCTCAAAGCCGATGGTTGAGATCAACGAAGATGCCGTTACCGTCGGCCAGATGATTGAATTCGTGCGCCGCCGCTTGCTGATCGAAGACAAGCCCGTGCGGCTGAAAAGACTTTTGCAGAACATGAACTCGCGCAACGCGCTGGTCTGCACCTTCTTGGCGCTACTCGAGTTGGTCCGGCTACAAGCGATACTGCTGCGCCAGGACCGCGTCTTCAGTGACATCATCATTAAAAAGCACGCTGATTTCGACCGCATCATGTCAGAACAACTCGCCGCTCGTGACGACTGGCGATAGAGGAACACTGTATCGGGGCACGACTTTAGTCATGCCGAATAGTGCAAGAAATATTTGGGGCTTTAGCCCCTGCTTTGAGAGGGCGCGGCTTCAGCCGCGCCGCCAGCAGAACGTTTCGGCACGACTTTAGTCGTGCCGATCAGACGCGCTAAATGTTTTGGGGCTTTAGCCCCGGGCTTTGATAAAGCTTTATACAATTTGCACGTTGCTGCAACCGCCTTTTGCAACACCGCTCCAAGCGCCAGAGGCGCGACATGTTTATAGCCCCGCCCGTAAGGGCGGGGTAGCGGCAAAAAAAAATATTGAGCCCCAGAGGGGCGACACCGGGGCTTTAGCCCCTGCTTTGAGAGGGCGCGGCTTCAGCCGCGCCGCCAGCAAACAATAATCGGGCTTTAGCCCCTGAGCTTTTAAGTTGGCGTTTGCTATTCTTTGTGAACCTTCGTGCACTTTGTATCTTTGTGGTTCAAGATTTTGCTGTTGGTTTTGCTTTGACTTAGCCAGAAACTAGAAACGAGAAACTAGAAACCGCTTCTTATGTCCATCAAAGGAAAACTCGAAGCCATCATCTATGCGGCGGAAGAACCCGTCAGTGTTGACCAACTTGCCGCCGTTTTAAAAGAATCCGGCCTGCTGGACCAACTGCTCGCACCTCCACCTGCAGAGGAGTCCGCTTCTACTGACGAGTCGCAACCGACCGAAGCGACCGAACCGAAGCCAAAAGATCCCAAAGCTGAAAAAGCCGAGATCAAGACCAAGTTGCGCGCCGTCCTCGACGAAATGATCGCCGACTATGCCGCCGACAATCGCGGCCTCGAAATCCGCCAGGTCGCCGGTGGATACCGCATGTCCACCAAGCCTGAACACCATGATGTCGTGCGCTCGTTCGCCAAGAGCCTGAAGCCGCCGATTCGGCTCTCGCTGCAGGCTCTGGAAACTCTCGCTGTGATCGCTTATAAGCAGCCCGTGACTGCGCCGGAGATTTCAGAGATCCGCGGAGTAGATTCCGGCGGCGTGCTCGCAACGTTAATCGATCGCAAGCTCATCACGACCGCCGGACGCAAAGCCGTCATCGGCCGCCCCATCCTCTACAAGACAACCAAAGATTTTCTGTTGCGCTTCGGACTAAAGGACGTAAACGAACTCCCCAGCATGGAAGAGTTCGAGAAAATGACAATGGACACCGGACAGGACAGCCTCTTTGACAGAACACCAGTCGCCGATGCCACCGGAATTCCAGATGAAGCTGCACAGACGGGCGAAGCTGAACAGACGAGCGAAGCCGCATCCAACGCCGTTGCTGGCGAAGGCTCGTCAGAAATCAACGAAGCATAACTATGGCGCAAGAACGTCTGCAAAAGATCATCGCCGCCGCCGGCATTGCATCCCGGCGCAAAGCTGAAGAGCTGATCACGGGCGGAGTTGTCTCTGTCAATGGACAGATCGTCACTGAACTCGGCACCAAAGCTGACGCCGAGCAAGACCACATCCGCGTCAACGGTAAGCTGCTGAAAGGCGCGCAACGCCACACTTACTTGATGTTGAACAAGCCCAAGGGATACGTCACCACCGTATCTGATCCCGAAGGCCGGCCCACAGTCATGGACTTGGTACGCGGAGCCGGAATCCGCGTCTATCCCGTCGGGCGGCTCGACTATGCCAGTGAAGGCTTGCTGCTTCTCACCAATGACGGCGACCTTGCGCACAAACTGACGCACGCTTCATCACACGTGCCGAAAACGTATGTCGTGAAAGTCAGTGGCGTGCCCACTGAAGAAAAGATCGAAGAGCTTCGCGGCGGAGTACTGATTCGCGAAGACAACCGCAAGCCCGTGCGCACCGCTCCGGCAAAGATTTCCATGATCAAGCAGGCAGACAATCCCTGGTATGAGATCACTTTGATTGAAGGCCGCAATCGCCAGATCAGAAAAATGTTTGAAGCCGTCGGCCACCACGTAGAAAAAATCCGGCGTGTCCGCTTCGGCCCCTTGCATCTCGACGTGGAACCAGGAAAGCTCCGCCCTCTCAACACGCGTGAAGTAGAAGAGCTGCGAGCTGCCGCGGAGGGCCGCCGTCCGAAGCCCGCACATGCAGTAAAGAAAAGACCGGGCACCTCGCTTCCTCGTAACAAAAAAACAGGTGCCCCACGTTCGCAGAGCTAACGTAAGATTTACTGGGTGCCCCACGTTCGCGAAGCTAACGTGGGGATTTTCGCGCAACCTTGCTCTTCTCCGTGTCCTCCGTGCCTCCGTGGTGAATCCGCTTTTGACTCCGATCCGCGTTAATCCGCGGCTAAAGCTTTTGAATCCGTTTCGCTCTGCCGCTGCCACCCTATCCACGCGAGCAGACACACAGTCGCGACCATCCCCACCCATCCCAGAAAGTGCACCACACTCGCGATCTGCGAACATCGATCCAGGATTCCCATATCGTTGAAGATCCAATTCCAGTCGTGAATGATCTCGTCGCCTGAAGCTGCACCCACTGAGACCAGCGGCAAGGCCATGTCGCGTGCGTCCGACATGTAGAGCGCGATACCAAGAAAATTCTCGAAGAAGAAGAACGTGCAGAAGATCGCGCCAGCGCCTTGTCCCCGCCACGCGAATGAGATCGCCAGCAGGAACGGCACCAGCAACTGCATGATCGTCCCACCCCATATGCCGATCCTCATCCCCAGGTATCCGAAGAGCATGTGTCCGCTCTCATGCGTCACCAGGTTGGCGTTGTCGATCCAGAGCCCACCCCCGTGCGCGTTGTACGCATGAATCAAGAAGAGGACGTAGAAGATGAGCCAGCAGACGATTGCAGCGCGAGACATCTTCTGCCATTGGTAATCTTCGCTAGGGAGAGGAAATCGCATGAGAGGTGAAAATCTATCATGCGGGTGCGTGCACTGGAATACCTAGATTCAGAGTGGTTGAAAGTGGCAGGCCTTGGCGTGTAAAAAAATGCCGCTTTATTTTCCCGGGCTGCACAACCGCAGTACAATAAAGGCGATGTCTGACGATCTTCACGCGCTCAAAGACGATATGAATGCCTTCATCCTGGGCCACGGAATGCAGCAGTTCCGCGCCTATGTCACCGAAGACATGCAGACCGTGATGTGGGACTCGGGCGACAACACTGATGCCTGGAAGGATTTTGTCGAGCTGGCGAAAGCTTCTGGAATCGCGTTCCTCACCGTCAGCGACGACACTCTGGTAAAAGAAGACTTGGAATTCCTGCTCGAGCGATTGCAGAATTCCGCAACCACATCCGACGAAGAACTGGACGAAGCACGCTGGTTGCGCACGCACGTTGGTAAGGTCGGCTTCGTTCAACTCGGCTTCTCTTACCACGGCACCATGTTTTTGTACGAAGTGGCGACCGATTGGTATGAACGCTATCAACAACTACTCGACTCCGCTGACGACTTCGGCAGCATTCTCCTGGACGAACACGACCAGACAGACGACGACGAACGCTAAGTCGTAGCAATCCCCGCTTTCCCTCCTGCGCTACCTTTTAGACATCACAATAGTCTGAAAACTAGGTAGTCGTTCTTCGCCGATCGCCATGCCGGAACTCAATGAACTGGAAGTCCGCGAGTTCTACAGCCGCTGGGGCAGTACTGTCTTCACGCTCTCCCGCCTGTTTCTCGGCGAGCAGGAAGCAGCGGAAGAGGCAACGCAGCAAGGCTTCGTGAATTATCTGGGAGAGGTCGAGCGGCTCGAATTCGAAAGTATCCCCTTGCGGCTACTCCGCAAGACATTGGAAGCTGCACGCGGCAACAGCTCCGCCGTGCGCCAGGCATTTCCCGACACCGACGAGATCGAAGACATGATCAAGCTGCTTCCGCAGAATGAGCGCGCCGTTTTCATCTTACGCAGTGTGCTTGATCTGGGCTTTTCAGACGTGATGATTGTGACCGGTTTGTCCTCGGAGCAGGTGCACAGGCTCTGGAGCGAATCGCTTTTGCACGTGCGCGATTTCTGGTTGAAGAAAACTTCGTAGAACCAACGCGGAACCAACGCGGAAAGATACTACGCAACGATCTGCTTCTTCTCCTCCGCAGCCAATCTCCTCAGCACCGCAAGGCAGTCTTCATTGTCGGGCTGCTCGCCCAGGTGGTAGACCTCGCTGAATGCGATCTTCCCTTTCTTGTCCACGACGAATACTGCTCGTTCGCTGATGCCTGGAATGGGATCGTTCAGTCGCAGGATGCCATACTTTTCCGCGACTTCGCCGTGCGGATAGAAATCACTGCACATCGGATGCTTCAGCTCGCCGACTTCATGCCGCTGCAAAGCTACGTGATTGTTAGGGGAATCGACGCTAATGCCCACGACCTGGGCATCGAGTGCGGCGAATTTTTCGTCATCGTCGTTATACGCCGCCATCTGCGCACTTCAAACCGGAGTCCAATTCAGCGGATGGAACGCGAGCACGACATTCTTCTTTCCCCGGTAATCACTTAACCGGAATTTATGTTTCGACATTCCGGTCACGGCAGTCAATTCAAAGTCTGGGGCGACTTCTCCAACCTTGAGAGCAGGCATAGGCTATCTCCTCTCGAATACAAATCCACAATGTTCCACGTGGAACATTCTCGTGAAACTCGTTTGAATGCAGTCACTTGATTTTACGACCGAACCTATTAGATGCGCTCATCCATATGGCGCGGGCAGACCGAGTGCAAGACGATGGGCGCGCATCGAGTCCTGCTGGTGAGTGCGGATGATCAAGTCAGAGCAGGGCTTTGCAGTACATAGTAGAACAAATCCGGCAGCACGGTCCTGCGGAAAGTACAAATCGGCGTCGCTGTTGTCGACTTCGCCGCCACCTACTATGCGGCCCGCACAAGTCACGCAACGGCCCTGGCGGCACATTGCTGGAAGAACGATTCCCTGCGCATTTGCGGCATTCAAGATGTGCTCATTGGCACCGACGGTGACATCCTGTTCACGTTCTTCCTCTCCGTCGTCGTTCGAGACGAGCAGCTTGACAGTGTAGATGGGCGGCGCGGAATTTTTGAGAGCACACATGAGGTCGTCAGCTCAGGGAAAAAAAGCCCACCCGAATGGATGCAATCAGGTGAGCCGCGATTCAGCCTAACAGGATCGAACGGCCAAGAGGTGTCCCTCATGTCGTGAACATCCCACCTATGACTTCGTCACAGGTGGGGGACCCGAGGACAGGGCGTCCAGCATGACTAGCTTCCAATGTAGAACGACGCATTCTTGCTGTAAGGAGCATGACCGGGCTCGCCACGGCGGAAGTGTCCGGAAGGAACGCTCTTGCCATCGCGCTCGTGGGCGAGAAGCTCGATGAACCAAGCCTCGTGTTCGATCTCCTCGTTCAAAATGCGTGAAGCCAGGTCATACGTACGCGGATCTTTGCCGAAGGTCATGTCACAGATCTCGATCCAGCTGCGGATCGCGCAACGCTCCGACTCGAGCAACAGCGTGAGGATGTTCACGGCAGTGGGCGGGTCGGGCAACTTGGCTGCGGCGCATCCGGCGATGTCGTGAAACGCCTTGAGATCATTGGGGAGTTCGCCGCCGAGTTCATAGATGCGCGGGGTGATGAGCTCAAAGTGAGCTCGATCCTCAAGGCGCGCGTCTTCGCATATCTCTTTGTAATCTTCGTGTCCGGCAAGATGCATACGAAGAATAGTGTAGTAGTAATAAGTGCTGGCGAACTCCGCCGCCGCATTCGCTACCAGCATCTTGATGAGTTTTTCTACATTGACTCCACGGGCGCGAATGACCTCCACGCCAACCCGCTTGGTTACGTCCCCCGCTTTTACATTGTCTGAAGTCGCCATGAATCCTCCTTCTCTTCGGTGTTGAAATAACTACGGTAATTCGATGTGGGTTTAGGCAAGCGCGATTAAAGAAATAACGGAGCTGGAATCATCCAGAATAAAAACAAAAAGCCGATTGCGGCCACTAACATTTGTGGCCGCAATCGGCGACGGGTGTGCGGGAGTACACAAGTCTTGACTTACTTCTTAAACCTTGCCCATAATCCCGCGGCAAGTGAGCCTAATCCACCCACTAAGAAGAGCGGAAGTGGTGAGGCGGTTTGCGGAAGCGTTCCGCCTGAGCTTTGGCCAGAGGTGCCGGTGCTAGTTCCGGCTGCCCCAGTCTGACTGCCAGTGCTCGTTCCGGTTTGACTGCCGGCGCTGTTGGTTACGTCACCACCAGTACCCTGTGTGCTAGTTCCAGTTCCGGTCGTCGAGCTTGCCCCCGTCCCGCTGGTTCCGGTTGACTGATCCGAAGGAGTGGTTGAGGTCCCCATTCCCGTACCAGTTCCAGTGCTGGTTCCACTCGTGCCATAGGTCCCAGTGCCAGTCGTACCAGAGGTTCCAGTTGTGCCAGTCTGGTCAGGAGGAGGCGTCGTTGAAGTACCGGTTCCTGTGGTGGTGCCAGTTGTTCCGGTCGTACCTGTTGTTCCACTGGTACCAGTTCCAGTCTGGTCAGGGGTAGTTGAGGTGGTTCCAGTTCCGGTTCCGGTAGTGCCTGACGTTCCAGTTGTGCCCGTGGTCCCGGTTGCACCTGTTCCAGTCTGGTCAGGAGTCGTGGTGGTTCCAGTTGTGCCGGTCGTCCCGGTTGTACCTACTCCAGTTCCGGTGGTACCAGTCCCGGTCGTTCCTGTGCCAGTGCCGGTACCCATTGTTCCAGTAGTACCAGTGCCGGTTGTCCCGGTTCCGGTGGTGCCAGTGGATTGATCCGTAGTTGTTGTTGTTGTGGTGGTGCTACCGGTACCCATTGTTCCGGTCGTCCCGGTAGTTCCTGCTGCGGGTTGGCCTGGCGTCGTCTGGTCGGTTGTTGCTCCCGGTGAGCCCGGCGTTGTCGTTGTTGTTGTACCTGTTGTTGATGTTCCTGTACTGCCTGTCTGCGCTGCAGCGCTGATTGCCAACGCAAGCACAGACAAAGTCACCCATTTTGTTCTCATCGTAGTTGCTCCTTCACAACGCGGAAGCGAACTCCGCGCCGCTGTCGCGAATGGATTAAATGCCGTTATCCATTCTTGGATGCCTGCTCTTGATGAGAGGTAGCGTAGGACTGGCGTCACGGACTGCCAGTGACACGGGATACTCGCTCTCAGTGAAATAGCTGACCAGAGTGACAGGGATGCTGAGCTACAATCCGAGTACCTGCCGTGAAAACCTCAATTTGGAAAATGAAACTGAGTGATGCTGAAGCTGCGACTCAGCTCGCGAAATCAGCGGAGATTCCAATCACAATCGCACGCTTGCTGATCCAGCGCGGGATCGCAACTCCGGAAACGGCGAAAACATTCTTGAATCCTGCACTGGAGCAATTGCACTCGCCTTTCGAGATGCTGGGAATGCAAGCAGCATTGGTTCGAATCCAGCGTGCGATCTGCGACAAAGAACCCATCCTGATCTACGGCGACTATGACGTGGACGGCACTACGGCAGTGGTGATCCTGAAGACGTGCATCGAGCTGCTGGGCGCAACAGCGGATTTCCACGTTCCACATCGTATCCGTGAAGGCTACGGAATGAAGGACGACGTCATTGAGAATGCCGCCGAGAATGGGATCAAGCTGGTGATCAGCGTGGACACGGGCATTCGCGCATTTCAGGCGGCGGAGACGGCGCGGCGCGTAGGACTGGACCTGATCGTGACCGACCATCATCTTCCCGATATCGCCGAAAGCCTTCCGTATGCACTGGCAGTGTTGAATCCCAATCAGCCGGATTGCAAGTACCCGTGCAAGGACCTTTGCGGTGCGGGAGTGGCATTCAAGATCGCGCAAGCGTTGCTGACGGAAGCTGGACCTCAGTTCGAAAGATTGATCCCATCGTTCATCAAGATGGTGGCGATTGCGACGATTGCCGATTCCGTCCCGCTGGTGGGAGAGAACCGGGTATTCGCAAAATTAGGACTGGACGGTTTGCGAAGGCCAGTGAATGGCGGCCTGAAGGCATTGATGCAAGTGGCGCAGCTGGATGCCGGGGGACGAGCGGGGCGATCGATCAGAGCGACAGACATCGCGTTTCGTGTGGCGCCGCGCATCAATGCGGCTGGCCGGATGGACATCGCCAAGGATGTAGTGGAGCTTTTCACTACGCGCGATGAAACGCGCTCGCGGGAACTGGCAAACAAACTCAATGAGTTGAATAGCGACAGGCAGGCGGAGGAGGCGCGGATCATCGGAAAGATCCATGCGCTTCTGGACAGCGACGCGACTCTGGCGGAAGCATTCTGCCTGGTCATCGCAGGAGAAGGATGGCATCGTGGGGTTATCGGCATCGCGGCCACGCGTGTAGTGGAGCGCACCGGCAAGCCAGCACTGGTGATTGCGATAGATGGAGATGAGGCGCACGGGTCTGGACGGTCGATCTCGGCATTTCATTTGCTTGATGCGCTCGAGTCAGAACATTGCCGTCCGCTGTTCACGCGATTCGGTGGACACGCTCATGCCGTCGGCTTTTCGATGAAGCGCGAGCAGGTGGAGCCGTTGCGGCGCGCCTTGGATGCATACGCACGCACGCGTCTGACTGTGGAAGATTTTGTTCCCGTGCTCAGCATCGATGCGGAAATCACTTTGGAAGAGATCACGCCGGAGTGGATGCGCTGCCTGCAAATGCTGGAGCCTTACGGCATGGGAAATCGTGAGCCGGTGTTTGTGGCGCGAGGGCTGCGGGTGCAACAGCCTCCGAAAGTCCTTAAGGAGAAACACATCAAGCTACGACTCACTCAAGTGGACGCGAATGGAAAACAGCATCGCGGGTTTGATGCCCTGGGATGGAGAATGGCGGAACGGATTCAAGAGCAGGGGTTGGTTGTCGGCGAGATGGTGGACCTCGCATTTACTGTGGAAGAGAATGTGCATCCTGAGTTTGGCGGACTGCAGCTGATCATTTGTGATCTGGTGCGGGCGGGAAAGGCAGTGGCTAGTAGTCCGTAAGCTGTGGATAGTGGGCAGTGGCTAGTAGAACCTCAGGGGCTAAAGCCCCTTCTATAAATGCCTAATGCAGGCCTGAAGGCCTGCGCCACCCAAGACCTAGTTCAGCCCTGAAGACTTCGACTTCGCTCAAGGCAGGCTCTATGCCACGCAAATATCAGTGAGCGCCTGCTACACCCACAACAACATCAAAAAGTACGCGCGGACCGCGGCGAACTTCTTCTACGCGGATGCGTTCGTCGTCGCCGTGTTCAGTGGTGGATTCTTCTTGCGTTGCCGCATACGGGGAAAAACCATAACAGACGATGCCGAGGCCCCGATATCGCTGGTTTTCTGTGTATCCGCTGGTGAGGCTAGGAACAACCGGAGTACCAGGGAAATAGTCACCGGCGACCTTACGGATGGCTGCAAAAAGCTCCGTGTTGGTGGGCGATGAATTCGAGATGCGGAAATCTTTAGACTCGGGTTCGATTACTACGTTGCGGTCCGCGACGACCTGGCGGATCGTCGTCAAAAATACTTGGGGATCTTCGCCGGGAAGCAGGCGGACGTCGAGGTTGGCAGTAGCCTCGCCGGGAATCACATTGGTCTGGCGCGAGCCGTTGAGCATCGTAAGTGAAATCGTGTCGCGCAATTGTGGATTGAGTTCGTCTGAAGCGACAGCAGCCCTGAAGCCTGGTTGTTTGATCAATATCTTAATGTTGCGATAAATGCGCGCGCGCTCCGGCGTCTGGAAGGGAGCCATCAAGTTTAAGTATTCTTCAACGACCGGCGTTAGCTTCAACTCAGTCTGATAGTTAATAATCTTGGCCAGAGCGTGGACGAGGCGGTTGGGCGCGGACTCGGCGAGCGGTTGGGAACCGTGTCCCGGTTTTCCCTGCGCTTTCACCCGCAGCCAGAGAGTGGATTTTTCAGCGACATCGAGAGCGATGTATTTTACTTTTCCTTTTTCGAGGAGATTGTAGCCGCCTTCGGTCAAGAGGAATTCCGCATTGCCGAGCAGGTCGCGCTTGTTGGCGATCATCCAGTCAGTGCCTTTTCCATCAACCTCCTCATCTGCGGTGCCCAGGAAAATGACATCGCGATCGAGCGGGACACTCTCGCGCTTGAGCATGACCATGACCATGAGTTGCGCGAGCCCTTCGTTCTTCATGTCCTGCGCGCCGCGACCATACATGGACCCGTTGACGATCTTGGCGCTGAACGGCGGGAAACTCCAGCGCGCGGGATCGCTGGTGACGACGTCCATGTGGTTGAGGAGAATCAACGGACGCTTCGCGCCATTTCCACGGATGCGCGCCCAGATGTTCGCGCGATGATGAGCGGGATCGAACTCGAAGACCTGATTCTCGATTCCCTCTTTATCGAAAAATTTTTTGAAGAAATCGGCAGCGAGTGTTTCATTGCCGGGAGGGTTGGTAGTGTCAATGCGCAGATATTCCTGAAGCCACTCGACGGCAAGATCAGAATATTTCTCGAGGCGCTCAGAGGAAATGCTTTTGCTCTGAGAGACGGCGGCGAGTGGGAAGGTGGCGAGAATACATATGACGAGGAGTTTGGTCAGGCTAGATCGCAATGAGGCCCGTCCTTATCAGAATGAGAGAAGCAATGGCCACCAAAAACCAGAGCGCGATTCCCTGCGCCAACGGTCGCACGCCCACTTGTTTGATGCTGCTGCGCGAAATTCCCGTGCCAATCAGAAAAAGCGTAATAGTCAATCCGATCCGCGCCAGCCGTGCAGCCCAAGTGTACGCAAAGTTCCCCGGCGCGAGATATGTATTCATAATCGCCGCCAAGAGAAAAAACAATATAAACCACGGCCACTGGATGTTTTTAACTTTCTTGTTCTGCAATGCTGCGGTGCCGAGCGTGACCGGGACTATCCATAACGCTCGCGCTAGCTTCACGGTGGTGGCGATGGCCAATGCAATGGCGCCGAATTTTGCGCCAGCTCCGACGACGGAACTGGTGTCATGAATGGCGAGCGCGGCCCAGAGTCCGAATTGCGATTCGGAGAGATGCATCTGGTGTCCAAGCGGCGGAAAAATGAGCAAGCCTACGGCGTTGAGGATGAAGACCGTGCCGATGGCGACGGAGAGTTCTTCGTCACTGGCGTCGATCACGGGCGCTACGGCGGCGATGGCGCTGCCTCCGCAGATGGCTGTTCCGACTGAGATCAGGTACGACGACTTTTCGCACACTTTGAAAAGCTTGCCGAGAGTCCATCCGGCGGCGAGCGCGAAGGAAATGCCGAGCAGGGTGTAGATGAATCCTGAGCGTCCTGCCTTCAACACTTGCTGCAGATTCATTCCGAAGCCGAGTCCGACGACGGAGAGTTGCAAGAGCCGTTTTGATGTATTCCGCGCAGGACCGGCAAAGGGATGAACGAAGGCGAGTCCGAATACGACCCCTAATGCAAGCGCAACCGGAGGCGATGCCCAAGACCCCGCCCACACCAATGGACTGGCGGCAAAGAGCACGCATAGCAAAAAAATAATCTTTGCGGGCATGTATTCTCATTATAAGGGCATAACAACGGCAGGCTTGATCTGCCGGGGCGCGCTCGGCGAGGCGCGGAGTGCTTTGATATAATTTTGAGAGTCCCGCAATCAGTGGCGCTATCGTCTAGGGGTTAGGACGTGAGATTCTCAATCTTAAAACACGGGTTCGATTCCCGTTAGCGCTACCAA
>JAOAPH010000099.1 GCA_025462835.1 Candidatus Angelobacter sp. | reverse complement strand
GACACTGCTTCGCAGGTCCGCCTGCTGTCGATGCTCGGAAATGGTTTCAACGAAGAGCGACGCTTTTCAGAAGCGCTCATAATGTTTAAGCGCGCAATCGCCATTGCCGCAGCTACTCCGGACGCGGGATTCCCGTTCATGGCGTACGGTGGTGAATCCGCAGCTCTCAGCGGTCTCCATCAGACCGACCAAGCCCAGCAGTTGTTGGAGAAAGCATTGATCCCGGCTCGCTCTCATGAGACTGGGGCGAATGAAGCCGTCCTATTGGTCCAGATGGGCGAAGTGGCAGTTGCGGACCACAAACTCGCTGAAGCGGAGTCTCATTTCACCGAGGCAGGCCGGATTGCCGGCCGGTTAGGAATGTATCGCACACTCTCATATGCGATGTTCGACCTCGCGGATGTGGAACGGCAACTCGGTGATAAACAAAGCGCGAGCGCTGCACTGAAAGCCGGACTCAATGCAAGCCGTCGCCTCGGAGATCGCTACTATGTGCCTCGCGATCTTACGGCGTTGGCCGAAATAGCAGCGGCCGAGAACAAATTCCGGCAGGCAGATAGGCTGTTCGAACAAGCCGAGGACGTCCTGGATGGGATCCTAATCAATCAGCACAGTTTTGAGGAGAGCACGGCACGTGCAGGCTCGATGAGCAACACGTACCTTGAACATTTCAGGCTGGCCCTCCAGATGGGAAATGTCGGTCGCGCATTTCAGGTCTTAGAGCGAGTACGGGGCCGGACAGTTGCGAGTCAGATGTACGCGCGGGAGAAGAGCGTTAACAAGTCACCCGGGCTTGTCTCATTAGAAGCCAAGATCGCCGCTACGCAACTGGCGTTGCTGCGAACCGACGATGCCGAAGAAAGGTCGGGGCTCTTGGAGCAGTTACTTCGAGACGAACGCAACCTTGCTTTCGAATTGAACGAAACAGGATTGCAGCGCCGAGACGTGCTCGTGAAACCAGCTCCGCTGAAGACAATTCGGGGAATGTTGGGCGACGACGAAGTTCTGGTCGAATACGTTCTCGATGAGCCGAACACATTTTGCGTTGTGATTAGCCGGAAATCCACTCGGGTAATTGCGCTGCCGGCCGACGGCGACCAAATCAAATCTCTGACAGAATCCTATCTGTCCGAGCTCAAATCGAGGAAATCCGGCGACCAATTCTCCGAACAGCTCTACGCGATACTGCTCGAACCGGTACTGAGGTCATTTCATCAGTCCCGCCTGATCATCTCACCTGATGGCATCCTATATTCGCTTCCGTTCGAGGCTCTTCGAGACGGCAATGGGTTCGTAGTGCGCTCCAAGATCGTCTCGTATACTCCGTCAGCTACCGTACTCTGGCGTCTGCGCACCGCGCCGCTCGTGGAGAGTCGCCGTTCCCTGCTCGCGATCGGCGCAGTTGATTACAAGATAGTACGAGGTTTACCCAAAAGCATTGAGCCCGGCTCGATGGCAACGGTAATCGTCCGAGGGCTGGCAGAGCTCTCGGGATCGCGGTTAGAGGACCTTCCCGCGAGTCGCGATGAAGTATTAACGATAGCCAAAATCGCAGGCCCGAACACCGAGTTGCTCCTCGGGGAGAACGCTACGGAGAGCGCATTCAAGAACCAGCCGCTGTGGGATTTTCGCGTGATTCATTTCGCTGCCCATGCCGCGGCCGACCCCCAATATCCAGACCGTGCCGCGCTTGTTTTGGGAATTGGCTCCAACACCACGGATGATGGTTTACTCCAGGTGCGCGAAATCATGCGGCTGCCACTCAAAGCAGAGCTGGTAACGTTGTCAGCTTGCGACACGAACGTCGGCACAGCGGAAGGGGAAGCCGGCGTGGTGAGCCTGGAACAGGCGTTCCTGATTGCCGGTGCCCGCGCGGTAGTAGCCAGTTTATGGAACGTCGAAGACCGCTCGACTACCGTATTGATGAAGGCGTTTTACACGCACCTCGCGCAGCGCGAGGATAAGGCATTGGCGCTCACACATGCCAAAAGGGACATATTGGAGCAATATGGAGATGCTTCTCCCTATTATTGGGCGCCTTTTGTGATGGTGGGGGAAGGGAATCAGCCAGTGTCTCTCGATAGATAGCGATGGCTTGCCGCGGGTTTACTTCAAATCCAAGGAGTAATAGATCCACTCTGAGCTGTTGCGGCGTAGTGCTAAGTAATAACTTCCGGAAGGTACCTGCGCGAGATTGATTGGTAAGTCGAGAACGATCTCGTGGTTTTGGAGTGAGGCCTGACCGGAACTGCTAACGACCGGATGGCCTCCTGGTTTCGACTGAATCTCAGACTCGTATTTGCCTTCGCTTCCAATCGGCAAGAGAATGCGTACCGTGCCATTGCTGCGCGCAGCATGAACAATGCCTTCAGCATTGCCAGCACCGCGGGTTGGCGATGCGAACCGTAGGTCGATTGTTGCGATCGCAATCGGGACGTGCGAGGGACGAATTGAGATGAGCAAAACCGCAACCAATACCACGATTGCCGTAGCGAGGGCCAAAGATAAACGCCTGATTCTTGTTGTGCGCCCTCGCAGCCTGCTCAGTAGCTCCGTACAAGTCAGGCAATCTCCTAGGTGCACAAGGACCGCATCGGGTTGGCTCGACTTACCAGCCGCAAACTGGCGCAACTCTTCAGCGGACAGGCAATCACGAGAATGGTTGATCAGCCCATTCTTGCGATCAGCATCGGTCAGTGCCTCTGCCAATTGCATTTCGGCTTCTCGTAACTGTTTTTGGGTAGGCATTCAATTCACCATTCCCGCGAACGGGTGCCCTTTCCTGATTGTAAGAGCCGCAGGTGCGCTCTGCGTACGTCACGCCAAAAGCTGGCACGCAGGTTAGTCGAGCTCATATGAGCGATCCGAGCTATCCAGTTCCAATCGTACCCGGCCATTCTAAGCCGCAGTATGCCTCTCGTCCTTGGACTAAGTTCGCGGGCGAGTTCCTCAAGAAAAAGATGACCATCGGTTTCATTTCGCCAGTCCGGAGCGCGAAGAAGTTCGGCCAACTCGTTATTCGACCCAACCAGTTCAATTCTCCGCTTCTTGTTCGCAGCTCGCCATAACAATCGAGTTGAAGCCAGGACGAGTAGCCCGGCCGGGTCTGAAGAGTTCAACTCGATATTTTTGTTGTCTAAATAACGGGAGACTGCCCTCACGGCGTTCTCTAGAACCTCTGCAGCTTCGTTGCCGTCCCCCAGTATCTCGTCAGACTTCCGAAGAACCCACTTCCAGACTCTATGTGCTGCCTCACGCACGTCGGTGCGTAGCGGATGGCCGGTTTTGGAGTCTACATCGCGATCCCACCATAGCGGCAGGCGGCGTTCAGAAGAGGACATAAACCTTGAAGCGAAGGTGCGCTAAGCGGAGAAACCTTACTCCGCGGTGGAATCAATCGGGGTTGGGCCCGCATTCAATTGCGGGGCTGAGGGAGCGATCATCCTCGTCTGTGTTTTCCTTCAAACATACTGTCTACGAGCGGAGAGCAGTGGATGCGCTAAGTGCCGCTGCGCCGATTGTCGAACAGAGATCTCAAGCGACCGATGCATTCGCAATGATTTCGAGCTGATTGTTGACGGCATGTAGGATTTCCTTAGCGCCCATGGCTGCTTACCCTAGCTCGATTATCTCTAACTGCGATCAGTTTGAGTCTGTCAATGGTGGGAGTTTCGGAAAGCAGAACACAACAAAGAGCAGCTCAGGGGTGCCGTGATAGTGTACGTTGTTGGTGACAAGCTCTAGGGCTTCCAGATTTGATAGACAGAAAGGTCTAAGGCAGCCGCAATCCTCACTGCATTCTTAAGACTGGGCATGTGCCCTTTCTCAATTTGACAAAGAGTCGTTTTTGAAACCCCCGACAGCTCTGCCAAGTCATGCAATCGCCAACTGCGTTGTAACCGAAGGTCGCGGACTGAATATAGGTTCTTCCCATGGAGGCCGATGGCGGCTCCACTCTGGGGAATTCTCCACAGCTCGTAAATCGTAAGCTGAAACGCACTGGCGACCTTGTAAGCATTGCTCAATGTGGTTCCCTGGCCTCTTTCTAAACGCCAAAGAGTGCTGAAAGGGACACCGGACCGTAGCGCCAGTTCTTTCAGAGTCCATTTATACCCCTTACGACAATCATAAATATTGCACTTCACAGGATGGTTTCTTTCTGTCGATTCGTAAGGATGAATTCGAAACAACGGCGTGATTTGGCGGCTATGTCTTTCGCCATCTACATAAAGCCTTTCTCCACGTATCCCAAAGCACTGCTACCCTTGCCAATTTCGACGGTCGCGAGTGAAGCGGCTGTCCGGCCGATTGCAGACGTTCGCCGTCCCGTAAGACCAACGACTCAACTTCTGTTTCGCTACAGAAATGCACGGAATCGAACCTTCCTAGCAGCGTCACCTCTGTTTTGGGGCCAATGTTCATTCGAAGCCAGTGCTCCAGCTCAGCAGCGGACTGCAAACTGTGCATTTCCAAACAAACGAGATTTGCTCTTGTGCCGCCTTCAGATACCTGGAATACGGCCAGTTTCCTTGAAGCAGTTTGGCGCCCGGAAGGGGACAGGAGGGCAGCGGCTGCATGATTTGTGAGCACACGATATCTCCAGGGGCCCGCCTTGGCCCCGACATTGCACCCCACCTTAAGGTGTCAACAATCACTATAATAAATATTTCCACTTCTAGGTGTCAAATAGCGAAACGTTAGGCGCACAGCAGTCACCAACCTACAAGGAGGTGGGACAAGATAAGCAATGCTGGAACTCAAGCCTCTCATTCCAGGAATATATGCCGACGAACAAGGACGGATTTGTGTCGATATGCAGGAGTTCCTAACCATCCATGGGCTGCCGGACAAACCTGAAGTGAGGAAGGTTATCTGGTCCGAGATACACGACGTGTTTGCCGGCTTTTCGATCTTTGAACTGCTGGAATGAATCGCGAGGTGACTCGACTGGCGTGTGCTCCGACGGTTAGGCTGGTGATGGTGCGCCGAGATAACGCGGCAACAAATGAAAAAGAGTGAGCTGATAAAGACCGTAGCGAGAGTTTATCTAATATGACAATGGCTCCTCTTATTTGGAAATGGACGAGTTGTGTCGGTTCAGAAAGAACGCAGAGTGTGGGAACTGAGGTTTCGAGCAGCGTGACAATTGATTAGGGTAAGTACGGCGACGAGAACCGCGCTACAGCACTTGGAATAACTCGTCATAGAGGTTTTGGCCATACGCGATGCTGAGCTCGCCAGCCGCTTTTTTTACCTGCTCGTAAACGACGAAGATATCGAAACTGCCTTTTTGTTCCAGTTTTTTAAAACTTGGTGCTGGCAGGAATGGGAGAAACGCCATTCTTATCAGCCAGCAATGAAGTGTCAATCTCAAACGAAAAACGCAGAATCTTGACTGAACGCAAGCGGTGATAAGTTCTATAGCAGCTGTTTTGCGCTCTTTATCAGGAAACCGGATGCTCAGCTTCCGTTCGTACTTGCCCCATGCGTGAAAGATTGAGGCATTTTCGCCCAAATCTCCGAGATATTGCAGCGTGAGCCGGATACGCTTCCATTGCGTCCTCTTGAAATGCTTTGCTGAAGCCGTTGCCCTTATGTGATCTTCAACCTCGGGGTGAAGAAGGTTCTGAAGGTCTTCCAAAGCCAGGCGGCGTATGAACGGAATAACATCCCTCAGCGTGCGCTCCGAAAAGCCGTAGATAAAGCGCCGCATGAAGACGACTACAAACCCAGCTGACAAAAAGTAAATGACGACGTGCGAGAAAGCTGAACTCATTCCTTAGATCTCTTGCCCTTCAATGTTCTGAGATACTCTTTTACTTCGGACAGAATCTGGTCAGGTGTTACGGTCTTACTCCAAGCTTCCCATTTGTCGGGTCGCGGCGGTGGGAGAAAGGTCCCCAGCCAAATCATTACTGCAAGGAAATATGCCAGTGGCGGGCCATATTTTCCAACAACGTTGAATTTTGTTCCGAATCCAGAAACTGAGGCGTAGGCCGCCCATGAACCAAGGGATAAAGCCGCAAACCCCGTCACAATTCCAACGGGATAATATTCCCAGTTGCCAACCAGCCAGACGAGCACGCACATAAGTCCGAACAATGCGGCCTGTACCCAGTTCACTGTCGAGACGGCCGAAAGTATAAGGGTAACGATCGGTGGCGCTTGCACAGCAGGATGGCTAAGTCCGTCAGAAATCTTGAGCCAGGCGAACAGGCCCACGGCGCTGGGAAAGACAAGCCGAAACCAAGGCCAGATCTCATAGAACTCGCTGAATACGGAGCAGAACGCTTCATGTAAGGCCAGCAGAGCCATCACGGAATACACGGCTTCGCTGAACCAAAAGACCCTGAAATAGATGGAGTAATCATGTATCGCCCAGAAGCGCACTCCGGAAACCACGACAACTGCACTTATGTATGCGAAAAAGAACGGAAATTCGCGATACAGATTGCGCCTGACAAGGATTGCTATGAGCCAAAGAGACACTATCGGCCCGACCAATACGAATACCGCGTCATTCTTGCCCATGAGATGTGAGTGGCCAGCTTAACCCCGGCCACCCACCCCATACAACTCGCTTGCTGGAAAGCCCAAGCCTTTCATGGCACGGGCTGCACTCTTTCACCCCACCGGACATGGTCTTGGATAACATAGGGGCACAGGGGAAGTATCCGCGTGGGCCGAAATTGTGCCGCCCGCCAGTAACATCGCCATTAACAGCACGATCCTGATGATCCTGTTTTTCATGTTGTTCTCCTTTTGGGATTGCGCGTCCGGAAAGCCTCCGAACGTGTTCCAGTAAAGAATAAGTCCCTTATCTCGCGCTTCTTACGGAATTACCGGCGATTCGCATTTTGGAAACTATTCGAGTTGTCTTCGCTCATTGACTTGCCTACCTTGGGGTGTCATTCTTCCGCTGCACCGCTCCGTCTGGGCCGCAGGCGCCAGCGACAGAAGAGTTAGGCGACAATTTCTGACCGGATGGTCGTGTGCTTCAGTAAAATTGCTGCTATGTCACCAAGTTTTGAGAAGGACAAAAAGGCCGTTAAGCTCAAGCCGAGACGCCGCGGTGAGCCGGACACTCCCGGAACAGAGCCCAAAACGTATAACCTGCCTTTCGATGTGATCCTTGAAATTCGCAAAGCGGCTTCGATCTATGGATCGCAGGGCCGCGCGGTGCAAGTAGGGTCTGAGCTTCTGGTCCGGCTGCCTAAGCGAATCTCGGTCCCGCATTCTGATCCTGCCTCGATTAAGCGCAGAACATATAAGCTGTCGCCCCGCACGATCAAAGTGATTGAACAATTATCAGAAACGGAATACGACGATCCCGGGCAGGTCTTGGCTGCCTGCATGAAAATTCTCAAGGTGAAAAGATTAGATTCAAAGTACCTGGCTGATTCCGATCAGTAACCAATGTTCCTAGACAGAGTTGTCCGGTCGCGCGTGGTCCACGTATCACGCTTAGCATCCACTTGCCACTTGCACCCACCTATATTTGACAAGGACGCAGCGGTCTTAGCACTGCAAATAACATCTCTCTGAGCCCCGTGACACCACAGGAGGTGTCAGTTAACGTTTGCAACGTTGTTGCTACCATTCTTTAGGCTTGCACCAAGGACAAGGTCCTTTGCGGATGCGGACGGATAAAATTATTCTTATGTACTTGACACCTAAAGGTGGGGACTAGTAATGTGTAAACTCGTTAGCTGCTGGGCATCTGCCGAACAGCATTCGAGAAGTGGACGGAATGCGAGCATATACACCCCCGCTTACCACCAAGGAGAAGGCTGCTCGCTCCGGGGGCCGTTGTTTATTGCGGCCCCGTTTTTCAGCACGCAGCTGTCGAGATCGTGAACACTAACTTCTAACCCGCCGCTGGCGGCCACCTCCTACCACCTCCATTCACTCCGTTCGGGAGTGCCGCCGTACCGGGTCCCCAATTATTTCCCAGAATTAGACACATCCGCGTCTTGCTCAGAGCTGTGTGTGCAGTAGGCCCAGGCCCAAGAATCATAGCCGTGTCTTTTAGCAACGGCACATGGTTGAGAAGAAATGGAGCAGGGTTACCACATGTCGGAGAATGACTTGCGGCCTGGTTTCTGTAAACCAGAAAGGTTCAGCGAATATGCCTGATCAAATGCTCGTCGAGCCTATACTCACACACCCCTTGGAGCCTCAATGGAAAACGACTTTAGAAAAAGAAAGGTTATTATGCGATTGAGATTGATTCTTTTGTTGCTGTTGGTGCCACTCGCCAAGGGGCAGCAGCAGATGTCACACGAAGAAGAAGTAGTTCGCACCACCTACGCGCGGCTTTCGTATGCCGTACAAGTCAATGAAGTTCATAAAGCGATTGCTGATTTTGCAAAGGACAAGGTGCTTGACAATGCAACCTTAAACCGACGCCTGAAAGCCGCAGAGTTAGTATTTTCCTTCAGTGACTTCAAAGTAGGCAATGTTACTGACGCCGATATCGGAGGCACGAAATACGCCGACTTGGTGACCAAGCCCTCCGGCGATTCCCTTGATATTGCGCACGGATATTCGACCTTCAGCACCGATAACCCTGCGGATGGGTCTGTTGTTCCCCAGCAAACTCAATCTGTCATTGCCACCGTCCAGTGGCACGGCTCCCAAACAATAAATGAAGACTGGGAGCAGCCATGGGCGAAGATGTTCCCAATGATCGAAAATTCCAGTTGGTTTAGCCGATACGCGTCCTTCAAGGTTAAAGTGAGCTTCCAAGGACGTTTTCGCGAATATCGAGCGCTTTTTCTGTTCGGGCAAGAGGCAAAGACCGGGGCAGAATACATCGTGCCTATTGATACCGTAGCTGGACTCACCGGAGCCCTTCACTTCTTTTCAACAAATAAGGCATACCCAGAGGCGCTCATTGAAGGGGGAGTAGGAAGAGACATTCCTGCCATTCATGACTGGCTCAGCTCGCAAGTGTCCGCCGGCAAGGCGCATGATGACAATTGCGATCCGGCTACAGCAAAATGTGGCGTTAGCCGCCAAGACCTACAAAAGCTGGAAAAGCTGAAGCACAACATAAGTCTGATGAGGTCGGTGCCTCGTCATACAGCCAATCCGCCACGCCTGCAAAGTGTCAGCTTCCACCCGCCCTTGCATCCCATGATCCAAGCGGGCTCGCCGACTAGCTGCGCTGGTTTTAGCACGACTAATCCTCACTCGGGTTTTGTGCAAGAATTCTCAAGACACCAGAATCCCGGCCCGGACTCTAACCATACATTGATTGATTTCCAGCAGACCTCCTGCACATATAGCACCGGCGCGAGCAGCACCTGTAACACCGCATGCAATGTAACTGTTTCCAGCTCAAGCATTGGAGACACGGGGCCAGTCACCGGGTTCTGTCATGTTGTGAACAAGGCGATCAAGAACGACACCCAGAACGGAACGGGCTCGGGCGCTGACTGCGGTGGCGGCGTCGGCGGAGGCGTGAAGGAATGCCTAGCCTGTGGGTGTGGTGTAGCAGTTTCCATTAGCAGCAATGGAGCATCTGTCTCAATCAGCAGTGATGGTTTCTTCACTCTAAATGACGGCTTGGGACAAAGATGCGCTGCGCAAGCAAATCCTCAAGCAACCCCCAGTCCCACACCTGTTGCGGGAGGTGGTCTTCCTCCTGACCCGTGCGTTAATGGTGCCACTGTAAGCGGCCCGTCCGGTAACTTTGGAACCACTGGCGGCGGTGGCAATAAGCCGGATTGCAGTCCTATTATTGTTGATCTGACTGGCGAGGGTTTTGTTCTTACCGATGCCGCACACGGCGTAAAGTTCGACATTGCCAATACCGGTTTCCCTGTCCAGATCGCATGGACCGCCAATTCAAACAATGCTTTCCTGGTACTTGATCGCAACGGCAATGGTGTTATCAACAGCGGCGCGGAGATGTTTGGCAATTTCACACCGCAGCCATCGTCCCAGCATCCCAACGGTTTCCTCGCCCTGGCCGTCTATGATGATCCGGCCAATGGAGGCAACGGTGACGGTGTAATTGATGCACGTGACACAGTCTTTCCGTCGTTGCGCCTTTGGGTCGACGCAAACCATGACGGTATTTCACAATCCGGAGAGCTGCACACTCTGCCCGAGATGGGCATCATTTCCATCAGTCTTGATTACACGCTTACCGGCCGAAGTGATGAATTTGGAAATGTTTTCCGATACAAAGCCAAAGTGAATCAAGGCCAGCACGGCGAGTCAGATGTTGGCCGAAAAGCATACGACGTCTTCCTGGTCACCCAGTAGTCCAAAACCGTTTCTGTAGAGCCTTACTGCCAGGGAGAGTCGGCGCTGCGACCGGGACCGCGCTTAATTGTGCGATCTCGGTTTTTTTTCAACCGGCATTGGGTTTAGAGGCACGTGCGGTTGGCAATCGTATCAATTCAATTTCGACAGCCTCCACGTTGGACCGGCGTTCGAGCAAAAACAGGCCGTGGCGCGCCGCGGGGACGCGCGCGCTCTGTGTTCGTCCCCGCCAGACCCCGGTGGTGACGACGCAATTGAAAGGACACAAATGAAACCTGAAGTGTATCGGCGGATGAAAGTGGTCGGACGACTGTTCGTCTTGATTGGGCTGAGCGTCCCCGCAGTCTTGATACTGCTCTTGTTCCTCCGGCTGGGCGAGCTTGTTGTACTCGCGGCGCGGGAGTGTGCAGTGTTGGCGGTGGGATTTATCGTGGTCGGCGCAGTGCTGTGGGCGGGCGGCTGGATCCTGGAGGGAAATATTCCGTGAACAAAGAAAGGGGGCATGGATCGTTGTTCCGAATTGCAGGAGCTCTGATCTCCCATCAGTATTGTGGAAGCGCTGGCGGGATAATACTCACCCTTCAGCTATGGCACGCAATCCTGGAGGACCGGCAGCGGTGCAGTCGTTTAGTAATGAGAAGCCGTGAAGGCCGTCTTCGGGCCTCTTGCAACTGACCATTCCTGAGTTCCATCATAATCTTGTAAAGGGCGACCCCAAAAAGGCCGGGTAGTGCAAAAAGGTATCCGCGAAAAACCGCTCAGGAACGTTCCCCGGTTCATCGCTCCGATGAAGCCGACGATGGTTACCAAGTTACCGGATGACAGAGCGCAATGGCTGCTCGAACCCAAGCTGGACGGTTATCGTGTGGTGGCAGTGAAGTCGGAGGGACGAACTAACATCTATTCGATGGATGCCAAGCTTTACAACAAAGAGTTTCCGGCGATCTACGATGCTGTTTCTGCGTTATTTGTGAAAGACGTAGTGCTCGATGGTGAGATCGTTGCGGTTGAGCCAACGGGTAGACCCAATTTCAACGCACTGCAAAATCGCCGCTCCACAAAGCTGCCCATCTATTACGTTGCGTTCGATTGCCTGTATTTCAAAGGTCGGGATTTGCTCGACAAACCCATCGAGGAACGCAAAAAGTATTTAGCGGACATCGCCAGCGGATTCGTCACACCCTTGCAGCCGATCTTTGAATTCGGCTCAGACGTGGATCTGGCAACCGCAACCAGCGTAGTCCACCAGACGAAAATTGAAGGGCTCGTGGCAAAGCGATTGGGCAGTCACTATTACCCAGGTGATGAATCGGATCTGTGGCTGAAACAGAGATTCAATCAGGAGGACGAATTCTTCATAGGCGGGTATATCCCCGGGCGCAAGGGAATTGGCGAACTCCTGATCGGCGAATACCACGAGGACGGAAAGCTGTACCACGTCAAACGCCTGATTGCAGGTCTCAATCAGTTCAACCGCTCGGAAATATTCAAAGCCGTGCAGGATCTGAAAACCAAACGCGTTCCCTTTGTGAATTTGCCGGAGAAAAAGAGCCAACATCAGCACGCCATGACAGAAGAAGTCATGGCACAAGCGGTGTGGCTCAAACCAGAGCAGTCGGCAGAAATTGAGTTTGTCGAGCGCACTCCGCACGGACGGTTGCGTCATGCTTCGTTCAGACGCTTGCTGCCAAGATCGGGTGAGAAATAGGATCTTTGGATTAACGGAATGATGAGCTTTATCTTCGGGAAAGCAATTCCCTACACGGGCTCCGCGATGGCCATCAGTTGCTCGGAGTAGTGCTCAACAAGTGGCTTGGGCGCTTTCACTCTTTCACCTGAAAGCATGTTCTTTAACTCCAGCGCATTTACGGCCGCTTGGCCTTTGAAGTGATTGTTGGCGACAACGAAAGTTTTTTCGGTCTGCTGGGTGATGTGCGTGATCCTTTCTTTCCAGCCCTCGAGTTCTTTCGGCTTGTACAGATAGTTGTAGCGGTCATTGCGGTTGTCGGCTTGAAACCACTCTTTGTAGTTGCGTCCATGCAGGCGCACGTAACCGACTGGCGCTGTCACGTGCGCGGTCCCGCGCAGCGATTTTCCCAATCGTGGTTGATCGATATTGCAGAAGCCCACTCCTTCTTCGGCAAGCCCACCTAGTATTTCTGGATCGTTCCAACTCTCGTGCCGGATCTCCAGTACGAGGGGATATTGATTAAATTTGCGCACAAGCGAAAACAAGTAATCACGAGTATCGTCAGCATTCTTAAACGAGACTGGGAATTGAACGAGCACGGCGCCAAGCCGTCCTTCACTGGCAATTGAATCTAGTCCTTCGCGGGTCAGGCCTTCATCTTTGGGACTCACTGTGAGTTGGAAGGGTGAAGGTGATTTTGCGCCGCGCGGAATGTGCGTAAATCCCTGAAAGAGCTTGGCTGTGAACTGAAAATTCGGGTTCACGGCTGCCGTCTTATCGCACCAGCTTTTGCCCACGTTCGGCCGGATGTGGCCATAAAAAGAGGTATTGATCTCACAACAATCAAAAAACTGTGCCAGATATTCCAGCGGATGAATTTTGCGCTTCTTCAAATCGTCTGGATAAACCACGCCTTCCCAATCTTTGTAAGAAAAGCCTGCGGTGCCGACAAAAATATTCATCCTGTATTCAATAGTTTAGCGGCAGAACGTTGAGCGGAGTCCTTGACTGGGAGGCATTTTTGAGGCTAGCGTGGTAGGTGAATGAAAGGCGAAAGATACTCGTTCTCCTTATTATATGGCCTCACTCGCCTCAATCCGTGCCCAAGTTGAAGAACGCCTGAGCGGGCGTGTCACCGCTCCGTTTACTGCTCGCGTACCTATTCAGCAACCAATTTTAGCGACCGGAATTCCGGCGATTGATGCAATCATGGGCGGCGTCCCGTGCGGGGAAATCACCGAAATTATTGGCGCTCGGTGGTGTTCGGCCGGCCGAAAGAGCTTGCAATCGCAACTGCTCTCCGTGGCGACGAAAGACCAGTTCTGTGCGTTAGTTGATGCCACCGATTCATTTGACCCTAAATCTGCCCGAGCTGCGGGCGTCGATCTGCGCCGCCTGTTATGGATTCGATGCAGCGGCCAGGGCATGAAGGCCATGGAACAGGCATTCAAATCAGCGGACCTGCTCCTGCAAGGGAGTGGCGGGTTTGGATTGCTGGCACTGGATCTTGGAGGAGTGTCTGAGACACTTGTTCGCCGAGTGCCGCTGTCCACATGGTTTCGCTTCCGCGCTGTCGTTGAAAAACTTTCGGCGCCGCTCATGGTGTTGACGCCTTGTCCGGTTATCGGCACCTCCTCCAGTCTGACCGTGAACTTGTCGGGAGCGCAGATTCGCTGGTCGCGTCCAACTACGGGCGGCTCGGCACATGCGCGGCTGG
>JAOAPH010000031.1 GCA_025462835.1 Candidatus Angelobacter sp. | reverse complement strand
AGGTCTGCAAAACCTTTATGCGTGAGTTCGATTCTCACCCGCGCCTCCATCCTTTTCAACCATTTACGGAGCTTAGCTCGAATGGCGCTCCATAGGCATGTAGTAGCCACTTGTCGCACAGGTGGCTGCCAGTGGGGTAAGTCCGGAAGCTGTATGCTGGTTGACGGCGTGGATGAGATCCGATCTTTCTGGGATTCTTCTCAAGGGGCCGACAGCCATTCCTTTGTGATACAGAAGCCGACAGCCCTTCCCACAAAATAGTTTCGCGGCTGCCCCACCCTTGTCGCTCATTTTTTGACCAACAAGCTGGGAGGATGTCTAGGTCCATTGCGCGGGAGCAACTCTCGCCCACTCATTCGCCGCGCGAATGAGTGGGGCACCCATCGTGTATAGTCTCAGCCTTATGTGTGGGCCACCCGCCGATCGCAAGGAAGATCCACTGCTTTGGGTGACACCCCGTGACTTCTGGCGAACTCATCCCGAAGCGGCTAAAGAGATCGTGAATTATCACGTGCACGAGGATGCCGAGGGAAATGACGAAAGCTATCAGATTCATCTCGCTTGATAGTCGGCCCAATGCTTTGTGAAGCAATAGCACAACAAAGGAGCGCCAAACCGTGACCCCGAAGGTTTCTAACCGCCTGATATTTTCCGGATTACTGCTAGCGGCACTAGTGTCGTTCGCGATGCTGGCTTTCCCGATGTACGTCATCCGGCCGTTTCGCTCCCAGGGGACGACCGAACTTGCCGCGAGTCTTATCATCGGCCGGTGGTCGGCAGCTGCCACATCGATCTGCGCTGGCCTTTGCTTGCTACTCACGACTGTCCTGTGGCTCCGCATGCAGCCCCGCAGAGTATGGATGAAGCGCATCGGCACCGCCCTGATTGCCCTGCTCGTGGTCGCGACTTCGCTGCTGGCGCGGGTGAACATCTTTGAAAGAATGTTTCACCCCATCACAACGGCGCAGTTCGTGTCCGCTGCCAGTGCGAATACCGATAACAAAGAAATGGTGCTTGCAGTGAACGTTGGCCCGGAGCAACGAGCCTATCCAGTGGCCATCATGGCCTATCATCACGTCTTGAACGATGTGTTGGGAGGTGAGCCATTAGTCGTCACCTATTGAACGCTCTGTCACACCGGTCTGGTGTGGAAGCGAACGATAAGCGGCAAAGTCCTCAATTTCCATCTAGCAGGCATTAACAATCAAAACTTCATCATGCGCGATGAACAAACCGGCAGCTACTGGCAGCAGGTCAGTGGGAAGGCGATTTCTGGCCCAATGAAAGGCGCTGCGCTGGAACTGGCGAGCACGGATGAGCTCGCTTTTGGTCTCTGGAAGTCAGAAGCTCCGCACGGAACGGTGTTGCAGGTTTCGGGTCAAGATACTGCTCGCTACGAGAAGGACTGGGAGGAAAAACTTAAGAAGTATCCAACGGTATTGAGCTTCAGCGAAAGCAAGATCCCAAGCAGAGAGTTAGTCGTTGGGCTCAGTATCAACGGTTTCGAACGGGCCTACCCAGTGCAAAGAGTAGTCGACCAACGTGTGATCCAGGACAAGGTGGGTGGCGTGAACGTGATCATCGTGGCCGGACCGGACAACAGATCGGTGCGCGCCTTCCGCAGCGAGAACCTTGAGTTCTTCAGGAGAGAAGGCGAGGAGTGGTTTTTGATGGACTCCGCCGACGCCAAAGACTGGGACTTCCGTGGGTGCTCCGGTGAAAAGTGCCTGGAACAAGTGCCCTTGCTAAAGGACTTCTGGTTCGATTGGCGCCAGTACAATCCGAACACAACCGTTTACAACAAGTAAAGGCGTAGCGCCGCTGGCTGCCATTTGGCTGCCAAGAGTTGGCGAAATGGGGTGAAATGGGGCGAAGAAACATAGAATTTCCCCGCGGAATCGCACGATTTATCAACTAGATAGAGTTAGAGTTATTGTCTCAACCACAAAACCTTTATGTGTGGGTTCGATTTCCACCCGCGCCTCCATTTTCAATTACATAGAGCAGCAGGGAGGTCTGGCTGCTGTTTGGCTCTGGTTGCCAAAACTAGGTTCCGCTTCTTTGTTCCGCTTCTTTCCGACAACTCAATGCTCAGCGCCCAGGAATCGATTTGTTCGTGCCCAAATGACGACGCAGGTGCGGCAGCCCTGCCTTGCTCTGGCTGGTCTTGGGCAGCGTTGCGCAGATGCCGGCATCCGGCGGAAGTGGCGGCACGGAACTCAAGAACTGCGGCGTTTGCCTCGGTTTCAGCTTTTGCTCCAGATCGAAGGCAAACGCGAGCAACTGGGGCTCGTGGAGGAATGTCGAGTACATCCAGATCCCAACCGGCTTGCCCTCTAGCGTGACGCCGATGGGCACCGAGATGTCTGGATATCCTGCAACGGCGGCAGGAGATGAAGCGAAGCTGTAGCTCGGTACGATGATCGCGTCGAGATTGTCTTTCGCGAGTGCCATGTCTATCCCTTGTGCCCGCGAAAGCTGTAGGCAGAGCTGGCGCGCGGCGGTATAGGTTGGATCGGAGAGATCGCCGCTTGTAGCCTCCGCCATATCGAAAATCTCTTGGCCAAAGTACTTCATCTCCTGCGGGCAATGCGCGATGTCGAAGGCGATGAGGTCAGCCAAGCTGCGCATGGTGGTGTGTCCTAGTGCCGCGAGATATTGCGCGACCTGAACTTTGAACTCAAAGAGCAGGACCGTAAATTCGGCGTCGAAGTAGAGGTTAGAGTCACCCGTATCGGTGGGAACCACTGTCGCGCCCAGGCTTGACAGAGCAGGAATGGCAACGTTGTTGACGACGGCAACCAAGTCAGCTTCGCCGCCGAAATCGGCGGTGAAATAGCGTTGATCTACACCAATGCGCGCTCCGTTGAGAGCGCCGCGCTGCAGGAAGCCCGTGTAATCAGATGGAACAGAATGGCCAGCGACTGGACCAAACGGGCTCTGGATCACGCCCAGAAGGATGGCGACATCCGTAACGGTGCGCGCCATTGGCCCGGCGGTGTCCTGGCTGTGAGCGATGGGAATGATGCCATCTTGCGGCACGAGGCCGACGGTCGGCTTCAGTCCGACAATCAGGTTGTTCCCCGAGGGACATACGACCGAGCCGTCTGTTTCGGTGCCGATTGCCGCAGCGCAGAGGTTCTCCGCCGCTGCTACCGCCGAACCTGAGCTCGATCCGCACGGATCGAAATCAAGCACATAGGGATCTCTGGTGAAGCCACCGCGAGCGCTCCAGCCATTGAACGGGGCGAAGCCGCGGAAATTGGCCCACTCAGAGAGATTGGCTTTCCCGAGAATGACAGCGCCGGCAGACCGGAGTTTGCTAACGAGTGGCGCATCGCTGGGAACCTGGCTATTCAACAGTGCAAGCGAACCGGCAGTGGTCTGCATATTGTCGTTGGTGGCGATGTTGTCCTTCACCAGAATGGGGACGCCATGTAGTGGACCTCGTATGCGGCCTGCGCGACGCTCGTTATCAAGTTGCGCGGCAATCGCGACAGCATTCGGATTTGTTTGTATCACTGCGTGGAGCAGCGGATTCAGGCTGCTGATTCGCTGCAGATATCCGAGCGTAAGCTCGCGACTGGTGAGAGCGCCTGAGGACATCATTGCTTGCAACTCAGGAATTGTTGCCTCGATCCAGGGCGCATTGTCGCTGGGCAATGATATTTGTGCTTGAGGTGCCGCCCATGTGAGCTGAGGCCAGCCACCATAAAGCAAGCCCGCTCCCGCTGTTGCGCTAAGACACAAAAAAGTTCTTCGATCTATCCGGCTGCTATTCAGGCTTGTGTGCTCCATTTTGTGTCTCCTCAAGTTGGCAGATGCCACTTCCACAGCGCGAGAAAGGCCAAAAAACCAAATAAAAATTGTCTTAGTCCCGGATTAGGGTTTAGCAATTTTCAAACCTAGCTTAGGTGGCTCGGATCCAGTTTCCGACACTCGCTTTGTCCAATCCAAGACAATCTGAAAACCGCAAACCTTTATGCGTGAGTTCGACTCTCACCCGCGCCTCCATTTCCCCCAACCCCTCCATCGAATACATCACCTTTCAGCGTTGACTCATCCGAATGACTTGGCGGGGCTGGCACTCCGCTCCAGCCAATCTCGTCAAAGGATGGGTGCGCCGTGTCAACCAAGAAAAGCAGTCCATCTCTCCTTAATAAGAAAAACGATCCAGAAAAGCACGAATCAGAAAATCCCGCTAACGAGCCGATAAAACCCGGTTTTACTCGGCGCTCATTCCTGGCCCGAATCGGAGCGACGGGAATCGCTGCTTCAACCGCTCCACTTCTTCGTGCTGTTCCCGTTGACGAAGTTCAGACTCCATCGCAGGCGCCCCCCGTCAGTTCGCAAGCAGTGCCGATGGTGCTCAAGGTCAATGGTCAGGAGCACCAGCTGCGGCTGGAGCCTCGAGTGACGTTGCTGGATGCCCTGCGGGAGAACCTACAAATGTTTGGCACGAAGAAAGGGTGCGATCACGGGCAGTGCGGAGCCTGCACTCTTCATGTGAACGGCCGAAGGGTGAACTCATGCCTGAGCTTTGCCATCATGCACCAGGGCGATGAGATCACGACGATCGAAGGTCTTGCAAAGGATGGACAGCTGCACCCTGTCCAAGCCGCATTCCTGGAGCATGATGGATTCCAGTGTGGCTACTGCACGCCGGGCCAGATCATGTCGGCAACGGCTTTGCTGAAGGAGCCGTGCGGAGCCGACGATGACTCTGTTCGCGAGTGCATGAGCGGAAATATATGTCGCTGTGGGGCATATCCGAACATCGTTGCCGCCGTGCAGGAAGCACGTCGACGCGCTTGATGTATCGCAAAAGCGTCTGGCAGGAGAACGTATGCAAGCATTTCAATATAAGAAAGCGGATGACGTTAATAGCGCACTCGGCGCTGCTTCAATCGCGGGGATGAAGTTCGTTGCTGGCGGCACCACGTTGGTTGATCTGATGAAACTGAATGTGGAACGGCCGACCACCGTCGTGGACATCAATAGCTTGCCGGTTACCAAGATCGAGAGAACATCCGATGGTGGGTTGAAGATCGGCGCAATGGTTCGCAACAGCGACCTTGCGCACGATGCAACGGTGCAGAAGGAGTATCCGGTGCTCTCTCAGGCATTGCTTTCCGGGGCTTCGCCACAGCTTCGAAACATGGCGACCACCGGAGGCAATCTTCTGCAGCGCACTCGCTGCTACTACTTCCGCGACACAAACTATCCCTGCAA
>JAOAPH010000021.1 GCA_025462835.1 Candidatus Angelobacter sp. | reverse complement strand
CGGCGACATCGGTGGGTCCGGGACATGGTTTCAACAATCCGCCGGGCATTCCAGCGAGCGCTACATCACTGACGCCGGCGCCGCGAGGATTCGGGCACCAATTCAATGGAAACGGGTTCAATCACGGGAACCGTTTCAATGATGGCTTCAGCAGATTCTCTGGGCGGGGGCATGGGCGGGGTTTCGGCTTCGGGGGAATATGGCCTATTTACGTTTCGCCTTATGACTACTCGGAATTCGATGCGAATGCTTATGACCCGAATGCTTACGATCCGAATGCTTACGATCAGAACCAGTATGTAAACGGCGTCCCCATTCAGCAATCGGTGGCGTCGCAAGGGCCGCAGACTCCAACGGTCATCGTGATCGATAGTCGCGGAGTACACGATGCGACGAACGGTCAGCAAGCCGCATTAACTCCAGACGTACAAGCGCCGGCCGCGGCGGCTGTTTCCGCGCCCGCACCTGTAGAAAGTGGTCCGACGACACTGGTCGTTTTCCGCGATGGATCGCGCAAAGAGTTACAGAGTTACGCGATCGTGGGCAAAGAACTGGTCGACGTCTCGGGTGGACGGATGAGAAGGTATCCGCTGGACGATGTCGATGTTAAAGCGACGACGAAAGAAAATAACGACCGTGGAGTGGATTTCAGATTGCCGTCTAACGGAAGCGCTGGTCAGTAATCAGTAGTCAGTAGCTAGGGGAGCCGTCGCCCATGGGGTGGCGGCTTTTCATTTAGTCATGGTCTCCGGTTCAGTGGCTGACAAGCAAAATCCCCACGTTAGCTCCCTCCTCGAATGTGAGGCAGCAGGCTGGATTCAAACCTCAGGGGCTAAAGCCCGTCTTAAAGCGCAATTAATGCAGGCCTAAAGGCCTACGCCACCCAAACGCTCGCGAAAAGCTGCGGTGCGCCACCCAACGGCTCGCCACAGATTTCACCGATGCGCACGGATCAAAACGGTCGCATTGGGCTACTTTCGACAGGGCTAAACATGGTATAATTTTTGTTGCTCTCCTTGTGGCTAACTGACAGTAATTACAGGTCTTATGTGGTTTTTGCGAGTGCGTCCTTTTGTCCACCTCAGCGGCTAAAGCCGCGCCAGAATTGGTGGATTTCGGCACGGCTGAAGCCGTGCCCCTTCAAAGCAAAACCGCCAAGGCCGACAAGAGCGGATGAGCAAAATTGCCAAGGGCTGATAAGAGCGGATGAGCAAAATCGCAAATGGCAGACGAGCAAAACCGTAATGATCGAGTGAGCAAAATCGCGGGACAGACTTTCAGTGTTTGCTAGAACGCTGAGCCACAAAATTTGTATTCAGGAGTCTTAAGCTGGAGGCCGAGAGCTGACAGCTGAAAGCTAAACTATGGCTGACGAACAGAACCCTCAACTTCCTTTAGATCCGAAAAACCCTGACGGCACCAATCCTCCTGGCGGTCCGGGTGCGGCGAACATTGTGCCTATCAATGTGGAAGACGAGATGCGCCGATCGTATCTCGACTACTCCATGTCGGTGATCATTGGGCGCGCGCTGCCGGACATCCGCGACGGATTGAAGCCGGTGCATCGCCGCATTCTTTACGCGATGCACGACATGGGATTGCTGCACAACAAGAAGCATGTGAAGTGCGCGAAGGTAGTCGGTGAAGGTTTGGGTAAATACCATCCGCACGGTGACGCCGCACTTTACGATGCGCTGGTGCGCATGGCGCAGCCGTTCTCTTTGCGGTATCCGTTGATTGATGGGCAGGGAAACTTTGGGTCAGTGGATGGCGATCCACCGGCGGCTTATCGGTATACGGAAGCGCGGCTCACGCGCATTGCGGAGGAACTGCTGCAGGACATCGACAAGGACACAGTCGATTTCGTCGAAAACTTTGACAACACCACGCACGAGCCGACAGTCCTGCCGACGCGGATTCCGAATCTGCTGATCAATGGATCGAATGGAATCGCTGTAGGTATGGCGACGAACATTCCTCCGCACAACCTGACGGAGATCGTGACGGCGACGATCGAACTGGTGAACAATCCCGCGACTCCATTGAAAGACATTCTGAAAATCGTAAAAGGGCCAGACTTCCCTACCGGCGCTTACATCAACGGCAAGAGCGGGATCCAGCAGGCATATACCAGTGGCCGCGGCCGCTTCATGATGAGGGCGAAAGCTGCTATCGAGCAGATGGCGAAAGAGCGGCAGTCGATTGTGGTGACGGAGATCCCCTATCAGGTGAACAAGGCGCGCCTGATCGAGCGCATCGCCGACTTGGTGAACAACAAAGTTATTGACGAGATCTCTGACATCCGCGACGAGTCAGACCGCGATGGAATGCGCATCGTTATTGAGTTGAAGCGCGGGGCCGAGCCGCAAATCGTGCTGAACCAGCTGTACAAGCACACGTCGATGCAAGAGAGCTTCAGCATGATCTTCCTGGCTGTGGTCAATCAGCAGCCGAAAGAGATGGGGCTGATCCAGGCGATACAGCACTTCATCGATCATCGCGTGGACGTGGTGCGCAGACGCACAGTCTTCCTGCTGATGAAGGCGCGGGAACGCGAACATCTCTTAGAAGGCTATAAACTTGCGCTGGACAATCTGGACGCGGTGATCAAGCTGATCCGCGCCAGCGGTTCGCGACAGGAAGCCAAAGATTCGCTGCTCGCAGCTAAGTTCAAGGTGTTGGACAAAGCGATGGCTACCCGAATCGGTGATGAGTCGGCGGGCAAGCTCAGCGCGAAGCAAGCAGATGCGATCCTTGATCTGCAACTGTATCGTTTGACGCGGTTGTCGACGGAAGAGATCCTGAACGAGCTGAACGAGATCCGCGACCGCATTGCGGAATATGAATCGATCCTGGCTTCAGAAAAGAAGCTGCGCGGCGTGATCGTAAAAGAGCTCGAAGCGGTCCTGAAAGAATACGGCGGAGCGAAGGACGCGCGGCGCACGCAAATCCTGGACGAAGCGGCAGAGCTGACGCTGGAAGATTTGATATCGGACGAGCAAGTGGCGGTTACGATATCGCACTCGGGATACATGAAGCGGACGCCGATATCTACTTATCGCCAACAACGGCGCGGGGGAACGGGCCGCAAAGGGATGTCGACGCGTGAAGAAGATTTTGTGGAAAAGCTGATCATCGCTTCCACGCACGCGTATCTGCTGATCTTCACCAACAAAGGTCGCGTGTACTGGCTCAAAGTGTATGAAGTTCCGGACATTGGGCCGGCAGGCAAGGGCAAAGCAATTGCAAATCTTGTTGCATTGCAGCCAGGTGAGACGGTTCGCGCGATCTTGAATGTGCGCGACCTGGAAGAAGAAGGGAAACACATCTTCTTTGCCACTCGCAACGGCACAGTGAAAAAGACAGAGCTGAAGGATTTCAGCAACGTGATGTCGCGCGGGATCATTGCCATCGGCATCGATACGGACGACGAACTCGTGGGCGTGAAGATGACCGATGGGAAAGAGATCGTGTTCCTGGCGTCGCATGAAGGGATGGCGATCCGCTTTGAAGAAGAGGATGTACGCTCGATGGGACGTCCTGCGTATGGCGTTCGCGGAATGGATCTGGACAAGGGCGATTACATCATCGGCATGGCAGTTACGCCGAAGGAGCGCACGAAGAAATCCGGCAAGGACGAAGACGCGACTGAAGACACGGCTTCGCTGATCCTTTCGGTCACAGAGCAGGGCTACGGCAAGCGGACTGACGTGGACGAATACAGGTTGCAATCGCGCGGTGGCAAGGGCGTGATCAACGTGAAGACCACGGCGCGGAACGGAAAAGTTTCCGGCATCATGCTGGTGGACGAGACGTCTGAATGCATGGTGATCAGCCAGTTTGGGAAGATCATCCGCATTAACACGACGAGTATCCGCGAGGCTGGGCGGTCGACGCAGGGCGTGCGGTTGCTGCATCTGGACGATGGCGACAAAGTGGCTGCGGCTGTGGTGATCCCGCCAGAAGAGAAAGAAGAGAATGGCAACGGGCTTCCGTTGCAGTAGTCAGTAGCAAGTAGTCAGCAGTCAGGGCGCTCAAGATGAGCGCCCTTTTTGTTTTACCGCGAAGGGCGCGAAGGGCGCAGAGGAAAATCAAAAGCTTGCCACGGATTTCACGGACGAACACGGATCTGCAGGGAGAATCCAAAATGGACCGAGCCGCCACTCTCGTGCGAGACAAATCCGGCGCATTTTGGCGCTTTCCGGGGGTTATTACTAAGTAGTAATGTACTCCACAATTCGGCCCAAGTGCCTCCCCAGGAAGCATTCGACCTATCCGTAGCGACTTCCCTGTCGCATCCACTTGCGGGCGAGGGTTCTGAGCGGAAGTGGCCGACAGCTCTAAGTCCTCTCCCGCCTCAACGATCGCAAGGAGCAGCCCCCATGATTCCAACTTTGTTGTCGCTTCGAGTGATTCGCACAGCCGGCCTGGCAGTTGCGATTCTACTTTCGTCTGCAATAGCCCAGGCACAAGATCCGATCCCCATCGACTTTCTGGCCGACCAGCCGACGTTGGAAGTTATCGGACAAGTCACGAATTTTGCCACTACGCCGCCCACTTCGCAGCAGATCGGTAGAGTCACTTGGATCCGCGGGATCGGGTTCGTCTTCAACGTGACATTTTTCACCCAAGCGACGGTCATAAACGCCAATGTCGTGGGCGGAATCCGTTCGGTCATCCGCACGGGAGTGACAACGTTTTACCTTGTCTCCTCACCCCCGGACTTCTCCAATCCTGATAGCTTCAAATCGGATCACCCGATCCTGGTTTCCACGTTGAGGCAGCAAGTGGTTGTGAACGACACCGTCCCGAGTTTCTCAGTCGTGAACGTTAATAACACGACTTCCGTTGCGCCGTTCACAATCAATGGAACGTCATACGTGCTGAATCCAGCGCGAAGGAGCTTCCGAACACATCTTTCCGGCGCTTTAAACGCTACGCCACCGCCCACCGGATGGTTCGGTGGGTACATTGTGGGGATAAAACACTGAATGTGAGTTGAGAAACGGCGCTCAGAGATGAGCGCCTTTTTTTGCTTCACCGCGGAGGGCGCAGAGGAAGGCAAGGTATTGCTTCGAGTTGGAGGGATGACTGAGACAGACGAAATCGCATCTGTTTACTAGAGAGCGCGGCTCTCAAAAAGGTTCATCTTATGGCGGAGCAGAAAACAATTCTCGAGTCACGTCCTCCGCTGCCTCCGTTTACCCGCGCAACTGCTATTCAGAAGGTTCGTCTTGCGGAAGATGCGTGGAACTCTCGTGATCCCGAGAAAGTGGCTCTGGCCTACACACCGGACTCGCGCTGGAGAAATCGGGCGGAGTTTCCCACCGGCAGGCAGGAGATCATCGTCTTTCTTAAACGCAAGTGGACCAGGGAGCTGGGCTATCGGCTGATTAAGGAGCTTTGGGTTTTTGAGGGTAACCGCATTGCGGTGCGCTTTGCTTACGAATCGCATGACGACTCTGGAAATTGGTTTCGCTCGTACGGGAACGAGAATTGGGAGTTTGACGACAACGGCCTGATGCGCCTCCGTTACGCGTGCATCAACGATCTGCCCATTAAGGAATCGGAGCGCAAATATCACTGGCCGCTGGGGCGTCGTCCGGATGACCATCCCGGATTGAGCGATTTGGGCCTCTAGCAAGCTGGGCGGTCGCGCGGTAATCGTCTTCACGTAAACCGAAGGAATAGAACATCAACCCACAAGGAGAATGAAATGCCATACGTAAATGTAGGTAAGGAAAATTCCGGAAACATAGAGCTGTATTACGAGGACCACGGTACGGGAAGGCCGGTGGTGCTGAGCCATGGGTGGCCGCTGAGTGGCGCCGCGTGGGAGAAGCAAGTGCCAGCGCTGTTAGGTGCAGGATATCGGGTGATCACGTACGACCGTCGGGGGTTTGGCCAGTCCAGCAAGCCTACATCGGGATATGACTACGACACTTTTGCAGATGACCTGCACAAGTTAATTACCACCCTCGACCTGCGTGACTTTGCGCTGGTGGGCCACTCTATGGGTTCGGGCGAAGTGGCCGGCTACATTGGAAAATTTGGAACGGAACGTGTGAGCAAGGCGGTTTTCATTGGCGCGCTTCCGCCGTTCCTGCTCAAGACGGCTGACAACCCGGACGGCGTGGATGGAGCTGTGTTCGAAGGAATCAAAAAGGCGATTGCTGCGGACCGACTAGCCTTCCTTCCCTCATTCCTGGCAAATTTCTATAACTTGGACGAGTTATTAGGAAAGCGTGTGAGCGAACAGGTGGTGCAGTACAACTGGAACGTCGCGGCGGGCGCATCACCGAAGGGCACGCTGGACTGCGTGTCGGCGTGGCTGACGGACTTCCGCAAGCAACTCTCTCGCGTGAACGTGCCGTCGCTGATCATTCATGGCGATGCCGATCGCATCCTGCCCATCGCATCGACGGCGATCCCGCTTTCGAAGATGATCAAGGGAGCGCGGCTAGCGGTGATCAAGGGCGGGCCGCACGGAATAGCATGGACGCACTGGGAAGAATTGAATTCCGAATTGCTGAATTTCCTGGGACAAACTGTCAAAAAAGATGTTGCGGCGTGACCGTGGTGTGGTTTCAAGAAAAGGCGCTCCGAGATGAGCGTCTTTTTTTTGACCTCAGAGGGCGCGAAGGCCGCAGAGGAAAGGCAAAGGCTTGCCACGGATTTCACGGATCAACACGGATTTACACGTATGGCTAAGGCCCTTTGATGACCTGCCGACAAGGCAGGGCTGAAGCCCTGCGCCAGCCTATTGAGACCAGTTTCCGCAAATTTCCTCATCCTCAGTGCGGCGTCACGCGGTCTGCTGAACCCATTGCCTCCGCCGGGCCGGCGCCTCGAAGGGATCCCCGAAATACTGTGTTTCGTGGACGACCTTGCCGTTGCGGAACTCCATAATACTCACCGTATATGCCAGTCGCCCCTGGTACGTGATTGTGTATTCCGTGATCCAGAGATCCCAGTTTCCGAGAATCCGCGTGACCTTGAAGCCGGACGGCTTGCCGGGATGATGACTCCGCAAGGCCTGCAAATTGCTTCGCCCGAGGATTCGCTCGCCCGACTGGGGATAATCACAAATGGCATCGTCGTCGTAAATATCGTGTTCCGCGTTTGCATCGCCGACTGCCGACGCGTGCCAGTGCGTATTCAGGGCCGTACGGATTTGTTCCTCTTGCATGGACTGCTCTAGCTGCGGTTTCGCTTTCATGTTCATCTACCTTGTGGAATGAAACCCGGAATGCTCCCGGTTTTCACCACTTCATTTAGCCTCTGTCTGGTCTGAATTCGATTGATTTCGTCAAGCGCGCATTCCGGACTACGACAACGAAGTAAGCGGGCACGATGAATGTTACTGCTGTCCAGAAAAGCCGCTTCATGGCGAGTTGGATGCTGAAAAGCAGCAATCAGCAGTGGGAGTTGCAGGTTGCTCAGGCGACTTCTCGGAGATCCACGTCTGTGATCGGTGGGGTACTCTTTTTGCCCAGAATGCCGATGGCTATGGGAATTGTGGTGCCGGCGCCGACGGCAACAAGAGCCAATCCAGCGCCTTTGCGTTGGTCCGCATTCATCCGGTTGGCGAGCAGCAAACCGATCCCAATGCCCAGCGCAACGCGTGTTCCGGCAATCAGCAAAAGCTCAGGAAGAGTGACTGATCGTTGAATCATTTTATTTCTCCTATGGTTTGTAGGATGCCGGTGTTTGAGGTTGTGTTGTGGAAGTGAAGGCTGTCGTCCCTACGGGACTCTGGCAGGATTGCAATGGCTACCGGCCACTCCCGTGGCGGGCTAACCTATTCCGCGCCTTCGGCGCTGGATAGCGGGTGAGTAGTCACAGATTTGGTTACGGGTGTCGCCCCGCTGGGGCTCGGTAATTTTTTAGGGCGTGGACTATAAATATGCCGCGCCTCTGGCGCGGGGTAGTGAATATGCCGCGCAGTGGGCGCTGGAGCGTGAATACCCGCAGATTTGATACGCGTGTCGCCCCCTGGGGCTCGGTAATTTTTTAGGGCGAAACTCTGATATGCCGCGCCTCCGGCGCGCGGGGAGCGAATCAACGGCGGCTATGGTGCGGTCTGAATCCTGTCAATTTTGAAAGGACTCGAACCGAAGTCCAAGGCGAGGTCCCTCCACTCCGCTGCGCTCCGGTCGGGATGACATGTTGGTTGTAAGTGCGGGATGACAGTTAGTGTATGCAGAGAGTTTGCAGAGGGATAAGGCTCCCTCGCTATGCTCGGGATGTGAAAATCAGCGGCGCGAGCGGCCGAACGGTTTTGCCGCGCCCGGCTTGTAGTCTTTGGGATAGACGACGACATTGCGGCGTCCGCCTTCGCCCTGGCTTTCGGTTTTCAAGTCTTCAGCCTTTGCGAGATGGAGGTGGACCATGCGTCGTTCGCGAGCGTTCATGGGCGCGAACTCGTAGGGCATCTTGGTCTTGCGGACGCGTTCGGCGGCGACGTCGGCTGCGGTCTTCAGTTCTTCGCGTCGCATGACTTTAAATTTCTGGCAGTCGAAGCTGAGCTTGTCGTGTTCTTCGGTATCGAGGTGCAGAGCTTTGAGGGCGAGGTGCTCCATGGAGTTCAGTAGTTCGGCGCCGCGGGCGAGAACCATGGGACTGTCCGGGCCGGCGAGATCGACGGTGATCTCGGCGCGATCGGAATCAGGGTCGGGCGAGGGCGGATTGACGCTGATGCGGTATTTGAGTCGGAGTCCGGAGTTTGCGAGGACGGCCTTAAGCAGATCGTTGACCTTGTTGGCCGCGGCGACTTTGTCTTGTAGGGGCATGGGAAGAATTGTAATTGAAAGTCAAAGGCAAAGGCTTGCCACGGATTTCACGGATGGCACGGATTTACACGGATAAGGCCAAGACTAGGGCTGTCGTCCCTACGGGACTTGGTTACCTTGGGCGAGCAAACCCGCCACTTCCGTGGCGGGCTAACCTATGCCGCGCCTTCGGCGCTGGAGCGGTTATTTCAGTATTTGCGTTCTTGGGCAAAACATAAACCGGGAAGAATTCAGCGACACTGCTGTTGCTAAGCGCAAGATCCTTCGCGCCAGAAAGAAGGCGCTCTGGATGACAAGACCACTTAATATCTAAGTAACCCACAGCCGAGGGCCCATTCGGCTTCGCTCAGGGCAGGCTATAAAACCTGTGCCACATGCTTCGTCACTACTTCCCTTTTTTGGCGGCGCGTTTTGCCAGGTGCGCGCGGATCTCGCGGGCGGTTTTTGTGTTGTTCATCGCCAACTGGAGCAGGTATCCGATGATATTGCCGGTGACCCAATAGACGCCGAGTCCGGCGGGCAACGTCCAACTGATTCCGCCGATCATCAGGGGCATCATCACTTGCATCATGCGGGCTTGCGATTCGTCCATGCCGGTCATGGGCGTGGCGCGCTGCATGATGAACATGCTGATGACGATGGCGACGGGTAGAAGGTGCAAAGGATCCGGCGATGAGAGATCGTGGATCCAGAGCCAGGGCGCGTGCCGAAGTTCATTCACCGTGCTGAGCATGGAGTAGAAGGCGAAGAGGAATGGAAGCTGGATGATGGTGGGGAGGCATCCGCCGAATTGGTTGATGTTCTCCCGCTTCATGACTTCCTGAATCTCTTTTTGCTTGTCGTGCTGGCGCGGGTCAGTGAGCTTCAGGCCTTCGTATCTTTTGTTGATTGCTTTCAGTTCCGGCGCGATCTTTTGCTGAAGCAGCGCGGACTTCATCCCGGTATATCGCATGGGGAAGAGCGCGAGGTTGATGATGATGGTGAGGATGAAGATGGACCATCCCCAATTGTTGACCCAATGTTCGTGTGTCCAATTCAGCCAGAGAAATAGGGGCTTGGCGATGATGGCGAAGGTTCCGAAATCGACGATGTTGTCGAGGCTGGGACCGGTGGGAGTGGTTTGTCCACCCGCGCCGGGAGCGTAGCTGCGAACGCTTTGCAAGACCTCTAAGTTCTTGGGGCCGACGAACAGGCGCAAGCTGGTAGGCCCGCCCATGTTGCCCATGGCAGAACCGAGGACGGAATAAACTTCGCGTCGTTTCTTATCCGGATCAGGCTCGTTGGGATTCTGGGGAATCGTGTTGTGCAACGTGACGAGAGCGGCGGAGTTCGGGTCCTCAGGAAGAAAGATGGCGGCGAAATATTGATCAACAACTCCGCCCCAGTAGAACGGGCCCGCGAGGGTGTTGCCGTTGCTAAGTGACTTGTGGCCACCGACGATGGGCAATCCCGTTGATTCAACCGCGGAGTGGCGTTCGACTTTGTCGCCCTGGTAATACTCGACGCGTGACGAAGCGTAAGAGGGGCCGGTGGTTTGATCGCCAAATCCGACAGGCCATTGTGGAAATGCCGTGACTTGCGATCCATTGCGCTGGACGGAGGTATCGACCTTCACGACATAGCTGTGATCGAAGCTGAAGGATTTGCGAACAGTGGTGTCGCCGTCTGCGTACTCGAAGGTGACCTGCGCTGGCGCTTTGAGCAGGCCGGTGGCGCTGGGGACGTACAAGGCGCTGTTCAGCTTGTTGCGCAGTGCTTCGTCATAAGTGAAGAGCGAGAGCGGATATCCGTACTGTGCCGCGGCGCGGGAGTTCACCAGGTCGAGCGGATTGCCAGCCTCGTCCTTGTGCTTCTTGAGTATCCAGGATTTAACCTGGGCGCCGCGATTGGAGAATGTGATCTTGTAAAGATCGTTCTCGACGGTGATCTCAGTCTCGCTGCTGGCCTGCTTGGTAGTGACTGGAGCAGGGGTTTTTTGTGCGGCAGCGGATTTGGCGTTCGTTGCTGCTGGCGTTGTTGCGGTACTGGTTTGTGTTGGAGCCGCAGGAGACGTCGCGGCCGGAGCGCTCTGAGTGGTCTCTGGCTTGGGCGTCGGCTTAGGGGCGAACTTCGACATGAACTGCTGGCTCACGATGATGGCGACAAAGGTGAGAGCGAAGACGAGGAGCAGTCGTCGGAAGTCGTTCGGGTCTTGGTTTGGATTCTGGATTTCTGGCAATTATCTTTTCCTAGCTTGATCAAAAAAATGGATGTGCATGTGCTGGCCCTCTGGGAACACAGCCGAGGGCGGCTGTGCCACACGCCCGTTCAGACTAATTGGAACCGTATCAAGTCCGCCGCGGGAAAACGGATTGCAGCGGAGAATGCGCCAGGTACTTAGCAGTGTGCCGATGAAGATTCCGTGGCGTTCGACGGCTTCTATGGCGTACTCGGAACAGGTCGGCGTGAAGCGGCACGAACTGAGCAACAACGGAGATATAAATCGTTTGTAGGCGCGGAGCACACTTGTGGAGAGGGGCTGAAACAGCATTAGCTATTTGATTCCCTTCGCTTGGGTTTAGGTGCAACAACACTGGCGTCCTGAAGCTTGGCGGAGGCGATCACGTTGAAGCCACGCTCAACCTCGGCGCGGAGCTTCTCGTGTTCGGCAGTGAGAGCCGCCTTCTTGGGATTGATAACGATCTCGGCGGCTAGATAGCGTTCGGCCAAGGTTGTGTTCAGTGGGCCAAGTTGATGACGGACGAGATCGCGCATGCGCCGCTTGATTCGGTTGCGGTCGACAGCCCCGCCGAGGGCGCGCCCCACGGTGATGCCGACCTCGGCGTGAGAGCTAAGGTCGGCAGAAGCGCTCTCTTTAAGAATGTAGAATAAGGTCATGCTGGTGGAAAAATGCCTACGCCCCCCTTCATATACGTCCTGGAAGGTGGAATGTTTCAGCAGGCGCGACGCCTTCGGAAATGAAAAAGGCGTTTTTGATCTGGATTGGGACTTGGACATCGTCGTCGAGTTGGGCTTCGTTACGGATTTGGCGAAGGCGGTCACAACCACGATCCTGCCTGGGTGCATGGTTTTGAACCCAGGAGCGCTACTAGATTTTAGATGTTCGAAGAATCCAGAATTCACGAACGGGAACTTACGGAGCAGGTGATTGAAATACTGGGGCCGGAAGCTTCGGAACGTAATGGCCGTGTCCGCGTGTAAAACCTTCGTGCTCAACGCTTTAACTTCGCCGTAGGCGGCAACTAGTCCCTGAAACCAGCACTGACAGAGACGCGTTTGCGTCCCTTGGCACGACGGCGCGAGAGGACCGCTTGTCCGCTCTTGGTCTTCATCCGCGAACGGAAGCCGTGGGTCTTGGAACGGCGCCGGCGGTTGGGCTGAAAAGTACGTTTGGGCATGAGACTGGTGCTCCCCTACTTGAAAATGATTGCTATAAGCAAACCGTAAGTATACGGGAATAAGGGGAATTGGGCAAGGAACCGAGTAGTCAGTAGTTGGTAGCCAGTAGTCAGGATTGGTCTTTCGATTGATTGGGGCGCGAGCCTCAAACCTGATCACACGAAGGGCACAAAGGTTTCACGAAGGACGAAAGGCAAGAAGCAAAGGCGTTGTCCCTCCACTCCGCTGCGCTACGGTCGGGATGACAGCGGAGAATTCCGGCAGTTTGCAGAGTAATAGGGATTCCTCCGTGCGCGTTCGGGATGTAAGACAAGAACCTAAGTTCGGCGGCGGTAATAGACGGCGAATTCGTAGCCGGGGTTGGCGGGGAAGAGGTCGGCGATCTTGCGCAGCCGTTCGGCGAGAGCTTGGGGAGCGAGCAGCGGGTACTCGCGCTCGCGGAGGTCGTAGTAATCCACGTCGATATAGAGCGAGAGAAGGTAGATGGCGACGGCGTCAGAGAAGGCGGCGGTAAGGTAGTTTGTCTTGGCCTTTTCGTCGATGGAAGTGAAGGCCCCCATCTTTGCGTTGCCCTTGTTGTTCGATCTTTGGGACGGGGAATTGCGCGCGGTGGAATCGGTATCGGATTCGCTGCGGACGAGGGCCTGGCGACGGAAATCGTAAGCGTCGAGGCTGGTCTCGCCGCGGGCACCGGCTTCCACCTGTTTCCAGACCAGATCGGCGAAATCCTGAGAGACGCCGGCGCGTTCGACGAAGGCGTGTCCGACGTTGATGTAGAACTCGAAGGCGACGGAAAATTTGTCGTCCATCAGGCGTGTGGAGATGAAGACGCATTGGGAATCGCCGAGGTTGAGGTTGCGATGGCAGACCGCGCGGTCGCTGAGTGCAACGTCGTATCGCTCAGAGATCAGTGTGGATTCGCCTTCGCCGATGGCGAGCGGCACAAAATAGTAAGCTTTGCGCTCGAGTGAGCCGGCGATATTGTGCGGGACGGCGGCGATGAGACGCTCGAGGTCGGAGGCGTCGATGGCGTTTTCGCCAGAGGCGGCATAGCAAATGCCGTTGGGCGATTGCGCGACCTGGGTTTGACGAACGATGTCCTCTGCGGAACGGGTGCCAGCCGGGGCGTTGGAGGGGGAAGTGGACATAGGCGGTAATTCTAGCGCAGCGGGGGGCTATTAGCAGTTAGCACTTAGCATTGAGTGGCGACTTATTTTGGGCGCGAGCCTCAAACCTGAAAACACAAAGGGCACGAAGGAGAACGAAGATCACAAAGGAAAGCAGGGTGGGAAGTGGCTGAACGACAGGTTGAGATGTCGGGAGAGGCTCCTTTGTCCCCTAATCCTGCGGATCAGGGTGGGGCACCCCCGTTCTTTTCAGCTCGCTGTGCGATCGGCACAACACAGCCGAGGCGGCTGTGCCACACGGACTCACAACACAGCCGAGGGCCCTTCGGCTTCAGGGCAGGCTGTGAAACCTGTGCCACACAGAACAGCCAGAAAATCCATCCGTGGGCTGAGACTTTTTCAGAGTACCATTCGTCCTTCCGTTTAGCAGCCTTGCGGCTTGCAAGTACGCTCCCCAAAAGAATCGTCTGCTAAAGATCCATTTTGTTCTGCTGCTGTTCTGCTGCTGTTCTGCGTCAGGCATTGTTCGAGATAGAAAATTCCAAAGTATTACTGCGGAGGTATAGGTCTTGAAATCGAAGAAGTCGGTATATCTACTGGGTTGTGTGGTCAGCATGGCCCTGGTCAGTTCCACTTTTGTCCTTCCGGCGATTGCGAAGGACCCGAGCAAGAAGTCTGAGGCCGCGCCGGTAGCTGCGCCCGCGGTGAACAACAACGTTATCGATCTGGATGTGGTGACGCAGATCCGGCAGGAGGAATTCAGGAACTCGAAAGTCATGGAGACGCTGAGTTCACTGTCGGACAGCATCGGGCCTCGGCTGACGAACTCGCCGAACATGCGCAAGGCGAACAAGTGGACGCAGGACCAGCTCACGAAGTGGGGACTGCAGAATTCGCACCTGGAAGCATGGGGGCCGTTCGGGACAGGATGGTCTTATGAGATGTCGAGCGTACGCATGCTGGCGCCGGACACGGCGGAACTGATCGCGCTGCCAAAGGCGTGGACTCCAGGGACCGATGGGCCGGTGCGTGGGAAGCTTGTGCGCGTGAAGCTGGAAAACAAAGAAGATCTGGAAAAGAACAAAGGCAAACTTGCGGGCGCGATCCTGCTATTGGGCGACATGCGCGACGTGAAGATGAACACCGAAGCGAAGATGACGCGCTACACCGACCAGACGCTGGACGAGTTGTACCACTTCGCTGCGCCAGCGGGGCGCAATCCCGCGCAAGCTGGGCAATTCGCGGAAGCTGCGCGTCGCCGGGCCTTCGCACCTGAGCTGACGAAGTTCCTGATGGAAGAAAAAGTGGCGGCGACGATCGAGCCAACGCGCTTGCCGGGCGATGGTGGAACGATCTTTGTGCAGAGCGGCGGGTCGTACAAAAAAGGCGAGCCGGTGGGAGTGCCGTCGCTGGTGATGAACATTGAACACTACGGCCGCATCGCGCGTTTGATGGACCGCAATGAAGATGTGGAAGTGGAAGTGAACGTCAAAGCGAAGTTCTACGATGACGATCCGATGGGCTACAACACGGTTGCGGAAATTCCCGGCACCGATCTGAAAGACGAAGTAGTCATGCTCGGAGCGCACCTGGATTCATGGCACGGCGGCACGGGCGCGACCGACAATGGAGCAGGGTCGGCAGTGGCGATGGAAGCGGTGCGATTGATCAAGGCGCTGGACCTGCATCCGCGGAGAACGATCCGCGTTGCGCTGTGGAGCGGAGAAGAACAAGGCTTGTTGGGATCGCGCGCGTACGTCGCTGAGCATCTGGCGACGCGTCCGACTCCTCCTGCCGGCGCAAATGCCGGCGGGGGTGGTGGTGGAGGATTTCGTCCGCCTCCGGGCCCGCTTACATTGAAGCCGGAGTACAACAAGGTGTCGGTCTATTTCAATCTGGACAACGGATCGGGGAAAGTTCGGGGAATCTATTTGCAGGAAAATTCCGCGGCGGCGCCGATCTTCCAGAATTGGATGGAACCGTTCCGCGATCTGGGCATGACCACGATGACTATGCGCAACACGGGCGGGACTGACCATTTGTCGTTCGACGGAGTGGGCGTCCCGGGATTCCAGTTCATTCAAGATGAGTTGGAGTACGACACGCGTACGCATCATTCCAACATGGATACATATGAACGATTGCAGAGAGATGATCTGATGCAGGCGTCGGCGGTGATGGCGTCGTTTGTTTATAACGCGGCGATGCGCGACCAGATGTTTCCGCGCAAACCGCTGGCGAAGTCAGACATTCCAGTGGCGCCGGTGGTGAAGGCGGAAGACTCGGCGGCCAAAGGCGGGAAAAAGAAATAAGTTTGACGATGTGATCAGCCCAGCCGAAAATGGCTGGGCTTTTTTGTTTCGTGAAGGGAATGTCGCCCCGCTGGGGCTCATCTCATTAAGTGCGATCTGCTATAGACATTGCGCGCCTCTGGCGCGCGACGAATTCTGCAAACAGAAATTGCGTGTTGACGAAGGTATTCTCGCGATCGTTGCACGGTTGACCCTGCTGGGATTTGTTCTGTAAAGTCGAAGCCAATGTCGTTCAATCCAATAAAGACATTTTTCAAATCGTTGGGCGTGGGATTGGTGTCGGCCGGGATCGCTTTTTTCACGGCAAACTTTTTGGCCATCATTGCCCTGGTGATCTACCAGGCGTTCACCCATCAGACGCCGGATTACAGCATTGCTTATCGGATCATCGGAGCGCCGATTGGAGTTTTGGCTTTCCTGGGCGCGTTCACGGTGATGTTCGTCAGGGACGTCAAGAAGCTTGGGCACTAGCATCAGCCGTCCCCTTCGGGGACTGGAATTTCATCGTGCAGAATACCCGGCACTGGCGTGCCGGGCTACTTTCGTGCCGTCCCGTTCGGGACGGGTTCCAGTACCCTTTTTGCGCGGTGTCGCCCCGCCGGGGCTCGTCGTTCGAGATCACCAAGCTATAAACATTTCGCGCCTCCGGCGCTAATCGTCATCTGGCTCCCGGGTGCGCCCAAATACCTATAAAGATTTCGCGCCTCCGGCGTTGGAATGCTGTATCGCGATGCGATCTAAGATGAAATGGGTGTGGCAATTCAATGACAATCCCCACGTTAGCTTCGCGAACGTGGGGCACCCCCGCAACAGGCTGCTGCAACTTCCCGCTTTTGTGCAACATCCACCTATTAGGAATCCCGAGCTGGGCGGCGGCTACTTTCCTGGACAGGGAGCGGGCGAAGTTTGCGCGAGAGCACAAGAATGAAGTCGAAGTCGGATGCGGAAATCCGCATTGGCACCTCGGGCTGGCATTACAAGCATTGGCTGGGGAGTTTTTATCCCGAGAAGCTGCCGTTTTCCAAAATGCTGCAGCATTACTGGGAGCACTTTGACACGGTTGAGATCAACAACAGTTTTTACATGCTGCCACAGGTGTCCACGCTGGAAGGCTGGCGGGCGGCGACGCCCAGGAATTTTAAATTCGCCATGAAGGCAAGCCGGTTCCTTACGCACAACAAAAAACTCAAGGACCCGGAGAACGCGCTGAATAATTTTCTGCCGCGCGCAGAAGCGCTGGGAGAAAAGCTGGGGCCGATCCTGTTTCAATTGCCGCCAAAATGGAAGGTGAATCGCGAGCGCCTGGAAGAGTTGCTGCAGACTTTGCCGACCTATCATCGTTATGCGTTTGAGTTTCGCGAACCGAGTTGGATCAATCCGGAGATTTACGACGTTCTACGAAAATATAATGCCGCATTTTGTATTTACGAACTGGCAGGATTTCGTTCTCCCATCGAAGTCACTGCAGATATTGTTTACGTGCGATTGCACGGTCCGGGAGATCGATATCAAGGAAGTTACGATCAGAAGACGCTGGCGGCGTGGGCTAAGCGGATTGAGAACTGGGCGGCGCGAGGCAAATCAGTTTTCGTCTATTTCGATAACGACCAGGCGGGATATGCGGCGGAGAACGCGCTGACGCTTAAGAGGATGGTCGCAAGTTCACAGCCGAGGGCCCTTCGGCTTCGCTCAGGGCAGGCTGAGAAACCTGCGCCACACACAACGGAGAAGGTGGCGTAAGGCACTTTAACCGCGGATCAAAGAAAGATAAGAGCGGATCAAGGTCGAATGCGAAAATCGCTTTGTCCGCGGTTCTGTTGCATTGGATGTGCTAATCTCGCCGCTTCAGTCGAATTGGAGGGCGTGCGATGGCGGTTGTCCCTGAGGCTGTTGCGGTTCAAACTCCCGGGCCGGCAGCGATCGGCGTCGGTCGCCTGAATTCCATTGACCTGCTGCGTGGACTGGTGATGGCGATCATGGCGCTGGACCACACGCGCGATTACTTTTCAAACCTCACGTTCCAGCCGGAAGATCTCTCGCAGACTTACGGGACGCTGTTCTTCACGCGGTGGATCACGCACTTCTGCGCGCCAACATTTTTCTTTCTGGCGGGAACCGGCGCATATCTTTCCAAGAAACGCGGAGCAGAGTTATCGAGTTTTCTGTGGAAGCGCGGGCTGTGGCTGGTGTTTCTGGAATTGACGCTGATCCATCTTGCCTGGACATTTCAATTCCAACCCGGGCTGGAATTCCAGGTGATATGGGCGCTGGGGTGGTCGATGGTGGCATTGGCGTTGCTTGTCAGGCTTCCGATGAAAGCGCTTGCGACAATCAGCGTGGGAATGATCGTTCTGCATAATGCTTTCGACAGAGTCACACCCGCAGCGCTTGGAAACTTTGGCTGGATATGGACGGCGCTGCATCGGCCCGGGTTCGTTCCCATTCCGCAAATGCATTTCGGGTTCTTCTTTTTGTATCCGTTGATTCCGTGGATCGGAGTGATGGGCGCGGGGTACGCGTTGGGAGCGTTATTGCAAAGACCACCGGAGCAGAGGCGCAGGACATTACTGACGCTGGGTGGGGCGATGATCGCATGCTTTGTCATCCTGCGCGTCACTAACGTATATGGAAATCCTCCGGTGGGATTTGGATTCGCCTCGCCGGGGCCCTTCGCAATGCAGAAGACGACGGAGCTGACGATCATCTCGTTCTTTAACGTGGAGAAGTATCCGCCCTCGCTGCAATATTTATTGATGACGTTAGGCCCTGCGATCATGCTGCTGGCGTGGTTCGATAAGGTGGACCTGAAATCGGGGATTGGGCGGTTCTGGGACAAGATACTCGTCTTTGGGCGGGTGCCGATGTTTTATTACATCCTGCACATTTTCTTGATTCACAGCATGGCAGTGGTGGTGGCACTGGCTTTTCATCAGCCTGCTGCATGGCTGTGGCACGGAGCCTTCTTTGGCCAGCCGCCACCAAGCGGCTACGGCTATGATCTGCCGGTCGTGTATCTGGTGTGGTTGATTGCAGTCGTCATCCTTTACTTCCCGTGCAAGTGGTATGCGGAGCTGAAGCAGAGACGGAAGGATTGGTGGTTGAGCTATATCTAAGATCGGTTTCTGGTTTCTCGTTTCTGGTTTCTAGAAAAGTCAAGAGCGTAAGGCAAAAGCTTTAACCGCGGATGAAAGAAGGATCAGAACGGATTGTTTGAGTTGAATCCGGGTGATAATTCTTTTATCCGCGGTTTTTCTTTTGTGCTGGTCTTGTTTAGGCGGCTTCTACGTCGACGTATTGGCCGGGGTCGTGCTCGAATTTTTGCTGGCAGGCGAGAGAACAGAAATAGAAGTCCATGCCGTCATAGACGGTGTGTCCGGGCGCGGTTTCTTCGTCCACTTCCATATTGCAGACAGGATCAATAGCCATAAGAACCTCCGTGGGTTGTGGGATGAGAGGTGCGGGAGAGGTGTTGCCGCCCGTACAGTTGCAAATGCTTGCCACGGATTACACGGATCGTACGGATTTGCAAGGATTGGGTTGGATCTGCAGATAGTTAGTCGCGAACCTCAAACCTGAAAACACAAAGAACACCAAGGGCACGAAGGACACAAAGAATGCAGTGTGGAACTTGGGCACGCGACGAGATAAGGATTTTCGCAATACGGCGAGTTGGGCGCGACTCTCAAACCTGAAAACAACGACTGGTTAGTAGTTAACAGTCGGTAGACAGGAAAGCCCGGGTGTAGAAACAGCGAAGTGGGAGATCACGCGATTTTTTCAGTGGGGGTCTTGCGATCGGATGCGGAGTCCTTGGTCGAGGTGGAGTGGGAATCGAGGTGAAGTTTTCCTCGGCGGTGTTGCAAATACAAGAATGTGCCCCCGACGATGCCGGCGGCGACGAGCAGGCCGGTGAAGGTCCAGAGAAGCGGCCGATAATACTGGCGCATGGAGTGGATGATCCATCGTCCGGAGAGCAAGGATATGTAGGACAGTCCCATGTAGCGGATGGCGCGAGCGGTGCCGAGTGCCGTCATGTATTTCTTTAGCGGATAGTCGAGAGCGCCGGCGGCGACGAGGAATGGAGCGGTTGGAAACGGCGGCGGCAGGATGGCGGGAACGAAGACGGTGAAGAACCCTGCCTCTTCGAATTTTTTGTAGACCTTCTCCAGGCGTTTCTCGCCGAAGCGTTTTTCCAGAGCTTCCTTGCCGCCTTTGCGTCCTAGCTGGTAGGCGAGATATCCGCCGATCATTGAGCCGATGGTCGCCATCATGCCGTAATACCACCACAGAGCAGGATGGCTGGCGGAGAGGAGAACGGTAGCGAAGTCCATTCCACCCGGAGTAGGGATCATCGAGTTGTCTATGAGGCCGATCAGAATGAGGCCGGGGCCGCCGAGGTGCCAGAGCCAGCGCAGGCTGTATTTGAAAATGATGAGGAGTGGCGGCATAGCGCAAAGGAGTTAGATGCGGGTTTCGACTTGCTGGACGCGAGCCTCAAACCTGAGCACACGAAGGGCACAAAGGTTTCACAAAGAACACGAAGGTGTTTGGGGAAGACGGTGTAGACTGTCGCGCTATGAAGAGAGTCCTATGGCCGTTCGTCATTGGGTGCGCATTGAGTGCGGCGGCAGTGGCGCAGGAGCACAAGATCAGCGTGCAGAAGTTTGAGCCACCGGTGTATCCGCAGATTGCAAAGCAGGCGAGGATTACGGGCGAGGTGAAATTGGCGCTGGAGGTTGCGGCTGATGGGAGCGTAACGGGTGTGAAGGTGCTGAGTGGGCATCCGATGCTGGTACCAGCTGCATTGAATAATGTGAAGCTGTGGAAGTTTCACTGTGATGATTGTGGGTATGGGTTGTCTTTTCAACACGCGCTTATTTATCGTTTCCATCTTAAACCCGTAACGGGAAATGCTCGCTGTGTATCTGGGATCGGGCTAGGCTCTCCCGTAGCGTGCTATTTGTTGCCAGATAATGTCGAATTGTTTATTGAGGAACCCACTGAGAACGTTATTCGGGATCCAGCCGGCGAGCCTCTGCATTCATGGCTGTGGCGTTTGTTTCACAGAGGAAAGAAAACTCACATTCATGCATATTTATGACAGAGAACACTGGCAAAGTCGGTTGCGTCGCGAGGAACTCGAAATAAGTTTGTTGCAGTTCCATTGCGCAAGTAATGCAGAGTGCTAAGCGCAAGATTTCAAAACGCAGCTCTCTCGGCTTCGCGTTCGGGATTTCCGCAGCGGGCTCAGACGCCCGCTAAGCGCGTCAACTTCGCGCCAGAACCAAGGCGCTCAGGATGACAATTCGAACTAGAGTGGTCGCTTCATGTGCAGAGAGCTATGTGGCAACTGAAAAGCAAAGTCCAAGGCGAGGTCGCTCCACTTCGCTGCGCTTCGGTCGGGATGACAGGGCATATGCAATCTGATTACAGAGTGAAAGGGATCCTTCGCTGCGCTCAGGATGACAGCATCAGTTTGACCCTTTCTGCTCGCCTCCTCTAAACTGACTACTCCAACATTCTGAACCCATGCGCGCAGGACGCATTGTTGGCGTGTCCGCGCATAGCTGAGGCAGGGCCAGCCTGAACAGCCACGGGGAGGAGAAATACATGTCTGAAACGATTCAAGTAAAACTTCCTGACGGTTCCATTAAACAGTTTCCAAAAGGCGCGACGGCGCTGGATGTGGCCAAGTCGATATCGCCGAGGCTGGCCGATGCGGCGATTGCGGCGCAGGCACGGAGCTTCAACCAGCACGACAGCGCAGCGGAGAATGCTAACCCACCTGTGACTTCGTCACAGATGGGGCACCCGTCGGCTAACCCTCCTTCGAATGGGGATGAGGCGCGGCTGGTTGATCTAATGCGGCCGCTGGAAAAGGACACGGAGCTGCGCATCCTGACGGAGAAAGATCCGGAGTCGCTGGAAGTGTTTCGACATTCGTCGGCGCATTTGCTGGCGGCGGCAGTACTGGAATTGTTTCCGGAGACCAAGCTGGGACATGGGCCGCCGACGGAGAGCGGATTCTTTTACGATTTTTATCGTCCCACGCCGTTCACGCCCGACGACCTGCACAGGCTGGAGCGGAAGATGCAGGAGTTGGTGGAGCAGAACATTCCTTACGCGCAGGATTTTTTGCCGCGCGAGGAAGGGCTGCGGCAGTTCAAGGCCGAAGGCGATTTCATGAAGTGCCATTTCATTGAGCAGTTCACGAAACCCGATGAAAAGATTTCGCTGTATCGCACAGGGAAGTTTGTGGATTTCTGTCGCGGGCCGCATGTTCCCTCGACGGGCAAGATCAAGGCGTTCAAGCTGCTGAGCATCGCCGGGGCGTATTGGCTGGGGGATGAAAAAAATCAGCAGCTTCAGCGCATTTATGGAACCAGTTTTTATAACAAGAAGCAGCTGGATGAATATCTCAACAAGCTGGAAGAGGCGAAGAAGCGCGACCATCGCGTGCTGGGAAAACAGTTGGACCTGTTCAGTATTCAGGAACTCGCGGGGCCGGGACTGATCTTCTGGCATCCGAAGGGCGGGTTGATCCGCAAGGAGATGGAAGACTGGATGCGCGATGAGTATCTGAAGCGCGGGTACTCGCTGGTGCATACGCCGCATGTGGCGCGCGTGGACCTGTGGAAGACAAGCGGACACGAGGGCTACTACGCGCAGAACATGTTCACGCCGATGGAATTGGACGATGCGGATTATCGGATGAAGCCGATGAACTGTCCGTTCCACATCCTTATATATAAGGACACGCTGCGGAGCTATCGCGATCTGCCGGTACGGCTGGGGGAGATGGGGACGGTGTATCGGTATGAGCGCAGCGGAGTGATGCACGGCCTGTTGCGCGTGCGTGGCTTTACGCAAGATGACGCGCACATCTTCTGCACTCCCGAGCAGATTGAAGACGAGGTGATCGGCTGCATTGATTTTGCGCTGGCGGTGCTGAACACTTATGGCTTCAAAGAGTACCAGGTGGAGCTTTCGATCTGGGACCCGAACGATCGCGGGAAATATATTGGAGGCGAAGAGAAGTGGACCCAGGCAATCAATTCGCTGGAGAGCGCATTAAAGCGTAAGAAGATTCCGTACAAGACGATTCCAGGCGAAGCGGCATTCTATGGGCCGAAGATCGACGTGAAGCTGGTGGATGCGATCGGGCGATTGTGGCAGCTCTCCACGGTGCAATTCGACTTCACGCTGCCGGAGCGGTTCGGGTTGGAGTATGTCGGGGAAGATGGGCAGAGGCATCAGCCGGTGATGGTGCATCGCGCGCTGTATGGATCGATTGAGCGGTTCTTTGGCGTGTTGATCGAACACTATGCAGGGGCGTTTCCGGTATGGCTGTCGCCGGTGCAGGTGGCGATGATCCCGATCGCCGAACGTCACGCGGATTACGCGAACAAAGTGGCGGAGCAGTTGAGGGCCGTCGGTGTGCGTGTCCATGTCGATGCTCGTGCGGAAAAGATGAATGCGAAGATCCGCGAACATGCTTTGCAGAAGGTGCCGTTCCTGTTGGTGGCCGGTGATAAAGAGCAGGCGGAAAACGCGGTGAGCGTGCGCACTCGGGGCAAAGGCGACGAGGGGTCGATTCCGGTGAGCGAGTTTGTGGAACGAATCAAGAAGCTGATTGAGACGAAGGCGGCGGAGGTTTAGGGCTGGCATCCCTACGGGACTCGGATCATGTCGGGCGTAAACCCCGCCACTGCCGTGGCGGGCTAACCTATTCCGCGCCTTCGGCGCTGGAGCAATTCTTCGCGCAGTGAGGGGAATTGTTCGAATTGCGGGATTCCGTTGTGTCGTTACTTCAGGGGCAAAGCCCTCTTCATCAAACGCAAGTGAATGCAGGGCTGAAGCCCTGCGCCACCCGATTCAAGCTTAAGCCGGCGCGCCCGATTCGAGACTAGCCCTGCGCCACCCAATTCGGGAGCTTCGCAAGGAGGGCAACGCCTAATGCTACTTAGCCGAGTTCCCTCGCTTGGCGGGAATCGGTCGCCAACCCACACGAATCCTGTCCAATTCTAAATACATTAGGTGAAGGCGTTGTTCAGGTGAAGCTTATGTTTAGACGGTTAATGCAAACGGACAATGACACGGCTGTGTTCTTCATGCGTGTTGCGCTGGGGATTGTGTTTTTTCCGCATGGGGCGCAGAAGGTGCTGGGATGGTTTGGCGGGCACGGGCCGCAGGCCACGATTCAGGCGTTCTCGCAAGGGCTGCACATACCGCCGGTCGTCACCGTGCTGGTGATCCTGGCGGAGTTTGGGGGCGCAATCTTGCTGGTCGTCGGCTTCCTCAGCAGGGTGGCGGCGTTCGGGATCTTTTGTGACATGATCGGCGCCATTCTGCTGGTCCATCATCGTTTTGGGTTTTTCATGAATTGGACAGGGCAAAAGCCAGGAGAAGGCTTCGAATATCACATTCTTGTACTGGCGTTGTCGCTGGCGATCATGATCAAGGGGAGCGGGCGATGGTCGATTGACTGGGCGCTGGTGGGTGGTCCGAGTGTCAGCCGAGTCGCGGACGTGAGAGTGATCAGGGCGGCTTAGGTACGAGTTGTGATTATTGAATCCGAATCCCATCCTTTCGCATCGGGATAAAGGTGGGGCACTGCCGGATCGTCGGGTTGAATTTTGCTAACTCGCATCAGCTCTGGATTAGAGGGAGAATTAAATTGTGAAAAGCTGGTTGAAAATTGCGGTTACGGCTCTCGTGTTGATGAGCACTACGCAAACGTTGATGGCGCAGCGCGGGATGCGCGGGGGTGGAGGGTCGCCCAGGATGGGCGGTGGTGGGCGCGGTTCGGGTCCTATGGTCAGGGGTGGCGCGGGCTTTGGAAATCGCGGTGCGTTCATCGGTAACAGGGGCTTTGCGGGAAATCGCGGAGTGTTCGTGGGTAACAGGGGTTTTGGCCCGGTTCACGGTTTTGGTAATCGCGCATTTGTTGATCCGAGATTCCGTGGAGGCATCGGCTTTGGGCATAATCCCAGGTTCCAAGTCTTCTTTGGGGGGCATCGTAGG
>JAOAPH010000220.1 GCA_025462835.1 Candidatus Angelobacter sp. | reverse complement strand
TGATCGCCAAAGTGCATCACTCCGAAAGTCTGCAGTTCGCTTTCCTCTGTGATCTTTGACGTCACCCGCGCGCGTCCCACGGCCACCCGCGCCCTTCCCGACTCCATCGTCTGAAAATCCTGCCGCTCCACGGTGTAGCAATAGATGGGCACTTCATCGCTGCTGCGCTCGAAGAGGGAACTGATGGCGTAGTGCGCGCCCACATCGCGCAGGTTCGCCATCGCCGGACGAACCCAGTTCTCGAAGATCTGAGCGCCGTCGCCGTGTTCGGCGATATTGCTCTTTGCCAGCGACAGCCGTTCCAGGAATTCCGATTCCAGCCGTGTGCATAGGCCAGGAAAGAGATCACAAGCCAGCTGGATCGTCCGGCCTGCGTACTCCAGCACTTTTACCGTCTCGATGCCGGAGATCTCGTCGAAGAACCACCCGCAACTGGTGTACATCAGCATCGCGTGGCGTTGCATTTCCATCAGCTTCAACGCGCGCACGCGTACTTCGGGAGAAAACTCGCGCAATCTTTGCGATTCGAAATAGCGGGCCGCATTTTCCTGCGACCGGTCGAGCATCACATCGATGTACTCATTGCGCGCAGTCCAGGGAGCGGGGAAGAACCGCCGCGCCTCTTTCTCAAACAGCGGGTTCACCGAATCGCGCAGCCAATCGAGCGCCGCCCGCAACGGACCGCGCCACTGCTGATTCCATGCGTTATCGCCCGCGCGACATCCGCAGTCGCTATTCCATCGCTCCACGCCGTGGCCGCAGCTCCAGGCCGTGCGCTCCGCGATCTGGACTTCCATCTGCGGAGGTTCCTTCTCCAGGATCTCTCCGTAGTTGGTCAGGCGCGCCAATCTGTTTTCTTCTATGTATCGCAGCGTATACGCCAGCGCCATGTCACCATGCGGATGATGATGTCCGTACGATTCCCCGTCCGTCGCAATGTTCACCAGCTGTGGCCAATCGCGGTCTTCAGAGAATCCTGACATCAATCTCTGCGCGAATTGCTCGCCGCTGTTCAACAGTTTTTCGAATGCCACTGCGCGCGATATCGGCCCGTCGTAGAAGAACAACGCTATCCTGCGCCCGGATGGCAGCCTGGTTTCATAGGCACGCGTCGGGTCGATGCGTCCACCGCTTACATCCTTGTATGCCCGGCCACCGAGCCGTCGCACCTTTGCTGCTTGATGCTGCGCCAGAACCGTAAACTTGATGCCGTTCGCGGCCATGAGGTCGAGCGACTCGACGTCCACCGCCGTCTCCGGCAGCCACATCCCTTCCGGCTTGCGACGGAACCGCTTCTCGAAATCGCGGATACCCCATATGATCTGCGTCTCTTTGTCGCGACGGTTCGCCAGCGGCAGGATCATATGGTTGTAAGCCTGCGCCATCGCGGAACCGTGTCCGGAAAACTTCTTCCGGCTCAGGCGGTCTGCCTCGAGAATGCTGGCGTAGACCTCCGGCGACTGCACGTCCAACCACGAGAGCAATGTGGGACCAAAATTGAAACTGATCTTGGAGTAACTGTTGACGATCTCAAGGATGCGCCCCTGCTCATCCACGATCCGCGACGCCCCATTCGGGGCATAGCACTCCGCCGTGATGCGCTCATTCCAGTCATGGAAAGGGTAGGCAGAGGGTTGCGCTTCCACGGTTTCAAGCCACGGATTCTCACGCGGCGGCTGGTAAAAGTGAGCGTGGATGCAAATGTATCGTTCCATGAGCAACTATCTTGGATGCTCAGAAACCACTTGGAATCAGGGGTCTGCACAGGTACTTTGCTTGCCTCCTGCCGCATTCCGTCCAAACAGAAATTCTTATCGCCAGCATAAATATTTGCGATTGGTCAAAGCCAGGCCATTGGCTTAAAACTCGGTATTCACTTTTGCCAGACACAAAGTGAATGGAGGCCTGATGGAATCCAATATTTATTCTTTGTGGTTGCTCTCAATGGGCGGCCTGATCTTTCTCATGCAGGCGGGCTTCTTCTTGCTCGAAGGCGGACAGGTACGCTCACGTGACGTAACCAACGTGATGATGAAGATGACCGGCCACATGGGCGTTGGCGTGGTTGCATTCCTGCTCGGCGGTTTCGCCATAAAGCAGTTCGCCTGGCCGATCCTTGCCATGCCCAACGGCGGACACCTGCCCTGGTCTTTCATCAGTGACGGGCCGCAATCCATCTCCTTCTTTGTCTCGCTGATGTTTGCTTTGGTCTCCTGCGCTATTCCCAGCGGAAGCTTTTCCGGACGCATGAAGTTTTCGGCTTATCTCCTCTTTGCCGGGCTTTATGTCGGCATCGCTTACCCGATCTTTGCTTACATCCTATGGAACGGCCCGCTTGCGCGGCTCGGCGTTCAGGACTACGCCGGCTCGCTCGGTGTTCATGCAGTGGGAGGAATTGCCGGACTGGTTGGCGCGCGATTTCTGGGAAAGCGCGCTACGCAAACCAACGCACACGACGTCCCCATGATGGGACTCGGCGCCATGCTGCTCATGTTCTGCTGGTTTGGCTTTAATCTTGGTTCCGTTCCTTCCTATGGCCACATCGCTACGGACCTGCCGCTCGTAGCCATCAACACCATGGTTGCGATCGCCGGCGGCATTCTCGGGTCGCTCGTATGGACATGGATCCTCGGCAAGCCCGATCCCATCATCACTCCGAATGGTGGATTGGCCGGTGCGGTCGCAATCTGTTCCGGAGTCCACCTTGTGCATCCTTTATTTGCGCTGCTGATCGGTGCAGTCGCGGGCGCGCAAATACCCGTTACGACCAAGTTCGTCTCGCAGAAACTAAAAGTAGATGATCCCTGCGGCGTGGGCCCGGTGCATGCCGCGCCTGGATTACTCGGCGGACTCGCCGTGGCCGTGTGGGCGTTGATCCATCCCGGCGATTTCAATGGATACCACGTGAGCATCTTCGCCCAGGTTCTGGGGACGATTGCCGCGCTCGCCTTCGGGGTGGTTTCAGGGGTCATCATCTTCGGCCTGTTGAAGTGGACCACGGGATTGCGCGTGAGTGAAGAAGAGGAGCTTAGCGGGCTTGATCTATCCGAGCACGGCATGGCTGCTTATCCGGAATTCGCGTTCGCGAGCGACTCTGTGAAGCCCGCGCCCGCACTTCATGTGCTTTCAGGTATCAAAGTCTCTGAGATCATGTCTGAAGCACCTGCCATCTCGCCTCAGGACACGCTGGATTCCGCGCAGGAGATCATGTTCGCAAAGGAGGTCTTCGCGCTGCCTGTGCTGGACGAAGACGGTGAGTTATGCGGGATCGTGACCATGTCAGACATCACCAAAATCTCCAAAGCGGAACGCGCGAACGTTCGCATCGCCGCAGTGTTTTCCCGGGAAGTACAGTCCGCATTTCCTGATCAGACCGTGCATGAGGTGGTGGAACGAATGCGGGAGCGATACCTGGCGAACTTTCCCGTGGTCTCTCGTCGAGATGAGACCAGACTGCTGGGCATGATCTCCAAATCCGACGTGGTCAAGGCCTATCGCCGGATTGCGATGGAGGTGGGCGCATAAGCGCCAGCGAGCGGGATTGGAAACGCAACTAGCTTTGCCTCTTTGGAAATAAAGAGGAATGACAAGCCTCGGGTGGCGCAGGCCTTCAGGCCTGCATTAAAGCCCTCTCCTTGAACCCGGGGCTTTAGCCCCTGAGGTACTCTCTTTGCTTTCTCTCCAGCAAAGGCAGTAAAACTTATTCATGGTCCAGCACGGATTTCTTGTCGATGGCGAGTGGATCTCCCGCGGCACGCCAGTTCAGATTCTCTCGCCATACGATTCGACCGTCGTCGGCGAAACCTTTCAGGCCACTCCTGCCGATCTCGACCGCGCCATCGCTGCTGCGGTCTGCTCGTTTGAAGAGACGCGCCATCTTCCCGCTGCTGAGCGCAAGCGCGTGTTGCTTGCCGTTGCCGATGGCATCTCCCGCAGCAAAGAAGATTTCGCGCGCATGATCGCGCTCGAAGCGGGCAAGCCGATGAAGGCGGCGCGCGTCGAAGTCGAGCGAGCCATTTTCACTTTTACTCTCGCCGCTGAAGAGAGCACCCGCAATACGGATGAGCATCTTTCTCTGGCCGGCAATCCTGAGCGTTCAGGGTTGGTGCGGCGATTTCCCATCGGCCCCATCGCCGCAATCACCCCGTTTAATTTTCCGTTGAATCTGGTCGCGCACAAACTCGCTCCGGCGATGGCAGTGGGTTGCACCGTCGTTCTCAAGCCGGCGCCGCAGACACCCATCACCGCGCTCATGCTCGCGCGGATCATTCACGACGCGGGCTGGCCTGCTGGAGCGCTGAACGTATTGCCGCTCGCGAACGAAGATGCTGCCGCGATGGTTGCAGACGATCGCCTGAAGATGCTGAGCTTCACTGGCAGCGCGAAAGTGGGATGGGAACTGAAGGCGAAGTCCGGCAAGAAGCGCGTGGTGCTTGAACTCGGAGGCAATGCTGCGGTGATTGTTCATTCCGACGCCGACATCGCCGAAGCCGCTACTCGCTGCGCCTTTGGCGGGTTCACCTACGCCGGACAAAGCTGCATCTCCGTGCAACGCATTTTTGTCGAGCAGAGCAAGTACCAGCAATTCCTCGACACACTCGTTCCGAAAGTTCGCGCATTGAAATGCGGAGATCCGCTGGACGAGACCGTCGATGTCGGCCCATTGATACGCGAATCCGACGCCGAGCGTATCGAAAACTGGATCTCCGAGGCTGTCAGCGCTGGCGCGAAACTACTCTGCGTTGGCAAGCGAACTTTAAATCGCCGTTTTATCGAACCCGCGGTTCTGACGCATACAAAACCGAATCAGCGCGTTAACAGCGAAGAAATCTTCGGCCCCGTGGTCACAGTCGAACCCTACAGAGATTTCGACGAAGCATTGAAGCTGGTCAACGACTCGCGCTACGGACTCCAAGCGGGAATCTTCACCAACGCACCCGATTTGATCGCCCGCGCATTCGATGAGCTCGAAGTCGGCGGAGTCATTGTGAACGATGTCCCCACTTTCCGCAGTGACCAGATGCCTTATGGCGGAGTGAAAGATTCCGGTCTCGGTCGTGAAGGCGTCCGCTATGCGATGGAAGAGATGACGGATCTGAAAGTACTAGTGACAAAGACGAGCTGACGTTGACTCGCGGCTCGCAATTACGAATTGCTGTATCCGTGAGATCCGTGGCAAGCTTTTGTTTTTTACTTGAGCGGATAGCTGCTTATTTCAAGCGCAGTTCAATCCACTTACTTGTGTCGGTGTTGGACGCGCCTTCAGGGAACGTGATGGCACTTTCAATCCCGCCCATATTCGGTTTCAGTAGGCGAACCTCCAGCATCACACGCCACGAATCACCTTTAAAACGTGACCGACGGATCTGAAATTCTCGTACGTTCGCTGATAGAAAATTCCGGGGCTCGAAAGAATCAAAGCGGGAGACATTTGCCACCCAATCCACGTTGTTCCACCAAACCCACTCCTCCGGCCATGATTTACCCGAGAGAGTTCGCTCTCCCAATTTGGCCGAGGAGTGCAGGTCTGTGATCACGCCATCCGAATCGGCGATGAACAAATCGACACTCGTGTTCCGATCTTTCGGCAATTCCACCGCTAAATAAACATCGTCTTTGGATCGCTTCACAAGAAGTTTTGCGTTGCGACCCACGTTGATGCTCGCAGCATCGCTCCATTCCTTGGCTGCAATCTTGCCGTCGATCATCACGTCGGTGCCATGTGGCAGGCGAACAGGACCAACGGCAGATGCTGATGAAACAGCGATTAAGACTGCAGCTACTAACTTCAGCGACGGGAAAACATTCTTCAACATGCCATCAGAATACCAGCAGGATAATTTCATGCGATCTCAGTGATTGCAAAAAAAATAAAAGCAAATTCTTGCCACAAATGCCGCGTACCATTTACATTGCTTACGCCGACAAATTCCTTTTTTACACAGCAATTCGTAATCAGGTGAAAGAACCAGCAAACACCTGCTGTTATAATCTTCTGTTTTCATAACCGTTTTTTCAGAATCGATGTTTTTGTAATCAGGG
>JAOAPH010000215.1 GCA_025462835.1 Candidatus Angelobacter sp. | reverse complement strand
ACAGCTTAAGGGCAATGGCGACGTCAGCTCTGTCTTCACCAAGCTCAAAGAGAGGCTGGCCGCGTTCATGAAGCGGCAAGCTGACCGCGCACGCCATTAACGCGACATGTCAGGCCGGAGCGGCTGTACCAGAGTCCTGCTGATTCGCAAGACTCTGCCCAACTGCAAAATCCCAACATTGTCTCTACCGTTTGCCTACTCCTAAGGCGATACGGGTTTGTGTAACCGGTAGTCATCCCACCTCTATATGGCAGCTAGGACTCCACATTTAGCCTGACGACGACTTGTTGTCGGGCGGTGCGGTCTTTACCATTTGATCTGAAGAGGAAGCATTCTCAACAGGAGCATGTCGAAAGGACACACTTATGAAGACGCTAATCCTAGTGGTACTTGCATTCGTTCTCTCCCTGGCCAGCATGGCGTGGGCGCAGGACAACAGCCAATCAGGGCAGGGCCAAATGAACCCACAAAGCGGCCAGCCAAGTTCACAGACCAGCCAAACGAATCAAAATACCCAAGGCGGCCAAAACATGTCGGGCACTGTAAGCCGTGACCGCAAGACATTCACCAGTGACAAGGACAGCAAGAGTTATCGCGTGAACAACCCTCAATCCTTGAAGGGGTATGAAGGCCAGCACGTCGCGGTTCTCGTAAGTGTGGATCCGGATTCCGGGGATATTCATATAACCCAGATCGAAGCACCACCACAACAATAATCGGCGTTGACGGCGAGGTTTGGTAGACGCGCAGGTCATCGGCAGACTTGTTGCGGGAGTGGCAATTCCGAAGTGGAATTATGACCGGCTCTTAGTGAAAAACTCCCACTGCATCGAATTGACGGTTCCAGACGTAATCTGTTTGAATCGTTATGCAGTGGGCGCTTAACTCAGCGGTAGAGTGCCATCCTCACACGGTGGAAGTCGTAGGTTCAAATCCTACAGCGCCCACCATCTCATATTACTGTTGAGGTGGAACTTGCGAACGATCACTCACAATCACTTCAACTGGGGTGACCCGTAAGTGACCCGTAGTGACTTCGGCGAGAAAGCGATTTTGTGCTTCGACTAGACCTGACGGTAAATGTTGTGCATATTCTTCCATCGTCGTCGCAATCCGCGAGTGGCGCATCATCCCCTGCACAGATTTGATGTCACACCCTAACCGGGTCAAGTAAGTCGCCAACGAACGCCTAAACGTGTGCCATCCAAATTTTTGCCCAGTTGCGAGTGCGACTCCGGCCCTGATAGCTGCCGGACGCAAGTAGTCTGCGACAATCATTTGACCATTTCTGGGTTTTTTGCCCCTCAGCTTTAATGAAGGAAAGCACCAGTCCATCGCGCTGCTATAGGGTGTTTGGCGATGCCACTCCTTCATCACATCCAACACTTTTCCTTTTAGCGGCAACACAGCTTCGCTTGCTTCGGTTTTTGTCATCTTGTATTCCCCTCTGCACCACGAGCCCACGATGTATACACATTCATTCTGAAAATCCACCTCGTTCCATCTCAGGCCCAGCAATTCGCTTTGTCGCATTCCCGTAGCGACACACAGCCAAACCATGCAACGTTCCATTCCGTTCAAGCCTTCAGCAATCGCGAACGCTTGTTTGGGAGTAATCGTGAGCTTCCGCAGCCGACTACGGCGAAATCCTGGCTGGCGCTTGCCCTTTCTAAAAATTAGAAATGGGTCGTGGAAGTCGGACGGCACCAAGTCGAAATCTTGTGCCCAATGAAAGATTGCCGCCATCGTCCCACGAATCTTGTCGGTTGTGGAGGTGGCGAATATTTGCCTCAAGTATTGAACCCACGCTAAAAGATCCGTTTTTTTTATCTGCGTTATTTCATAGTTACCCCATCTGCGAAGAATATGTTGAAGGTTGTACGCAAGAAGTTGTTGGGATGATAGCGACAAGGTGCAGCCGTAGTTTCGGGTGTAAGCACTCGCAAGGTCCTTAATTAGGGGGGCTCGTTTCGTGAGAACTAGAAAGCCTCGTCGCTCCACTTCTTTCCAGGCGGCCTCCGCATTTTCAAATACTCCAAGCCGGCGCGTAGTCTCGACCTTCTTCCCGCATGCGGGATCCGTGCGCATGATCCGCAGGATGTACTTGCCTTTTCGAAATTTCAAAAATACACCGGCGTGCTTCTCCATATTTGGGCTCCTCTATACCTACCGGAGGTCTTCCGGCCTTACCCTATTTCTTCGGGCAATGTTGCGAAAGAATTTTCTTTCACTCTGTTCTGTTGCTTTTGGCGCGAAGCCACACCCAAAGTTCGGAGAGTAAGAAGAGCCAAGTCTTTCGTCTTCCATGGCCAATCGGGTGGGCGGGAATTGCTCCGCTTCTCGCCATGACTAGCACGCGTTTGCGGGGAATAGAAAGGAAGCTTGCTGCGACGGCAGCGTCTACAAAACGTTCGGGAGCTGAAGCAGAAAGGTTGAGCTTACCGGTTTCGTCAGATGGCATTGGCACACCTTCGGTATGGGATTCACCGAAGGCGTCGCGCCCGACTCGCCGGGAGAATGCTCCCGTGTTCATCTAAGCCCGCTTCACACGATTGCGTTTGGTGCCGGCTGGGGAATTTTGACTTCCCCGAAGTCCGACCATCATCGGGCCGCAGCTTACGAGTCAACATCTACCCTGTCCACCACCGCAATATCTCGCAGTAGCAAGAGTGCCGATGATGAGCATCGACACCTCTCTAACAGGTAGTGCATTGGTGCAGCACAGTTCATGCGCCGCGATCAAAGAATAATGTTTCAAAAACTACTGTCAATAGGGTGTTGTGTGTATGCAAATTCTTTCTAATTAATGGCAGTTTTTGCTACTGCTGCTGACGCGACATAAGCGCGGTTAATCCCGACAAGATGTTGAAGTTCTTTAATGTCTGTGAAAGCACGGCCCTGAGATTGCCATACCTAAGGCGATTCCAACCGGCGGGCCGGTTATGTAATTCGAAGGCGACATGAAGACACAAATCACTACCAGCACGGCTGACGAGTAGCGAATTGTTTCAATATGAAACGATTTCGCAAAGGCATTATGGATATGCATGACGAACAATTTGCTCCCGCCGTACGGGACCTCATCGATAAATGGAACAACGGCGTGGGGGTATTCTGGCCGGCGTATGAGGAGCGGTGCCGGATTATTTACGAGGTTTGGAAGGAGACGAGCAAACCAGGTCGCAGTGGTCAATTCACCAGCGCCTTGCGGCAACTGAAGTTCCTGCCCCGACCGACCGCTTATCACATGCTCCGTCACCACAGGATTCAAATGGGAGAACTGGACGATTGGGATGCGGAAGATCCACGCGATGACGCGGAACCTGATGACGACCACACGTCAGGTGGAAAAAAGAACAGTGGTAAAAAACCGCGTAAACGGAAGGTCAGTCAGGTCACCATCGTGTTGCAAGGCGAGCTGGCGACTGCTGTTCGGGTGCTCCAAAAATCTTACAAATGTAAGGACGTCAGGAAAGTAATTATCGAAGTATGTCTCCGAGCATATCGCCAGCTGAGCACGCCTGTAATAAACCAGGCAGACAAACTGCCGCAGCGAAGGACACGTCGTGAAGCCGCCTAATCATATGGTCTTGAAGAGAGTCGCTGACGCGGAATGGGTTCGTTCCATGACGTGGCTCACGGAGGTACATTCCGCGATCACTATTGGCGAAGACACGTTCAGGGCCAACATTCGGGCGACGTTCGCGGGACGATTTTGTTTCCACTATGTCCCGGACGTGATCTCCACAGAACGTCAGCGCGACCTTCTCCCCCTCTTGCTACAGATCGCTGATCATCACGCGCTCAGTACGCGACGGCCTAAGGTTGCCGGTGGCGGCGTTCACCGACAGACTAGGGCGGGCACTCCGACGATGTACTCGTATCCGAGACGACTAAGCGCTCTGCGTTGGGCGCGTGAGGGCTTTATTGGCTTCCACGGCACTGGGCGCGGTGCAGGAGGAAAAGGCTGCGAACCAACCGCGTTCACGTTGAAGCATCCACAAACGTATTCCCAAATGGTGATGCACATCGATTTTCTGGCGAATCTGTTTCGCGAGGCTGAGCCAGAACTATGGGAACGACAGATGGAGATAACAGCGAATCACCGACATCTTCTTATAGGCAATTCATCGTGGAGCCAAGCCGTCTCTAATCTGATGTTCCCCATGACGATGCATCGGGATTCAAAAAACGTTCGAGGCAGTGTGAGTGCAGAAATCGTAGCTGGAGATTTTGGGGGAGGTGGACTGATCCTGCCGGAAGTCGGTGTTCGGATCGCCCTGCAACCCTCGGACGTTTTGTTTTTCGACGGGACTCGTCCACATGGCGTCGCACCTTTTCAGGGGCTCCGGGCCAGTCTAGTCGCGTACCTTCACGAGAGCATTCTGCGTTGCCGCCCGCGCCGAGTAGAAGAGTAATGTCTACTCTCTCTTCGGTGACTATTTGTGGCTGCAACTCCTTCTTGTGTGGCGCGGAAAAACAAAAAGATCTCATCGCGGGTGCATCCTTCGCTGCTTACGGGAAGACGCAATGAAAGTTGTGATTATCGTTCTAGGCTCCCACGCCAGCGGAAAGAGCACGCTGTCACGTGAATTACTCGTGCAGGCCAACGAATCCTACGTGGTCGTGTCGGGCGAGAATATCAAAGTCAGCTTTGGCGCCGGCGGAATTTCATTGGCCGGAAATCTTAAAAATGGTTCGGACAGCATACGAAGGATTGTTTTGTTGAAACAAACAGTAAAACTATTGATCTGGCAATCAGATGCTGTTCTCGTCGACGGATTCCGCTCCTCTTACAAATTCACCAAGTTTATCCAAGAATTGCCGCTCACCGATTTGGCCGCCGTCTTCGTTCATTTGCATATTTCGTTGCAAGAAAATATCCGGCGACTGGCCGAGCGTCGGCGGAAGAATGGAATCGTTGAAGACACGCTGCCGTTGAAAACAGTCGCGAATCTGCTGCGGAGCCGCCAACGAGCATGGGCCGTATTTGACCAAGCGCGACGTACGTACAAACGACAGCCGGTGACATTCGTTACCTTGGGCGAGGAGTTGACGCCCGTCCGAAGCCGCCGCCCAAGTGCGACAAGCAATACTTCGCCGTCAGATGCAAGTAACGGCTGCCTAAATGATAAGTCTGCGCTGCGCGTTGTTCGCTGGAGGATATGATCCGCTCATGCTTACACGCTTGAGGAATCTTGAGTTACTTGTATTTGCAAAGACCTTCAATAGTTGCCGTGGTGACACACGTGGGTTACCTACCCCCAACCTCAAATCCTAGATAGGGTTTTACTGAGTTTGTTGAACCTGAATGTGCTAAAGTCCCTGAGCTCGCTCAGACTTCTAAACCTTCCACCTAAGTATTTGTTTATATAGGTACCACTGGCCGGGGATGGTTCGACGCTGAGGAGGGTCAGCGTTCTCAGGACCTTCAGCACTTCCCGCAGCAATTATCCTTTGAAGAAATTCTTCTGATGTGCACCGCAGTCCGTATTGAACGTTTGAGGCGCTGGTAGCTCTCAAGCTACTTCCGTGGGCGCGGGATTATCGGTTCCGCGCCACCTCGCGTTTGAAGCGCATAGGACCTCAGCCGACGCGAGGTAACGAACAGACTACCCGTCTTCCTCTTCCCGCGAAATCCTAAAGGAACAACAGAAATGCACGACAACTTAAATTCAACATCCCTTGACGACCACTTGTCAGTGGCTCCAGAAGTAACCGCAGAACATGCGGAACACCCAACTACCAAAGATCAGGTCCGTACAGCGTCTGCCACCATTAAGACGTGGGTGCCATCAAAACAGCCCGAAGTTCCAGCAAAGATAAGAACAGTTTCCCCAGTGCTGGCAAAAGCGCAGAATGCTAAAAAAGGATTCGCCGCGCCCGTTGGCAAACGAACTCAGGCCACATATCCTTTACAGAAGCCCCCCAAGAGCAAATTTGTACGCGTGCACCCCTCCCCTGAATACCACTTGGCGGGCGTCCGTACGCTCACCGACCGCGATACTGGCGAAATTAAATACGTGGAT
>JAOAPH010000194.1 GCA_025462835.1 Candidatus Angelobacter sp. | reverse complement strand
TGGAAGGGATCGTGGGAAAGCGCCGCAAGAGTTGTTACGAGCAGAAACGCAGCCGCGAATGGCTAAAAGTGAAAATCACGCAGCGGCAAGAGTGTGTGATCGGCGGATATACTGACCCGCGCGGCGGCCGTGAGTACTTCGGATCGCTGGTGCTGGGATTGTATGACGATAAGGATCGCCTGATCCCCGTGGGACAGGCGGGCAGCGGATTCACGCGTAAATCACAAGAAGAGGTATGGCAGCGGCTGAAAAAATTGGAGACTTCGAAGAGCCCATTTTACGTGAAGCCGGATAGCACACGCGGGCTGCATTACGTCCGCCCTGAACTGGTGGCCGAGATTCGATTCACCGAGTGGACTCATGAAGGGCAGAAGGGTGGCCTAAAATGCGCGCCCCTGTCTTTCAAGGCCTGCGCTTTGACAAGAAGCCGGAAGAGTGTCGCTTCGAGCCTAAAAAGTCCGCACGAGTCGAAGCGCGAAAAGCTGAGCTCGGTGAGGCGGCGTAGCTACTGCACATCCTTAACCGGCAGCATCGAGCCGAAGTCCTGTCCCGACGGCGCAACGGCGCGCGCCACCACGTTTCCGAATGGGCCACGGAATTCGGGATACTTCGCCAGCAGCGCCTTCATGACTTCCTTGTTTTCCAGAAATGCCTTGCCCGTATCCGAAATGTTGTCCGTCTTGTACTTCACCACCAGGTCCAAGCCAGCCTTCGTCGAATCGTCAGGCACAACGAAGAGATTCGTGACTTGGTAGACCTTCCCGCTGGCTGTAGCCAATGGAAGCGGTGCCTGCTCCGGCAGATCCGGAGGCGTGGCCTGCTGGATCTCGTCATAGAACCCGTCTAGATCGCCATTGGACATAAAGGGCAAGGGAGCCGCGACTTCACGCGCAGCGAGATAGTAATACCAGGCGTTGTGTCGTTGGCCCTTGGCTTTGAAATCGCGCGCTTGTTGCCAATACCATTGAGCGTCGTGTCCGGCGATCTGCTTGGGGCGAGGAAACAATCCGGCCAACTTCCATGCCGCACCTTCCTGCCGCATGAGGAAAGAATAAAAATATGGGATCTTCGAGTTTTGCACGTCGAGGATGACGAGCCCGTATTTTCCGGCCGGCAAATTCTGCAACGTGAAACCGATCTTGTTATTTGAATTGAATACGCCGCAATAGAACTCGGCTTTGTCCAGCGCGGCGGCACCGTTGGCGTCCAAGAGATAGACGTTGCGAGCCGACGCACTCGCTCCAGTGAGATTGGCCTTGTGCTCTTGAAGCAGGCTGTTCATCCCGCTGGCATTGGACGCGATGTCCGGGATAGATGCCGACAACAGCGCTTGAGAATTGCCTTGGGCGACGTAATTAAACCACTGCACCGCTGTTGTTTGCAGTGACGATTTTGTGGCCGCATCCATCTCAGTGGAGGTAGAGCATGTTTCAGCTTTTGCCTGCCAGACCAGCGCCAGCAATACCAGCGCGGTGCCTATCACAAACCGAAACAAGTTAGCTTTCGCCTTTTGGGGAAACAAATAATTGAGATTCATTGGATAGTGAATGATACCTGCAATAATACGCAGCTCTGGATATTTAAGATGCTTGAACTTGCATCAAAAGATGCAATGTGAAGAGCGGGCCAGGGCCGGTATAAAGCCTCATGATTCTGTGTCCCGCTGGTGCTAAAATCAAGGGAACACTGCCCTATTCTATGACTTACCCTGGCAAACTCGCAGTCCTGATACTGAGCGTCCTAGGCAGCAATCTTGTTCTATCGGCGCAAGCGAAGGAACTGCCAAAACAGCCGGTTGTCCGAAAGCACCTTACGGCGGCTGGCAGTAAAAAAAGCAAGCCTTCGGCCATCGTGCCCGCGCCAGCCCCACTGCCGCAAGTTCCTGTGTTCACACCTGCGCCGTTGCGACCGGGGCAGATGCCTGCAGTGGCTCCACGCATCAGCTACCAGGGTGGCCAGCTTACGATAGTGGCGGAAAACTCAAACTTTTCAGATGTCCTGAGTGGGATTCGCACAGCTACAGGGCTGCGGATTGAAAGCACAGGCGGAACGGGCGGCGAGCGCGTTGCCGCGAAGATCGGCCCGGCTTCTGTCCGCGACGTCCTGCTTTCGCTTTTGCAGGGCTCCCGCTACGACTTCATCATGATGGGCTCGGCAACGGATCCGGACCGTATCGAACGGGTTTTGCTTTCGCCAAAAGCCGCGGCTGTAGCGGCAGCAAATGGTGCTACTCAGCCTGCAGCCGCCGCCGCGCAAGACGCTGCCCAGGACGAATCTGAGACTGACAATAGTGACGACAACGCAGGATTCGCGCCAGCTCCGGCACAGCCCCCGACGGCTCTGCCTCCCGGTCCAGGCGCTGCCGCCGCGCCCAATGGACAAACTGCTGCGTCACCTGACGCCAGCCAGGGCGTGAAGACTCCAGAGCAGTTGTTACAGGATTTGCGCAACATGCAGCAGCAACAACAACAGCAGCAGCAGACGACGCCGACGACGAGTCCGGACCAGGTGCAACGGCCCGCGCGGACGCCGAGACCGCCGCAGTAGAGCGTCGTACCTCAGGGGCTAAAGCCCAAATGTATTTCGACTGCTTGCGGCACGACTGAAGTCGTGCCCTTTCAAAGCAACACCCTTGGCCTATGCACGATTAGGGTCGTGCTCAAAGCAACACCCTCGGCCTACCGCGATTAGGGTGGTGCCAAGGAGCGCCGTTGAACTGGCTTTTTCCGCAGCCCGTCACACCGATTTAATTTTTTTAGGAAGTGCTGGCGTGGGCTCTTGAACCCAGAGCTACCGCGCGTGGGCTCTTGAACCCAGAGCTACCGCGGAAGGATTCGCCTTGAGTTCTTTCCTGCTTCCAAAGGCGTAAAGAATGGCGGCGAGCGCGGCCCATCCAGACAAGATACCGAAGAAGAGCGCTAGAACAATTGTGATAAAAACCGTGGCACCTGCGAGCATATAGTCGTCCAATATTGAGATGAAGGTTAGTAGCTGTTCGTTGTACCGCTTCTGTACATGACCGCAAAGATGTCCGCAGTGCTTTCCTGCTGCATCCATTTGGCAGCCTGCCTGTGTACTTTCGTCACTCGCTGTTTGAGCGAGCGATTCACTCTACCGCCATTTGACCCGCCGCGCTGTTGACAACTAAGATACGGAGTAGAGTTGCGCTTTTCCCCTTCCGAAGCCCTTAGTGGGAGCGCGCTCTGGCAATCCCCTTGTTGAATTCGTTCCATGGCCATAACCAAGATCTCAGTCCGCGGTGCCCGTCAGCACAACCTTAAGAACATCAGCGTGGATATTCCGCGTAACACGCTGACAGTGGTGACCGGGTTAAGCGGTTCCGGGAAATCGTCGCTGGCGTTCGACACGATCTACGCCGAAGGCCAACGACGCTATGTGGAAACACTCTCCGCATACGCGCGCCAGTTCCTTGACCAGATGGAACGTCCGGAAGTGGACTCCATCGATGGCCTTAGTCCCAGCATCTCCATAGAGCAAAAGACTACGTCCCGCAGCCCACGTTCCACTGTAGGAACGATCACTGAGATCTACGATTATTTGCGCTTACTTTATTCGTCGGTCGGAGTTCCGCATTGTCCGAACTGCGGAAAACCGATCTCACGTCAGAGTGCCGACCAGATCGTGCAGCAGGTGATGCAGCTTTCCCCGGAAGACCGCGTGATGGTGCTCGCGCCTATCGTGCGCGGACGCAAAGGTGAATTCAAAAAAGAATTGGAAAAGCTGGCGCAGGCAGGATTTCGCGCGCGCATCGATGGCGAGATCCGCAGCCTGGACGAAGACATGGATTCCATCCGCCTGGACAAGCGCAAAAACCACACCATTGAAGTTGTGGTGGACAGACTGCTTGTAAAACCAGGCATCGAGAAGCGACTCGAAAACTCAGTGGCAGCGGCGATGAAATTGGCAGATGGCCTGGTGCTGATCTCTATCGTGAACGGTAGCGAGCATCTTTATTCCTCGAAGATGGCTTGTCCGGATTGCGGGATCAGCGTGCCCGCGCTCGAGCCTCGCTCATTCTCCTTCAACAGCGTTTACGGTGCGTGCACCGAGTGTAACGGACTGGGCTACAAATACGATTTCGACCCAGCGCTGATCATTGTGGACTGGTCAAAGCCGCTGCTGGAAGGTGCCTTGGGCCCCGGCTCGGGCTCGACTTATCTGCAGCGGATGCTGGCCATCGTGGCCGAGGCGTACAAGATCGACTTGAGTGTTCCCTTTGAAAAGCTCCCGGCGAAGACGCAGAACCTGTTGCTCTTTGGTCCTGCGGAAAAGGAAGCTCCGCGTACGGGATTTCACGGCATCGTCGCATTCCTGCGGCAAAACATGGAGGAATCGAATTCCGACAGCTACCACGAGTGGATGCTGAACTACATGTCTGGAACGCAGTGTCCTGCGTGTCACGGCAAACGCCTGCGTTCGGAGAGTCTCGCGGTAAAAGTAAATTCCATCTCGATCGCAGATTTCACTTCGCTCAGCGTGTCGCGCGCGCTCGAAGCGGCGCGAAAGATGAAGCTCACTCCTCGCGAAGAGCAGGTCGTCGGGCGAGTGCTGAAGGAGATCATCGAACGGTTGCAGTTCTTGGATGCGGTTGGGCTGGGTTATATTTCGCTCGACAGGTCAGCGGCTACGCTCTCCGGCGGCGAAGGCCAGCGCATCCGATTGGCAACACAGATCGGATCTCGTCTGCGCGGTGTGCTGTATGTGCTGGATGAGCCGTCGATCGGCTTGCATCATCGCGACAACGATCGGTTGTTGAAGGCGCTGGAATCGCTTCGTGATCTGGGGAACACCGTCCTCGTGGTAGAACACGATGAAGAGACCATCCGCCGCGCTGATTATGTTATTGACCTGGGCCCGGGCGCAGGACGGCACGGAGGTGAAGTGGTCGCGGCGGGTACTCCAAAGCAGATCATGGAGACTGCCGGATCCATCACGGGGAAATATATTTCCGGCGAACTGTCCATTTTGCCTTCGAAGCCGCCGCGTGCGGTGGAACTGAACGGCAACGACGGTTTCAGCAACAATGGCAAGGGTAAGGGGATCAGTATCCTGGGCGCGCGGGAGCACAACCTTAAGAACATCGATGTGACATTTCCGCTCGGCGTAATGACGGTTGTGACGGGCGTATCCGGCAGCGGAAAATCGACGCTGGTGAATGACATTCTCTATCCTGCGCTGGCCAAGCAACTCTACCGCTCGCGACAGAATGCAGGCGCTCACAAGTCGATAGTAGGGATTGAAAATCTGGACAAGGTGATCCGCATCGACCAGTCGCCGATCGGCCGGACACCGAGGTCGAATCCCGCGACATACACCGGCGTCTTCACCGACATCCGTAACATCTATGCGATGCTGCCGGAATCGCGCGAGCGGGGCTACAAGCCGGGACGATTCTCGTTCAATGTCGCCGGCGGACGTTGCGAAGCCTGTACCGGTGAGGGCCAGCGGCGGATTGAAATGAATTTTCTGCCGGACGTGTATGTCCAATGCGAGGTCTGCGGCGGGAAAAGGTACAACCATGAAACACTCGCGGTGAAGTTCAAGGGGTATAGCATCGCCGATCTGCTGGAGACGCCGATCGCAGATGCGCTGCCGATCCTTGAGGACATCCCGCAGATCCGCCAGAAATTGCAGACGATGGTGGATGTGGGACTCGGATACGTGCAGCTGGGGCAATCAGCAGTAACACTCTCTGGCGGCGAGGCGCAGCGAATAAAGCTGGCAAAGGAGTTGTCGAAGCGGCAAACGGGAAAGACCCTTTACCTGCTCGATGAACCAACTACCGGACTTCACTTCGACGATGTTAAAAAGTTGCTTGACGTGCTGCATCGGCTGACCGATCTGGGAAATACCATCATCATCATCGAACACAACATGGACGTGGTGCGGAACGCCGATTGGATCATCGATCTTGGCCCTGAAGGCGGAGAAGACGGCGGACGCATCATCGTGCAGGGCCCTCCCGAACAGATTGCGCGCTGCAAGAAGTCGTACACGGGGCAGGCGATTGCGGCGGTAGCGGGACGATGATGCTCTTTCCAATGTGGTTAAATCAGTCTTGATGACCCCCGAGAGTCCCCTGCAAGAGTTGCCGATTCCAGCTCCTCCGCCGCGAGAGCCTGCGTGGACTTTTGTCGATGTACTCTTAATTCTGGTTGTCGCGTTCATTTCATTACTGGCAACGGGAGCCCTGGCAATCGCTGCGTCACACGCCGTCCCACAGTTGCAGGGATTCAACAATGAACAGATAGCGACGAATCCGCTTTTCTTTATCCCTGTCCAATTAGTTGCATACCTTATTACGTTCGCTTTCACGCGGATACTGATCACTGTGCGCGCGCAACAGGATTTCTGGTCGGCGGTGAAATGGAATTTTCCTGCTGCCACGGACGCAATGAACTATATATTTTTGGGCGTTGCCATGGCCTTTCTGGCGCAGTTGGCCGGCCACTTTCTGCCGATTCCGAAGTCATTGCCCGTTGAAAAATATTTTCGCGAACCTGCCTTCGCATACTTGCTGATGGTTTTCGGTGTCTTGGTGGCACCGTTGGTTGAGGAGATCTTGTTTCGCGGACTTATTTTTCCCTTGGCGGCGAGGGCGCTCGGCGTTATTGGCGGAACGCTCTTGACGGCCCTGCTGTTTTCGCTGATACATCAATCCCAACTGGCTCATGCGTGGGCTCCGCTGCTGGTGATCTTCGGGGTGGGGCTAGTGCTGACCACCGTTCGCGCGCGCACCAACTCTCTGGCTGCGAGTTGGATCGTCCACTTCAGCTACAACGGGACCTTGTTTGCTGTCTTGTTCTATCTCACGAATGGTTTCCAACATTTGGAGCGATTGGCGGAGTAGCAGCATCCAGAAACACTGCTGTGTTACATTTTTGAAGAAGAGCTATGACTGGGACCCACATCAACGCCACTCCACGAGAAAAGCTGCTTCATCTGCTTGCCGAACAGTCGTTCAAGCTGGGCGAGTTCAAACTTTCTTCCGGCGGCACCAGTGACTACTACATCGATTGCCGCACAACAACGCTCCATGCCGAGGGCGCCCGCCTGGTCGCGCAAGTGGTGATGGATCTTATCTATGAGCGCGGATGGAAGCCTCAGGCGATCGGCGGAATGACTATGGGGGCGGATCCGATCGTGACTGCGGTCTCCTTGTTGAGCGCGCAGAAGGTGCAGACGCGGGCTCCGGCACGCACGAAAGATACTGACCTGGAGCCATTTCTCATCCACGGATTTCTCGTCCGCAAACAGGAGAAGGCGCACGGGACTGGACGTCGCATCGAAGGCTTTCAAAAAACAGGAGCACGCGTAGTGATTGTGGATGACGTCTGCACCACGGGCAGCTCTACGATTCAGGCCATTGAGGCAGCCCGCGAGTTTGGTTTCGAAGTGGTGGGAACTCTTTGCCTGGTGGAACGAGAAGAAGCAGGCGGTCGCCCCAATGTTGTGAAGGCCGCCAGTCCAGCACCGTTTGTTTCTATATTCACGGCGCAGCAAGTGCGCGAAGAACACGTAAAGAACGTGGTGAACAGTGAGCAAGCATAAATAATCATGGTTAAGACCCTTGAATGGACAGACGCGGGCGTTCGGTTCATCGACCAAACGAAGCTGCCGACCGAAGAAGTTTACGTAACCTGCGGCACATATCAGGAAGTGGCGAATGCCATTTACACCATGATCGTGCGCGGCGCTCCCGCGATTGGCGTTGCAGCAGCGATGGGTGTAGCGCTGGGTACGAGGGATGCAAATGCGAACACGCTGTCGGAGCTTCGCACGCAATTCAACACGATTTGCGAAACTCTCGCGGCCACACGTCCCACGGCGGTGAATTTGTTCTGGGCGATACGACGGATGAGAGACACATTCGACGCGGCGTCTGGCCAGTCTGTGGCGTCGATCAAAAACACGCTCATCAAAGAAGCACAACAGATGTACTTGGAAGACATCGCCGCCTGCGAAGCGATGGGACGCAACGGCGCTGTGCTGTTGCCCAAGACCGGTGGCGTGCTCACGCATTGCAATGCGGGCGCACTGGCAACGTGCGGATACGGAACCGCGCTCGGCGTCATCCGCTCCGCGATAGCACAGGGCAGCAAGATCAATATCTATGCGGATGAGACTCGTCCCTTCTTGCAAGGCTCACGCCTGACTGCCTGGGAACTGAATCAGGACGGCATTCCCACGACTGTCATCGCCGACAACATGGCCGGCGCCATGATGAAGCAAGGAAAGATCGGTGCGGTGATCGTGGGCGCCGATCGCATCGCAGCGAATGGCGATGTGGCAAATAAGATCGGAACGTATTCCGTTGCGATCCTAGCGAAAGAACATGGCCTCCCTTTTTATGTTGCCGCGCCGTGGTCCACGGTGGATCTTGCGACTCCCAATGGAGACCACATCGTCATCGAACAGCGCCCGTCGAGCGAGGTTACTCATTTTGCGGGCAAGCAAGTTGCGCCTACCGGCATTCGCGTCGAGAATCCGGCATTCGATGTCACTCCGAACAAGTACGTGACGGCGATCATCACCGAGCGGGGTGTGGCTAAGCCTTCTTATTCCGAATCTTTGCAGGAGTTGGGCCGCAAGGAACCAGTCACCGTGTAAGGGTTTCCCCTCAGAGCCTTTGCGGGTTACGCGATTTTTTTCTTTGTTGCTGGCCTGAGTTCGCGCTATTCTCCTGCGCTAGCCCGACATTCCAGAAAAATAAGGACTTCAAATATGCGCACTCGTCTGGCGCTTTCGTGTGCCTTGTTCTGCGCTCTTGCTTCGCCGCTTGCCCTGGCACATGACCCCAACAGCCCTTCGTCGGACACCTTTGCCGCGCTGCTGAAGTCGTTGAACAAAATGACTCGAGCGGACCTGGCCGTCATCACGCAACGCGCTCAGGCGCATGATCCACGCTCGGAGATGATGCTGGGTATCCTTTATCGGGATGGGATTCTGGTGCCACGCGATCACGCCGCTTACCTGCAATGGATCAAGTTGTCTGCCGATCATGGATATGCTGCCGCGGAAACCGAATTAGGGAGCGACTATGCATTCAATGCCAAGCCGGCAGAGGCAATCGCCTGGTTCGAAAAAGCCCTGGCGCAAGATAACGTCGATGCGGAATTTAATCTCGGCCTGATCTATGCAAAGGGTGAGGACACTCCCGAACACCATTCCAATATGTTGAAGGCTGTACCCTACTTCCGAAAGGCGGCGACCCAGAACCACCCTGCGGCGCAATATATCCTTGCGTTGGCATACCACGAAGGAACAGGGATTGAACGTGACGAGGAGCAATGCAAGAAGTGGATGATTGCTTCAGCTGAGCAGGGTTACGGCAAAGCACAATTCAGTGTTGCTGCCAGGTACTATCTTGTCTCGGACTACAAGAATGCGTTTCTATGGTTCAAGCGCGCTGCCGATCAAAAACACTCGCGAGCTGAGTTGAATGTCGCCACCATGTATTTTGTAGGACAAGGCACCAGAAAGGATCTGCAACAGGCTTTGTACTGGAACCAACGCGCCGCCGAACATGGTGAAAGTTCAGCGCTGCGAATGATTGGCACAATGTATGCTTCGGGAACGGGCGTGGCTAAGGACCTGGTGACCTCATACGCATATTTGCTGGCCGCGGCGGAATCAGGAAATCAGCAGGCGTCGCTAGATGCTGCGAAGTTGGCGGGACTGCTTTCTGACATCGAGAAGGCACAGGCGAACCGTCGCATCTCCGAGTTGGCTATTCACAAAGCGAAGCCGATCGAAACGGGAACTTTGGCGGCTTCACAGCCGTAACATTGCGCAGGAGATTCGGAATGTTGAACCTGCTGCTTTGGTGCATCCTGTTCGTACTCTGCTGGCCGATCGCGCTGCTGGCGATCATTCTTTATCCATTCATTTGGCTTTTATTGCTGCCGTTCCGGCTGGTGGGCATAGCGATTGACGGTGCACTGGAGCTGGTTCGAGCGATATTCATGTTGCCCGTGAGGATACTGCGCGGGCCGCTGCGCAGTTAATCGAATCATTGCCTGGAAATGCGGCGGAGTGAAAACATCAAGGGTTTCGCTCGTAATTTCGCCGTGAGCTACTCTCCACGGGTGTTATCTCCGCCCGCCTTGCCTTCCTACCCGAACGGGACTAACATTCTTCGTCTCGGGCCCGAGCCTATGCGCCACTAGGTGTATCCAGCTCTGTAGGTGAGTCTCCCGCCTGAGACTTTTCTATCTGGACCATGCTCGTATCACGGTCTGGTCAAATCATCTTCGTAACGCGTCCACAAGGAGGACTAGATATGGGAGTCGCAACTGTCTCAGCGAGCATCCATCCCGGCGCTGCAAGCTTTGTCACGAAAATAGGCAAGATACTGATCAACAACAAGTGGAGTGATGCCGCATCCGGCAAGACCTTCGCAACGTATGATCCGGCAACCGGAGAAGTATTGGCCAATGTCGCGGAAGGCGACAAGGTGGACATCGACCGCGCAGTAGCGGCGGCCCGCAAAGCGTTCGAACCAAATTCTCCGTGGCGCAAGATGACTGCTTCCGAACGGGGACGCCTCATCTGGAAATTCGCCGATCTGCTGGAGCAAAACACAGAAGAATTTGCCACGCTCGAAGCGATGGACAACGGAAAACCGTTGACCGTCGCGCGGGCAGCCGATGTGCCGCTTGCGGTCGACGTCCTCCGATATATGGCAGGATGGGCCACGAAGATCGAGGGCAATACCATTCCGATCTCCGTGCCGTATGCTCCGGGCGCAAAATTCTTCGTTTACACCCGCCGCGAACCGATAGGAGTCGTCGGGCAGATCATTCCGTGGAACTTCCCGCTGTTGATGGCTGCATGGAAACTGGCCCCGGCGTTAGCGACAGGATGCACCATTGTGTTGAAGCCCGCGGAGCAGACTCCGCTCACCGCATTGCGACTGGGCGAGTTGGTCGTGGAAGCCGGATTCCCGGAAGGCGTCGTGAATATCGTTACCGGATTTGGCGAGACCGCAGGAGCCGCGTTGAGCGCGCACCCCGACGTAGACAAAGTCGCGTTCACGGGATCGACGGAAGTTGGCAAACTGATCCTGCACGCTGCTGCCGGCAATCTGAAAAAAGTATCACTGGAACTCGGCGGCAAATCGCCGAACGTCGTCTTTAGTGATGCCGACCAGAAAAGCGCGATCCAGGGCGCGGCCAGTGCCATCTTCTTCAATCAAGGGCAATGCTGTTGTGCGGGTTCGCGACTGTATGTCGAAAAAAGCATCTTCGACAATGTGGTGGAAGGAATTTCCGATCAGGCAAAGAAGATCAAGGTAGGACCTGGACTCGATCCGTCAACGCAGATGGGGCCGTTGGTCTCGGAAGAACAACTGAACCGCGTTTGCGGTTACCTGGAATCGGGATTCAGTGAAGGCGCCACGGCTGCTGCGGGCGGGAAGAAGCACGGCAATAAAGGTTACTTCGTTGAGCCCACTGTGCTCGTGAATACGAACCCGAAGATGAAAGTTGTCCAGGAAGAAATCTTCGGACCGGTGGTCACGGCCACTCCGTTCACTGACGTGGAAGATGTGGTCAAGCAAGGAAATGACAATATCTACGGTCTTGCCGCGGGGATTTGGACGAAGGACATCAGCAAGGCGCATCGAGTTGCGGAACTGCTGGGCGCGGGCACTGTCTGGATCAACTGCTACAACATCTTCGACGCAGCCATGCCGTTCGGCGGATACAAGCAGTCGGGGTGGGGCCGCGAGATGGGCCATGACGCGCTTGATCTGTATCTTCAGAAAAAGTCAGTTTGCACGATGCTGTAAAAATATTCGCGCTGGGTGGACTTCAACCCCATTGAAGTCCGCCCGGCGATTCTTGCTACGATTCGCTCCGAAGTTCTTCCCCGAATTCCGGATTTCGTAACAAACACATCTTGCGAACGGCATCTCCCGAAAGCCTGAGATTCTGTGTCTTCAGGAGTGAAGGAACCATGCTCGGCTCGAAGAGTTACCACTAACCAAGATTCGTCTCAGGGAGACTGCATGACCGGAACTCAGGGAGCCACATCAAGCGCTGGAGAAGCAGCCCTGCTGCGGCTCCCTGAGAACGTCGCCCGGCCGCTGAACGAGTTTACCCGCGCCGTCAGGATCGCATTCGGGCCAGACTTGCAATCAATAGTTCTCTTCGGAAGCGCTACGGAGGGACCCGCCCCTGCCGGTTCTGACGTCAATGTGATCGTGCTGCTGAATAATTTCAAGGGCTATCGTGCGGACCAGGCGCGCGAGGCTTTGCGAAGGGCGCAAGCGGCGATCCCATTGCGAGCTATGTTCCTGCTGGTAGGCGAAGTCGATGCGGCAGTTTCAGCGTTCGCAAAAAAGTTCGCAGATGTGGTCCGCAATCACGTTGTGCTGCACGGCTCGGATCCTTTTTCCGATCTGCAACTTCCGCACGCATCCAAGGTTATTCGATTGAAGCAAATGCTGATGAACTCGGTTGTGCGGCTTCGCGAGGCCTATGTGGAACGCACCCAGGACGAAGCGCAGCTCGCGATCGTCATCGCGGAGGCCAGCGGCTCTCTGCGTTCCGCCGCGGCCACATTGCTGGTGCTGGAAGGCGTCAACCCGAGCGAACTACCGAGGATCTCCAGCGTGAAGACGTCGTCAAAAAGTGCGCTGCAACGCGTGGCCCGCGAATTGGGAGAAGACTCCAATTACTTTTCAGCACCGTTACAGGGCCTCGCTACTGCCCGCGAAGAGCGGCAACTTCCGCCCGGAGTTGCTGTGCCAACACTGCTTGGTTTGATTGAGCTGGTCTCGCGAATGCGAGCGCGTGCGGACCTTCTGAAGTAGCCCTAAACCATTTCCTTCAGATCAGGGCTGATGATCAGCTTTGGTTCAGTGGCCTTCTGTATTTCTTCAACCGAGAGTCCGGGAGCAATTTCTTCCAGTACTAAACCTTGCGGCGTCACTTTCATCCATCCCATTTCCGTGACGATAGTTTCGACCACCTTCACTCCTGTCAGCGGGAGTGTGCAGTTCTTAAGGATCTTTGGCTTGCCATCACGGGTAGTGTGTTCCATGGCAACGATCACGCGCCGTGCACCGGCGACCAGGTCCATCGCGCCGCCCATGCCCTTGACCATCTTTCCGGGAATCATCCAGTTGGCGAGATTGCCATGCTCATCGACTTCCATCGCTCCGAGGACGCTCAGGTCTATGTGTCCTCCGCGAATCATCGCAAACGAATCTGCGCTGTCGAAGTACGCGGTGCCAGGGATTTCAGAGATCGTTTCTTTGCCAGCATTAATGAGGTCGGCGTCTTCCTGTCCGGAAAGCGGATACGGCCCAATGCCCAGCATCCCGTTTTCACTTTGCAGTATGACGTCCATGCCTGCGGGCACGTGATTGGCAATGAGACAGGGCATGCCGATGCCGAGGTTGACATAGAAGCCGTCGCGCAGTTCGCGGGCGACCCGCTTGACGATCCGATCGCGCTTCTCCGTGTCTTTTTGCTTGTCGTTCTTGTCTGCCTTCGGCAGCGGCTGCGTGGACATAGTGCTCATGCCTTTCTCAATGTGCGTCGCTCGATGCGCTTCTCGTAGTTTGTTCCTTGGAAGATGCGCTGCACGTAAACGCTTGGCGTCATGATCTTGTCGGGGTCGAGTTCCCCCACTTCAACCAACTCTTCCACTTCGACGACGGTGACTTTCGCCGCCATGGCCATCATGGGATTGAAATTTCGCGCCGTCTTGCGGTAGATGAGATTCCCCCACTTGTCGCCCTTGTAGGCCTTGATGAGTGCAAAGTCGGCTTTCAGAGCGCGCTCCATCACGTAAGGACGTCCATCGAATTCCCGCACCTCTTTTCCTTCGGCCACGATGGTCCCAAATCCAGTGGGAGTAAAGAAAGCAGGAATGCCGGCGCCCCCGGCGCGAAGTCGTTCGGCGAATGTCCCTTGCGGAACCAGCGTGAGGTCCAGCTTATTCGTGAGCACCATCTCTTCGAGCAACCGATTCTCACCAACGTAACTGCCTATGTGCTTGACGATCTGTCCTGCGTACAGGCATTTGCCCAGACCGAAGTCATCGACGCCGACATTGTTGCTGATCGTAGTGAGGTTTTTCACGCCGCTGCGGACAAGAGCATCGATCAGGTTTTCCGGAATGCCGCACAGACCGAAGC
>JAOAPH010000188.1 GCA_025462835.1 Candidatus Angelobacter sp. | reverse complement strand
CTTTCGGGACCGCATCATCGCTTCACCACTCTCGCCGATGTGCATTGAGATCGCATCGCCGCGCGCGCAAGAATATATGAACACTCCGCTTGCACCGCGCGATCCCGATCATTACTCTCCGGGCGCTCCTTTTGCACAATGTTCCACGTGGAACATTTTGGTGCGCGCCAGCGGAAGTGTTTCAGTGCTAAGCCGTTATCGTCACGAGCTTGGGTCGGCTATCACAAAAGAAATAGCACACGACGAAGAAAAGCAGTTATGGAGTTGGATCTCGAATTTTCAGCCGGCCGTGATCGCGCGTCACCAGAATGCGATGATCATGCAAGTCAGCGTGAGTATGTCGGCGGTGCAGTCGGCGTTCGAGGCGGCTGAGCAATGCGCGGTGGAGAACAATCTGCTTTGCGCCAGCATCGGTCGCGCAGCCGCGGGCGCGCTGGTATTCGCGTTCATGCCGTTGGCGGTGGATCCACCGTCGGCAATGCAATTTGCCAACGCAGCTTCATCGCTGCGTGGACGACTACCCAAGGACGCGTCGGCCATCGTGCTGCGCTGTCCCAAGGAAGCGAAACATCATTTCAACATCTGGGGAAGCACGCCCACAGATCTCCAGACGATGCGCGGCGTCCGCGCGGCTATGGATCCAAAAAGTATTTTGAATCGCGGGAGGTTTCTGGTTTGAGTGAGTTCGTACAGATTGAGCAGGGAACTGCTGCGGTGAATGCTTCCGGGTGCCCGTCTAATTTCTCCGCGAAGGACAAGCCGGATTGGGACCTCTACTCCACGTGCATCCATTGCGGCCTGTGCTTGAATCATTGTCCGACCTATCGTGTTCTCGGCACAGAGATGGACTCGCCGCGCGGTCGAATCTATCAAGTGCTCCAAGTGGATGCGGGACGGTTGCCCATCGCCGATTCTTTCGTTACGCATATCGATCGATGTCTCGGTTGTCTCGCGTGCGAGACGGCGTGTCCCTCGGGAGTGCAGTACGGACACATCGTCGAACGCGCGCGGGCGCAGATCGAAGAACATTATCGGAGACCGCTGCTAACGCGCATCTTGCGCTGGGCCTTCTACAAGAAGATCTTGCGCGATTATCACCTGCTGGCGCAGTCGGCGCGCGCTTTGCGCTGGTATCAGAATTCGATTTGGCAATCCTTCGCGCGTAAATCCGGGATCCTGAAGTTGCTGGGCCTGGCCGAATTGGAAAAGCTAGCGCCTGAGATCGATGAGCGGTTTTTCTTCGGTGAGATCAGCATGCTGATCCCGGCGATGGGAAAGAAGCGCGGACGAGTGGCATTCCATGCAGGCTGCATCGCCAACGTTGCGTATTCGTCGTTGAACTATGCCACCGTGCGACTTTTATCTTTCAATGGTATCGACGTGTACATCACTCCGCGGCAACGATGTTGCGGTGCGCTGCACGCGCACGCGGGGTACAGGGAAGACGCACGCACGCTGGCGCGACGGAACATCGATACTTTCCTCGACGGCTCGCAGCACTATGACGCCATCGTCACCAACGCTGCCGGTTGCGGATCAAACCTGAAACAATACGGCGACCTTCTCGCTGAAGACCCGCAATATGCGGAACGCGCGCGCATCTTCTCGGCGAAAGTAAAAGATGTTACGGAGTTCCTCGCAGAGATCACCTTGCTTGAACCCCGAAAGAAATTCCAATCGCGCGTGACCTACCAGGACCCGTGTCATTTGGCCCACGCGCAAAAAGTGCGTTCTGCTCCACGCGAACTATTGAAGGCTGTTGGCGCAACCATCATAGAAATGCCACACCAGGACCAATGCTGCGGCAACGCCGGAACCTACAACGTCACTGAAAACGAACTGTCAATGAAGATACTCAGCGCGAAGATGGACGACATCGCATCGGTCCTGCCCGAGGCCAAGCTGATCGTCACAGCGAATGTCGGCTGCATGCTGCAACTCAATGCCGGCGCACAACAGCGCGGAATCAATGTGCCCGTCAGACACGTCGTCGAAGTATTGAACGATTGCTACTACTGATTACTTTTCCAGCGAAGCCATATCGATCACGAACCGATATTTCACATCGCTCCGCAACATTCGCTCATACGCCTCATTGATCTTCTGGATCGGGATCATTTCGATATCGGAAGTGATGCCGTGCTTGCCGCAGAAATCCAGCATCTCCTGGGTCTCTTTGATCCCGCCGATCAGCGATCCTGCCAGCGAACGCCGCCGCATGATGAGACTGAATGGCGAGACGTTCAATACCTCAGGCGCTCCCACTTGTGTCAGCGTAGCGTCGCGCTTCAGCAACGCCATATACAAGTTGATGTCGTGCGCGGCAGAGACGGTGTCCAGAATGAAATCAAAGCTCTCGAGATGCTTGTCCAACTCCGCCTGATTCTTTGAGACGACCACTTCGGCCGCGCCCAAGCGCTTGCCATCTTCCTTCTTATGCTCAGAAGTCGTGAACAACACAACGTGAGCGCCCATTGCATTCGCCAGTTTCACGCCCATGTGCCCGAGTCCACCCAGGCCAACGATGCCGACCTTCGATCCCTTTCCGACATTCCAGTGCCACAACGGTGAGTAGGTAGTAATGCCCGCGCAGAGCAGCGGGGCAGCGGCAGCGGGGTCCAGATTTTCCGGAAGACGCAGCACGAAATCTTCATCGACCACAATAGTCTTTGAGTATCCGCCGTAGGTCACACCTCCGAGGATCTTGTCTTCGCTGTTGTACGTTCCTGTGAATCCGGGGATGCAGTATTGCTCCAGTCCCTCTCTGCAACTGGCACAGGTGCGGCAAGAATCAACCATGCATCCGACGGCTGCTAGACCGTCCGTCTTGAACTTGGTTACTTCGTTGCCGGTTTTGGTGACGCGCCCCACGATCTCATGGCCGGGGACAACGGGGTAGATGGTGTTCTGCCATTCGTTGCGCGCGGTGTGCAGATCGGAGTGGCAGACGCCGCAATAAAGAATATCGATTTGCACGTCACGCGGACCAACTTCGCGGCGCTCAAAAGAAAATGGCGCCAGCGGAGTCTCGGGCGAATGAGCGGCATAGCCGATGGTCTTCTGTCGCTTGATGACGGATGTCGTTTGCTTCTCGGTGAGTGGAGTAGTTGGAGTAGTAGTCATGATCGCTGATCTCCTATGATTAGCGTGTTTCGATGCCAGTGAGTGCGAGGGGATTCAAGAAGCTCCGCGAAAACTTTAGTACTCACGCACAAGGTTGACAATCTTAAACCGTGCAACGTACTCTGAAAAGGTGAGAACCGTTCATCCAATCAACCGCTATATCGCGCGGATGGTATTTGCTCAACAGCAAAGCCAATTCTGCATGCATAAGCGTGTGTTTGAAGCGAGCGGTTCGGGGGCAAGAGACTAACCAAGCTTTTACCCTTTTTAGTTTTCCGAGCCGCTCAGACATTCTGAGCGGCTTTTCTATTTGCAGCAACAATCAGCAAGGGAGCAGGACAGTGATCAATATCGCAGTGCGTTACCCACATCCGGCAACACTGGTGTATGGCCTGGAAATATTTGCAGTCGGAGTCTGTGCCGTGAGCGGCGCGTTGGCTGCGGCGCGCAAGAAGATGGACATCTTCGGGCTGGTGGTCACGGCGATGGTCAGCGCAGTGGGCGGTGGCACCGTGCGCGATCTGCTCCTCGACCATCGTCCGGTCTTCTGGATCGCCGACGCTACCTTCCTTTGGGTAAGCGCGGGCGTGGCTTTGGCAACGGCTGCGTACTCGCGCTTCCGAAACGTGCCCACGTATTCGCTGACGATGGCCGATGCTCTCGGCCTGGCGCTATTCACAGTGAGCGGTGCGAAAGTCGCGCTTCAGGATGGTGCGCCATTTCTCATTGCGGTATTGATGGCGACTACTACCGGAGTGGCCGGCGGCGCGATCCGCGATGTGCTCTGCGGCGAGATCCCACGCATCTTTCGCGGCGAGATATATGCGACAGTGTCACTGCTGGGCGCAGCCGTATTCGTCGCATTGCAGGGAACAGGCGTGAATACTGCTTGGAGCGCTTTGGTTGCGGTAGCCATCATCGTGGGACTACGTGTGGCAGCGATACATTGGAACGTGCGATTGCAGCCGCATGCCATGTATCAAAAAGCGCAGTGAATAGCGGGGGAGGGGTTCTACTTCTTCTCCCCCAGAATCTCCTCTTCCTCTTTGCCCTGTTGGCTGAGCTTGAGGATCACGCTGTAATCTTCGAGCGTTGAGGTGTCACCGCTCACGGACTTGGTGGTGACGATCTCGCGCAGCAATCGCCGCATGATTTTTCCGCTGCGCGTCTTCGGCAGCGCGGCGACATAATAAATCCTCTCCGGCTTTGCCAGCGCGCCAATCTCGGTCGCAACCCATTGTCGCAACTCTTCGGTGAGTGCGTCACTACCGTGAAATTCCTGCTTGAGCGTGACGAAGCAATGAATGGCTTCACCCTTGAGTTCATGCGGCGCGCCCACTACCGCTGCTTCCGCAACGGTCTTGTGCCGCACCAGCGACGACTCCACTTCCATAGTGCTGAGCCGATGTCCGGCGACGTTGAGCACGTCGTCCACGCGTCCCAGGCACCAGATGTATCCATCTTCGTCGATAGTGGCGGCGTCGCCGGTGAAATATTTTCCTGGATATCGTGACCAGTATCCTGACTTGAACCGCTCGGGATTGTTGTAGATGGTGCGCAGCATCGACGGCCACGGCTTGCTCAGGACCAAAAACCCTTTGCCGACTTTTACCGGCTCACCTTTGTCATCCACCACTTCAGCCATCACTCCCGGCAGCGGACGCGTTGCCGATCCCGGCTTCGCAGGAGTGGCGCCGGGCACCGGGGAGATCATGATGCTGCCCGTTTCCGTTTGCCACCACGTGTCCACGATGGGGCAGCGTTCTTTTCCGATCACGCGGTTGTACCAGTGCCATGCCGTGGGATTGATTGGCTCACCCACAGAGCCGAGCAATCGCAGCGATGACAGATCGCGGTTGTTGGGCCAGTCGTCACCTTGGCGGATGAATGACCGGATCGCCGTCGGCGACGTATAGAAAATGTTAACGCGATATTTCTCGATGATCCGCCAGAAGCGATCAGGCTTTGGCCAATCCGGCGCGCCCTCGTAGAGAAGCGTCGTTGCACCGGCGGCGAGCGGACCATAGACGACGTAGGAGTGTCCCGTGACCCAGCCGATATCGGCGGTGCACCAGTAGATGTCTTCGTCCTTCAGATCGAAAACCCACTTCATAGTGGCGACAACCTGCGTGAGGTATCCGCCGGTGGAGTGGACAACGCCTTTCGGTTTGCCCGTGGTACCCGATGTGTAGAGGACGTACAGAGGATGTTCGCTGTCCAACTCTTCCGCGGGGCAGACCTCTGAGATGCCGGTGGTGAGATCGTCCCACCAGTGATCGCGTCCGGACTGCATCTTTGTAAGAGAGCCGATGCGCTTGTGCACGATCACGTTCTTCACTGACGGACATTCGTTGTTTGCCAGCGCGTCGTCAACATTCTGCTTGAGCAGAACTTCTTTGCCACGACGCAGACCGGCGTCCGCAGTGATGACGGCGGCGGCTTCCAGATCATTGATTCGCGTCTTCAACGCTTCAGCGGAGAATCCGCCGAAGACGACAGAATGAATGATGCCGAGCCGCGCACACGCGAGCATAGCGATGGCCGCTTCCGGAGTCATGGGCATGTAGATGATGGAGCGGTCGCCGGATTTCAGTCCAAGTTGTTTAAGCGCGTTGGCGAATTTGCAGACCTTGCGATGCAGCTCCTGATAAGTGAGGATGCGCTGCTCGAAGTTCTCGCCCTCCCAAATAATGGCGGCCTTGTTCTTGCGCCAGGTGGTGAGATGGCGGTCAAGGCAGTTGTAAGCCACGTTCGTCTTCGCGCCGACAAACCACTTCGCGAACGGCGGATTCGACCAGTCGCAGACCTTGTTCCACTTTGCGAACCAATGGATGGCACCGGCCTGCTCCGCCCAGAATTTATCGGGATCATAGGCGGCAGCTTCATAGAGCGCCTCAAAATCCTGCATGGACTTAATGGCTGCACGTTCGCTGAAATGCTTGGGAGGATTGATTTTCTCGTTTTGTTCCATCTGCTGGTCTTCGCCCCGGTAGGGATTTGGTGGGATGGCGAAAATTGTACAGCAAAGAAAACCAATTGGCCTAAATGCAAATAGGTGGAGCGCGCTCGTCCGCACTCCACCCGCGTTCTTACGCCTGTATGTGTGATTCCAGGAAATACAAGTCCTTGTCGGCTTGTCGAACGATCTCAGTGAAAACGTCGGCGGTAGCTTTGTCTCCAAGCTCATCGGTTTCGTCGATCGTCCCCCGACATATGTTCGCGAAAGTTGCCAGACGGTCAGAAAGTGCACGCACGTGGTCCATGCCTTTGACGGCATCCAGATCGTATTCCTCGATCTGTGAATTCTTGGCGGCCTGACGCACGGTGCCATTCGCGCGTCCACCCAATGCTGTTGCGCGCTCGGCAATCAGGTCAACTGCATCTTCCAGGTGCTCGGCGATCTCGTCGAACAGGAGATGAAGTTGATAGAAGTCATTGCCTTTTACGTTCCAGTGCGCAAACTTAGTCTGCGTCTGCACATCGAGTGAGTCTGCCAAGCGCGAATTCAGGATTGCAATCACTTGTTCTCTGCTCTCATCTTCAATATCAATGCGGGTTTCGAATGTGCGCTGCTCGGCGGGTTTAGCTGAAGCTACTTTGAATGAGCGTACGTTAGTTTGTTTAGCCATGGCTTTTCTCTCCTTGGGAACGTTGGATGAGAAAAAGCGGCGACACGCTCCGGCAGTTATTTCACCGCGGTGATTGCCTGCTTGAGCGCCGAGGTGAGTTGCGCAGGATCGCCGATAGGCGGCTGGCACGCAAATCCGGAGCAGATGATCGCCACGGACTTGCCCAGCTTCAGCGCGGGAAGATTGGGGATGGTCTCTGCCAAAGCGGGTGGCAGGTTTTGCGCGACCGCCTGGCCTTCGCGCAGATGCAACACAGCTTTGTTCAAGGCGAATGGCGCAATCGCGGCAGCGTAAAGTTCATTGGCAAGAGTGTCTTCGCCTATGACCACTACCTGAATCTCCGGCGTGAGATACAGCCGTAACCCGATCCCGAACGTCGCGGCAAAGATGCCGAAGTGGTCCACCACGCCGGCGAATGCTTCCAGCGTGTCTTCAGCTTTGTCTCTGTAAGCGGCATATTGCGTGTAACCGTAAACGCGCATCAGCGCGATGAGGGCTGCAGAGTTTCCTGCGGGCGTCGGCGAATCCTGCAACGGCTTGCGACGCGCGGTGAGTGCGCCGAGCAGTCCGGTGGGGTCGGCGCTGGTGTCCATGTCGAAGAATCCGCCAGCGGTCTCGTCATAGAAGCGGCGGATCATTGCGTCCGTGATGGCGCGCGCGAAATTAAAATAAGTGAGATCGGAAGTGGACTCATACGCGTCAAGGCAGGCGATCGCGGTGAACGCGTAATCATCGAGCATGCCGGGAATGGCGCGCTTCGCGGCTTTTGGATCGGAGTAAACGATGACGTGGCCCAGCCGGGCAGATTCCGGATTCCAGGCTTCTGCGAGAATGCGGTCAAGCGACTTCAGCGCGAAGCGGCGGGCCTCGTCATTGTGCAGCACACGCGCAGCGTCGAGGTATGCGGAGATCAAGAGCGCATTCCAGTTCACGTAAACCGTTTTGTCCACATATGGAGTAGGACGCTCCAGCCGCGCGGCGGACATCTTCCTGCGGGCGGAAGCGAGCAGCGCGAAGACATCGTCCTCACTCCTTCCGAACTGAGTCGCAATCTCGTCCATGCCCTTCGCTACAAACAAAACATTCTTCTGCGGATTGTGGTGCATCTCGCCGACTTCGCCGATGTCATAGTACGCAGCAGCGATTTGCAATTCCTCCGGAGTGAGCGCGGCGCGGGCTTCGTCGAGTGTCCAGGTGAAGTAGTCGCCATCGTCGTCCATGGAGAGATCGGCGTCTTGCGATCCGTAAAAGCCGCCGTGTTTGCGGTCGCTGAGCCATTCGTCCACCCAGCGGATGATGTCGTTCGCAATCGCCGAGAAGAGCGGATCGCCCGTGGCCTGGAATGCGTGGACGTAATTCTTCAGTAGCTCGGAATTGTCGTACGACATCTTTTCGAAATGCGGCACGATCCACTTCTCGTCCACGGAATAGCGATGGAAGCCGCCGGCGAGCTGATCGTAAACACCTCCGGTGGCCATCTTCTCGAGCGTGGTCGTGATCATGGTGTGCAGTTGTTCGCTACGAGTGCGCGCGTAATAATCGATGGCAAGGTCGATGGCTGCAGAGTGCGGAAACTTGGGAGCGCTGCCGAAGCCGCCATGCTGCGCGTCAAACATCTTCAGCGCCGACTCCATGATGTTGTCGATGGTCTTCGGATTGATCGACCCCGAGCGGCCCGCGAATGTCTCTTGATGCGCGATTGCGCCCATCACGCTCTCGGCTGACTCCATGACCTCGCCATTTTTCTCTTTGTACGCACCGGCGATACTCTGCAAGACACGCTTGAAGCCAGGGCGTCCCCAGTGGTCGTCCGGAGGGAAGTATGTGCCGCCAAAAAATGGACGGCCATCGGGAGTAAGAAATGCGGTTAGCGGCCAGCCACCTTGTCCGCTGATGGCTTGCACCGCGGCTTGATATCGGCTGTCGACGTCCGGGCGTTCGTCGCGATCGACTTTGACCGCGATGAAATTCTCATTTATGAGCGCGGCGACTTCCGGGCTGTCGTACGACTCGCGGTCCATCACATGGCACCAATGGCACCAGACCGCGCCGATGTCCAGCAAGATGGGTTTGTTCTCGCGCTGCGCGGTGGCGAAAGCCTCCTCACTCCACTCATGCCAGCGGATAGGTTGGTGCATTGCCGAGCGCAGGTAAGAAGACGATGCATTTGCCAGCGCGTTCGTGGTTGCTGTTTCGTGGGCCATCAGTACTAAGTCTATCGCGTGCGGGGAAAGGTTGCGCGAGGGGAACCCGATTTCAAGGTGTCATCCCGTAGCGAAGCGGAGCTATCTGCTTTTGGCTTTGCCTGAGCTAAAGGATAAGAGCTAACAGCTTCTTCGCCATCGCAAAATAAATTTCCGCCGCCTCGAGTTGCTGCTTCTTGTCGATGTATTCGCCGGTTGTATGCGCAACGTGAATCGAGCCGGGACCAAACAGGATCGGCTCTCCCCATTTGGACAGCGCGGGAATGTCGGTGGTGTACGCCGCGACAAATGTGGGTAGATTGTCGAAAGTGCGCAGCTTCACGAAAGGGATATCGAGGACAGCTTCGACTTTCGCGAGATCGCCCACGGCGTTCGCAATCTCCGATTTCAACTGCTCTGCAGGACCGACCATCCGATACAGCAATTGTGCCTTGGCGAAATCCGGGATCACGTTGGGCGCGCGTCCGCCTTCGATGATGCCGATGTTCATCGTCGTTGGGCCGACCTCGGGATTGACCGGCAAAGTCAGCTTGCGAACACGGTTCAACGCTTCCAGTAATTTTTCAATTGCCGATTCGCCCAAGTGCGGATACGCCGAATGCGCCATCTTTCCCGTCGCCGTGATCTCCACGCGCAACGCACCCTTTGACGCGATGGCGACCTGGTTCTCAGTGGGCTCGCCATTGATCAGGTACTTGGCTTTGGGATTCAGCGGGGAATCATTCGCGACACGCGCTCCCAGGCTGTCGCGCTCTTCACCCACAACGAACAACAGGCCGATAGGCACGTTTGCGTTCTCATCGCGCAATCGCTCCGCCGCGTTGAGCATGGCGGCGATGATGCCTTTCGTGTCGCAAGCGCCGCGGCCGTAGATATTGGTTTCGTCTTCCGATGATTTGATAAACGGCGGAACCGTATCAATGTGCGTGGAGAAGATGACTTGTGGTGAGCTGACCCTCCGGGCGGTGGCATAGATGTTGAAGCGTGTTTCTGCGTTAGGCATCGGCATCTTCTTCGGCTCGTAGCCGAGGCGTGCCAGTTCGTCGAAGAGGAAATTACCGACGGCACCCTCGTTGCCGGTGATGGATTCGATGTCGATGAGTTGGCGGGTGAGCTTGAATGTCTGTTCGGGAGTCACACCAAGAGAATACCTGAAGCCAGGCGTTACATGCCGCACGCTACAATGAAAGTCAGGGAGAGATATCGTTGGCTGGTGAGATCAAGAGTCTGATGTTGAACGGCCCGGCGGGCCAGTTGGAAGCCCTGTTGAACGTAGGCGCGCCGGATGCAACGCATGCTGCGCTGATCTGCCATCCGCATCCGCTCTTTGGCGGCACGATGCACAACAAAGTGGTTTACAACGCGATGAAGTCGCTGACGAAATTCGGCTTTCATGCGCTGCGATTCAACTTTCGTGGCACCGGGCTGAGCGAGGGTGTACACGACGAAGGCCGCGGCGAGCGCGAAGACATCCGCGCCGCGCTCGACTTCCTGGAAAACGAATTTCATCTTCCAATCATCTTTTGCGGCTTTTCCTTCGGCGCGGCTACGGGGCTAAAGGCCGCGTGTAACGATCCGCGAGTCGTCGGCTTGATCTCGCTGGGGACACCCGTCGCAGTCGAGGGCCGCACCTACGCTTACCAGTTTCTCTCGGAATGCACACAGCCCAAGCTATTCATCAGCGGATCGCAAGACCAGTACTCGCCGGAGTCGGAATTGCGCGCCGCAGTGGCCAGCGCAGCCGAGCCGAAGCGACTGGTGATGATCGAAGGCGTCGATCATTTCTTTGTGGGCAAGCTGAACTTGATGCAGGACGCGATTGAGGAGTGGGTGCGCGAGACTTTCAATGTGGCTGAAGCCGCAGCCGCCCGGCAATAGCGCGCGACAGCTATAATTCGCATCGCTGATGTCCACCGGCCAAATCCCACCAGCCAACGATCTTCGTGCCACCGCGCGCGAAATCTTTCTCCACTCCGTGAAGTCGGCCAGCATCGAATCCGCATTCCAGCGGCACGTGAATTACAGCCGCGGAGTGCTGCGCATCTGCGACGATCTCTTCAACTTGGAGCACTACTCCCGTGTAGTCGCTATCTCCTTCGGCAAAGCGGGACACACGATGGCGGCGGCGCTCCGCGAGCAATTGGGGACACTGGTGGGCGGAATCGTCTCCGCGCCGGAGCCGCCGAACAAGTCCCAAGTCGCGGGCTTCCGCTACTTTCATGGCGGACACCCGATGCCGAACGCCGAATCCATTCGCGCTGCCGATGCAATCCTGAAAACCCTTAGCGGGCTCGATGAAAAATCGCTGGTCATCTACATGATCAGCGGCGGCGGTTCGTCGATCGTGGAAAAGCCGATCGACGACGATATCTCGCTCGACGACCTCATCTCCACTTACCGGGTGCTGGTGGATTCCGGCGCGCCCATCGCGGAGATCAACGCCATCCGGAAACATCTCTCTGCTGTGAAGGGCGGGCACATGGCGAAGACAGCGGCGCACCACAACGCGCAGCAGGTCTCGATCATGGTCTCTGACGTGCCGGAGAATGCGCTTGATGGGCTTGCCTCCGGGCCGACGATGCCCGATAACAGCAGCGACGAAGATTGCTACGCCATTGCCGCGAAGTACGGATTGGTGAAGAAATTCCCGGCTTCCATTCGCGAGCTCTTCGAGCGACGCGCGCTGGAGGAAACTCCGGACAAAGACGATCCCTTATTTCACCGCTCCCGTTGGTGGCCGATTCTCTCGAATTCAGACGCGCTCAATGCTGCGGCAGCCAAGGCAGCTCAGGCCGGCTTCGCAGTAGAGATCGACAACACGTGCGACGATTGGGACTATGCCGATGCCGCTGACTATTTGCTCAAGCGCCTGCGCGAATTGCGTCAAGGCGCGTCGCGGGTCTGTCTCATCTCCGGAGGCGAGCTGACGGTGAAAGGTGCGGAAGAACACGGTATTGGCGGCCGCAAGCAGCAGTTCGCGCTGTATTGCGCGACCAAGATTGCCGGTGAGAACATCACTGTACTCAGTGCTGGTACGGACGGAATCGACGGCAACAGCCCCGCAGCCGGTGCCGTGGTCGACGGACACACGGTCGCTCGCTTTTCGCTGTTGGGCAGCGGCGAGATTCTCAGCTCCACCCTGAAGAGGTTCGATGCGTACCCGATTTTCGAAAAACTGGGAGACGCCATCATGACCGGGCCGACGGGAAACAACCTGCGGGATCTCCGCATCCTGATGGCGTACTGATCCCAAGTGACTAGAAGAATCGCGTCACGCCTTCTTCCAACACGGCCACCTGCTCTGACATTCCCGAAGCCTCGGCCGCCGAGCGCAGTCTCTGTAACGGCTCGTCCATGGGTTCGTGCGAGAGCCGGAAAGTTCCGTAGTGCATGGGCACCATCCATTTCGCGCCTAAGTCCTGGAAGGCCTGCATCGCATCTTCGGGACTGGTGTGTACATTTCGGAACGACTCCGGATGATAAGCGCCGATAGGCAGCAGCGCGAGATCCGGCTTCAAACGGCTGCCGATCTCGGCGAAGCCGTTGAAGTACGCAGTGTCGCCGGCGTGATAGACGGAATGTTTTCCTGAGCGGATGACGTATCCGCCGTATCCGCGATAGGTGTCGTGGATCATGCGCGCGCCCCAGTGCCGCGAGGGAACGTGGGTGACGGAAAAATCCCAGCCCAGTTGGACTCGGTCCCACCACTTGAGTTCTACAACCTGGCTGAACCCGAGTGTCCTCACCAGATTGCCCACGCCATGCGGCACAATGATGATGGGAGCGACACGGCGCTGCCGCCGGGTAAGCTCCGCGATGCGCCGCAGTGATGGCCGATGCAGATGGTCAAAGTGTGCGTGTGTGACCAGCACATAATCGATAGGCGGCAGGTCTTTGATCCGCATACCGGGGCGGCGAAGCCGTTTCAGGAGAAAGAGCCAGCGGGCAAAATTGGGATCGACGAGAATGTTCTTTCCTCCGGTCTGGAGAAAGAATCCCGAGTGGCCGATGAAGGTCACTCCCAAATCGCCGTTCTTGGTGAGTACCGGCCGGTGTACTTGTCCCAGCCGGGGCTGTGTTGCTGAACATCGGACTAAGGTGCTGAATTGTTTTGCGCGCTTGCGAAGAGTGACATTCATTTATGAGGGCCGTCTCCAAAAATCCATAGTAGCCCGAATAGAATCCCTTCGAAATCACCCATTCGGGTTAAGCATCGCTATGCTGCTGATACTCTTAATAATCGGATGTTCTTCAGAAACATTCCGGCTCATTTTTTGATGTGAGGACTGAACCATGCGTGTTGCATTTTTAGGATTAGGGATCATGGGCCGCTCGATGGCGGCGAACCTGGTGAAGGCGGGGAACGACGTCACCGTCTGGAACAGGACAGCGAACAAAAGTGTGGAGGGCGCAAAGATTGCCCCCTCTCCGAAAGAAGCCGCTGCCAACGCGGAAGTGGTCTGGATCTGCGTCTCCGATACTGCCGCCGTGGAACAGGTCTTGTTCGGAAAAGATGGGGTGTTCGAATCCATCCGCGGTGGGATGACGGTGGTGGATTCCAGCACCATTCTTCCTGAAGCCAGTGAGCGATTCGCTGCGCGGGTGCGCGAGCGAGGCGTCGATTTTGTTGATGCCCCGGTGACGGGCTCGAAGATTGCGGCGGAAGGGGGAACGCTGATCTTCATGACTGGCGGTCGCGATGAGACTATCCAAAAGCTGGATCCCCTGTTCAAGGCGATGGGTAAGACCGTGCTGCGCATCGGCGATAACGGCAAGGGGCTCGCGGCCAAGCTGGCCATGAACCTGATGATCGCGCTCATCTATGAAGGCTTCGCCGAGGCGTTGACGCTGGCGACAAAGCTGGGCGTTGACCAGCAGGCGCTTTTCTCGCTGATCCAATCGTCGATGGTCCGCTCCGGAGTAGTGGATTACAAGATGCCCTTCGTGGGAAAACGGGATTTCTCTCCGAATTTTCCCTTGCGGTTGATGCACAAGGACATCCGCCTCATGCTGGAAGCAGCGCAGGAGACCGGAGTTCAGCTGCCAGGATTGGAAACGGTAAAGAAGATCTACGACCAGGCACACGCCGCCGGACGCGACGATCTGGATTACGCAGCAACCCTGCTGAATGTGGAAGAGCTGGCGAAAGGGAAGTAGCGGCTACGAGGCTTTCGCCGTCGCCCGTGACGCAATCGAGCCGAGCAGCTCGAATACCGCCATTTGCGATTCAGGTGTAATTGCTTCCAGAGGGACGGTTGCGCGGAAGTGCGGCGACGATTCCTGGAACTCCACCTGCATGTTCTCCCGCTGTTCCACGGCCAGCACGGATTGGATCGCCGTGGTGAGTTCCTTTTGCCAATCCAGCCGAGTGGTGAGAACCACAGGCAGGCAGCCTTCAAATTGCCATCCGGGGGCATCCAGGTTCAGGGTCTTTTGCGAGCGCGCGAACCAGCGCCGGTTCTGCAAGTGAAGATTGAATGCCGGATGGGGATCGAAGTCAGCTCGGAAAGTCAGAGTCTCAGGCTCGGGCTCGCGAAAATGGGCGATGATCCAGTTGACGGGCACCTTGTACGCTGAAATCTTTACCAGGATACTGGGTCGCCGAAAGAGCTTCGACGCCATTTTGACCGGGACTTCGAATTCAGAGAGTGAGATCCAGCGGATCCCGGTCACATGTCCTTTGCCGGCCAGGGCATTTTCAATCCAATACAGCACCTGCACCGCACGTAAGCGGTTCGACCGCAAGGACCAGAAATACCAGATGGCAACCGTTGCTACGCCGGCTAGCAGGTACAAACAAATGAAAGCCCAAATCACTTATAAGTAGATGCCGGAGGTGGAACGCCAGATGTAAGGGCTACATTCCTTTGTAAATGCCCCCATCCACCAGGATGGTCTGTCCGGTGACGTACGATGCGCGCTCGGAGGCCAGCCAAACGATTGCATCTGCAATCTCTTCCGGCTTTCCCAGTCGCCGCAGCGGGACTTCATTGGCCCAGCGATCGTAAATGTCTTTTTCAGAAACTCCGGCGGCCTTGGAACGCGATCCGGCCAGCTCCGTTAATCGCTCGGTCGCAGTGTACCCGGGAGCGACGTTGTTTGCCGTGATCCCATCTTTCCCGAACTCGATGGCCAGACTCTTCACCAGCCCGACCACGGCAGGGCGGATCGCGCTGGAGAGGATGAGGTCAGGAATCGGCTGGCGGACAGAGGTGGAGGTGATCGTGATCAGGCGTCCCCACTTGTTCTTCTGCATCTGCGGGATGACCTCTCGCGCCAAATTGATCACGCTCATGAAATTCATCTCAAATGCCTTGTGCCACTCTTCCGTCGAAGTCTGCAGGAAGGTTTTGGCCGGAGGTCCCGCAGCATTCGCGACGCAAACGTCAACGCGTCCGTACTTTTTCACGATATCAGCGACGAACTTTTCGACTGCCGCCTGATAACTCACGTCGAAACATTGAGCATAGACTTCCGCGCCGGTGGACTTTCTGATCTCCTCGGCAGCTTTCTGCAACTTGTCGTCAGTCCGAGCGGAGATGCCGACGATCGCCCCTTCGGCAGCAAAGGCCTGCGCCGCCGCCCGGCCCATACCCTGGCTGGCGCCGGCCAGCAGGACGACTTTTCCTTTTAGTCCTGTTTCCATGAGCACACCGTCTTTCGTGACCTTCTCTACCGAATCAGAGCCTGCAGAATTTCTCGCACCAATCTCTGTGCTTCACCGAAATGTTTTTGGTATTCCAGGAACTTGCGATTCATCTCCAAAGCGTCTTCGGCGTCAAGTTTGGCGCGGAGAAGCATATCGCGAACGTGGACCGGGTTCGGAAGAAAGACTTCATCGTTCAGTTCGTCGAGCGCCGTGTTGGGATCGTAGTGGTACATGGGATTTACTCATTTCCTTATTGAGCCATTTACTCATTGAGCCGGCCGCGACCTTCAATGAATCAATGAACAAATGATTCAATGATCAAATCGATTCCGTACCCCACAGATCGTGCAGATGCAGTATTCCTTGCGGACGTCCGTCACCATCAACTACCACCAGCGCCGTGATCTTCTTCTCTTCCATGATGCCGAGAGCAGTGGTGGCGAACTCGTCCGTGGTGATCGTCCGCGGATTGCGCGTCATACACTCTTCTGCCGTGAGTTCCAGCACGTCTTTGCTGCCCGGAGTGCGTCCGTGTTTCTC
>JAOAPH010000176.1 GCA_025462835.1 Candidatus Angelobacter sp. | reverse complement strand
ACGTGATCGTAGAGACCGCCGTGTTCGTCGAAGGTCATGAAGAATACCGAGTCCTTCCAAAAAGAACTTGCCATGAGCGCGTTGATGAACGTGGACATGAATTGCGCGCCAGCCTGAACGTGATTGCCGCTGTGAATGTCACCGACGAGCGTTCCGCCTGGATGCTCGTCGAGACCTGCCTTCTCTTCGATGTATGCGACCTGTGGCAGAGTGCCGTTCTTCAAGTCATCGAAGTATTGAGAAGCAGGAACGATCTTGTCGGCGTGATCAGTGCTAAATGGCTGGAAGCGGTTCATGCGGGTGTTCGGCACACCGGCTGAATCCGTGGTCTGGTAGTAGACCTTCCAAGAGATTCCCGCTTGTTCCAGCAGCTGAAAGATGTTTTTTACCTGGCGGGAATCAAACGCGCCGGGATCGTGCGCGTGTCCGTGGCTGGTTGCGGCAAGTACGTACATTCGGTTCGGCTCGCTATTGCTTGATATCGGAGAAAAGAAGCGATCCGAGGTGGCAAAATTCGAGGCCATGAAGTAGTAGTACGGAAAATCGGTCTCATCGAAGTAGCCCATTACACGCTTGCCGGGCTGATCAAACCAAGTGCTGACCAATGCTTCCGCACCGCCGGGGATGTTCCATTCCAGCGTAACTGATTGTCCTTTGGCGATGCTGGTGGCACTGGCTTTGAAAATAAGCCCGGGAGTTGAGGAGATATTCACGGTAGCAGTGACCGACACCATGCCTGTTCCCACAGTGGCAGTGAGGTTATATGTGGTGGTGGCGGCGGGCGAAACTGTGGCGCTTCCGGAGTTTCCCGCGAATGTGCCGATACCGTTGTCGATGGTCACGGAAGTTGCGTTTGGAATATTCCAATTAAGAGTGGTGCTGCCGGTGGCAATGGGGTCGGGATTGGCGACGAAGATGTTGGCTGCAGTAGTGCCAACATTCACGCTGAGTTGAGCCAGCACCGGGCCGGAGCGGCTCGAAAAAAGATAATAGTTGGTGGTGACTTTGGGCTGAACTGTTACGGACGATGAGACACTTGGAGTTTCTATTACCGTGCCCGCAAACTGTGCCATGCCCTGTCCGCTGTGGACGAAGCCGTCCCCGACGAAAATATCGGAACCAGGAGTATCGAGGTTGTAGTCGCCGTGGCTCTCAAGCCAATCAGGCGAGACATTTTCCATGCACATGGTCTGGAAATGGAAAGAGGACCACTGCTGTTTTTTGTCGTCAGTAAAATTTGAGGCGTTTGCCGGCAAGCCGTCGATGTCGGTAGCGGCGCCATAACCGTTCGACGCGCGATAAGCGCCGAGTTTTCCAAAATAGCTGTCAAACGATCGGTTCTCTTGCAACATGTAGATGACGTGGTTTACAGCTTTAATTCCCTGCCCTGTGTTGCCGGTGATGGTCACTGTCGCGTTTGCAGTCGCGGTGCCGCCGGGACCTGTGGCAGTCAAGATGTAGGTGTGGGCTCCGGTGGGAGAGACGGTTGCTGAGCCAGAGAGTGCTGTGCTGTTCACGCCGCTATCAATACTCACCGATGTTGCATTCGTGGTGGACCAAGTAAGAACAGACGGCTGACCTAGGCTGATGCCGGCCGGGTTCGCAGAGAACTGGATCGACGGCAGCGGCAATGCTGCGGTGACTGAGATGATGACGTTTGCCTTGGTGGTGCCGCCGGCTCCTGTGGCGGAAAGAACATAAGTAGTTGTCGCCGTGGGCGTGACGACCCTGGTGCCGGAAGGAGCTACAGTGCCGCCATCGATAGTCACCGAGGTGGCATTCGTCGTTGACCAGCTCAGAGTGGCGGGCTGGCCGGAAGTAATGGAGGTTGCACTGGCGGAGAATTGGACTGCTGGCGCTGCTGCGGAATCGGCTGCTGTTTTAGTCACAACGCCACGCCCGCCGCATCCTGCGAAAGCAATCACTGAGCTGACAACAACAAGCAATCTAAGAGATTGCGATGGCGATCCCATACCACCTCCCCAAGAATGCAACGTTCTACTTACATCGGCTTAGGATGTGGCAGGCAGAGTAGATGTTGTCCAGAGTAGCTGGATTAGCGGGGTCAATCCCAGTGGATGAAATCGGCCGAGGCGGAGCGAAAAACGGCGGAGCGCGAGGGGACCCATCCGGGAAGAATGCGGAAGCGCGAAATGGAAGCAAGAAGCTTTGCGCGGCGATGAAAATCAAACGTGCGGAGATAACGGTGGATGACTTCAGGCATGGTCATGCGCAGGCCGGCGGAGAAATTCTGCTCCGCCATTTGCAGTTGGCGCTCGGGATCCTCCAATAAAGCTACGACTTTCTCCACGAAGTCTTCGACATTACCGGTCTTGTAGAAGTCCATGGCCATGCCTTCGTAGTCGGCCATCTCGCAGAATTCGGGGATATCAGCGGAAATCACTGGCACTCCGAATTCGCAGGCCTGATGCGCCGGGCCGCTGGATCCGGTAGAAGATGAGTAGGGCATCACCAGGATGCTGGAAGTCGAATAGAGATCGGGAATGTCCTCTTCAGCGACATAGCCCCTGAAATCGATGCGCGAATCGTGCTTGTATTTTTCCGCAACCGACTCCCAATAACCAGCTTTGGTGTGATGGTTGGCACCGGCGATGACCAACCGAGCGTTGGGAACGCGCTCGGCGATCTTGGGAAAGGCTTCCATCAGCAACTCCAAACGCTTATACGTTCCCCAATGGCCTATCGCGAGAATGCGCTGAAGAGGATTGGCACGACGCGAGTAATCGGGCTGCGTAGGCGCAGAGAAAATCCCGTGCGCGCGGAAGTGAACGTCCTCTCCGCGGTATTTGTCGATCAATGTGCGCCGATATCCGGGCAGCAGCACAGAGAGCGAGTTCGCCATCAGGAGGATACGCGTGGTGATGGAACTGGCAACACGGAACAAGCGCTCTTGCCGGATGTTTGCGTGACTGAAATCAACGTGCTCCATCAAGTGATGCAGAGTGATGTGAGTGTAATAGCCGGACAGTCGGGCGAGAGCCGGGGTGCAGAGTCCAACAAATGCCGCCACAGGGCTGTACTGCGTACCGAAAGATGAAAAGACAAGATTGAACCAGACGACATCCGGCTTGATCTTGTGGATGGCACGCAGTATTCGAAACGGATTGGTAAGCGAATCGAATTTCCAACAGCGAACCACGTCAAAGCCGGGCAATTCCGGCGCCGGCGATTCGAGTTCATCGGAAAGAATAGTGAGGCTGAGCAGCGGATCTTTCTGCAACTCACGCGCAATGTGAAACGCGTATTCGTTCAGTTGCCTTCCACTAGGCGGAAATGTCCCGACAAAACAAATCTTCATGAGTAGGTTCAATATCCAGTGCAAGCCGGCTTCATCCCGGTTGCGGTCAATTCCCTGTTAAAAAATGTTCAGTCTCACCACAGGCACGTATGCGCTCGAATTCTGGCCCGGGAAATTCATGAACGACTGCTGCTGCATGCCGACAGAAAAACGCAACGGATACTCCACGACGGTTTCTCCGGCGCCATCATTCCAAGTTCGGCGAAACGGTTTTACATAGGAGATGAGGAACCCAGATTGCAGGTTGTCATAAGCAGGGGTGGCTTCCGTGCGGGTGTAAGCGAAATTAAATTCGAATTGCCAACGATTATTGGGCCGGATCTCCAGCTGTGCCGCAGGCCGCATGGCTTGCGCGATGGCAAATTTCTGGCTTTCGACTCGCCACGAGCGGATGTACTCTCCGACAAGTGTTCCTGTGATCTTCCGTCCAAACTTGTGTTCCAATCCGGCATAGGTGGAGGTAGTGAAAAATTCGCGAATGTCAGGGTTGAATTGCAGATCACGCACGCGATAGCCAGTGACCATTGCCGTATTTCCCCAAGGACGGCCAACCACGAATTCAATGTGACCGAGGGCATCCCGAGAGCTGAGGTTACGCTCAGTGAACGGCCCGGTTTCGTAGTTCGCACTTCCGCGCACAGAGAGCCAGCTGAATAACGGAGAGGTGTTCAGATAAAGAAACGTTCGAAAGAGATTCTGGTTGAGATCAGCCGGCACGTTGCTATCCCGCCGGATCGTGAATTGAATTCCCGGAGTCAGCGACAAAGCTGCGCGCCCGAGATGCAGGACCGGGTTGATCCCGACGCTGAACGAAGTGTCATAGGTGTTGCGGTCAAAGATAGTCAGATCGCTTGGAAATACGAACTGGCCGCGAGCATTACGCAGACCGTACGATCCCACGATGGCGGGCAGGTTCTTGAAATGAACCCGGTAATCCGAGCCGATGTAAGTCTCAGTAGAAGAGCGTGGGGTGGGCAAGAGCGCCGGATTCACGATGCCGCGAAGCTTGGCGTCGAGATCATAGACAGTGGCGTCTTCGAAGATAGGCGCCACATGAAAATCCGAGGCGAGGCTGAGATGCTCATTGACGCTGTATCCCTCTTCGCCAGCTACTTCGTGGAGAGCGCGTTCAGCGGAGTCGTCGTCGAGCGCTAATTCGCGTGCCCGTGCGAAGCCGAGCATTGCCTGTGTGGTGTTGCGTTGCTGGCGATTGAGATTGGCGTAGGCCAGCATGTAATCGTAGTCGGTGACATTTCCGGACTTGTCGCCCAAGCCGGCCAACTCGGCTTCGGCATTCTTGAAGTCACCCTGCGCAAGATACGTGTTGGCGAGACCAATGCGGACGGGACGATCATCGGCGCCAGCGTTTCGAGCCATCTCGTAGTACTCGGTAGCGACCGGGAAATCGTTCATGGCAAGAAAAAGTGAAGCGGCGGTGGCGAGGTTCTCCGGTGTAACTGCGGAAGACTCGCCTACACGGGACTCAGTGAACGCGAGCGCAATCTGCTGGCGTGCGTCGTCCCACTTCCCCTGGTGCTGGAATGTCTTGGCGAAAGCGAGGCGGACATCGACGCGGGTGCTGTCCGGCGCGGTCAACGCTCGCTCGTATCGAGCCATGGCGGCATCGGTCTGACCGAGGGTCAACAGCGTGTCGCCGGTGGCGAGCATGACTGCGGCGGAGTCACCACCTTCGCGCTCTGCGGCTTGAATGTAGCGGTAGGCATCGTCCTTGCGCCGCAGATGAGCGGACGCATTCGCCATGGACGCATAGATAAATGAATGGTCTTCAGTGATAGGGAGCAAGGCTTGATACGCGGTGATGGCATCCTGATAGCGCTTTTCGCCGAAGAGCACCTGCGCCAGCGCCATTCGCACTTCCGAGTCATCCGGTTCGAACTTCAGGGCGCTACGGTATTCATTCTCCGCTTTGCCCAACAAGAGTTTCTGGCGGTAACCGCCCGCGCGCGCCAGGTGCGTGGCCTTGGATTCCTTCAAGACTTTTGCTGCGCGATCGACGTGCTCCAAGGTCAACGCTGGTTTGTGCAATTGCAGGTACGCGAATGCGAGTCCGAGATTGGCTTCGCCGTTGTCGGGCTCGAGTGCGAGTGCGTGATTGAAATCACGGACTGCCATCTCAGGGTTTTGCAGATCGTTGAGAACGTAACCTCGGTTCACGAAGGCTGTGGTCGCCGTGTCATTGCGCTCGATGGAGCGCGTGAATGCTGCTTGAGCTTCGTCGAGCAGTTCCGACTTTCGATATACGTATCCGGAGAGCAGAGGCAGAGCAGCGTCGCGATTGAGGATCGGCTCGTATTTCGCGGTAAGGCGAAGGAGATCGTCGAAGCGCCCGAGATATAAGAGGCTATATCCGAGATAGACGACGGCATCACGGTCGGTCGGCATTTTGTCGATGACGCGATAGCCGAGCTTTGCGGCTTCGAGATATTTGCCTTGCCACGTGAGGTATCGCTCACGCTCACGCATGACAAACGGATGTTCGTTCATCGCAGGAGTGGCGCGTGCCAGCCATGCGCCAGCGCGATCGAATTTTTTGGATTCGATTCCGGCGTTGGCGCCTCCGCTGATGATCAGTGGATTGTTCTTGTTGTATTTGTAAGCTTCGAGATAACTGTTCTCGGCGGCATCGAAATTCCGGGCTGCCGTGTAGAGATCACCCAGAGCGAGATGCGCCGTGTATTCGCGAGGGTAATACGAAACGAGGCGCTGGAAATATCCTTCTGCGGCTTTAGGGTCGCCCATCTCGCGCGACAAGAATCCGAGCTGAGTAAGAGCAAATTTGTTCTTGGGCTCAAGCGAGAGGACTTTGGCAAACATGTCGCGAGCTTCATTCGTCTGCTTGGCCCTCCACAGAAGATTGCCAAGTTGGAGCATCAGGTTGGTGTTATCAGGCTCAAGGGCCAGCGCCTGTTTGATGTCTGCCTGTGCAGCAGCAATATTGCCGAGCGCGCCATTGATCGAAGCACGCAAGCGGAAGAAGTCGGCCTTCTGCGCGGGCTCAACTTCGATGCCTGCAATCCGCGTGCTGGCCAGGCTCGCGTTCGATTTGGCTGCGGCTTCGTCACCTATGTCGTGATAGGAATCAGAGAGGTTCATCCGCAATTGAATGGGATAGAGCGGGCCTTCAGGAACGGATTCCGGCATGTTGGCCAACGCGAGCGTGTATTCGCGGATGGAGTCATTCGTACGGTTTTCCATGCGCGCGATTTCAGCCAATGTGCCGTGCAAGCGGTAATGATTGGGATCGATCTCCGCGGCGCGCTTGAGATAAAGCTGCGCCTTGGGGT
>JAOAPH010000166.1 GCA_025462835.1 Candidatus Angelobacter sp. | reverse complement strand
AAAGGCATGCAGAAGCAGGCTTGTCCCAGACGCGCAGCCCGAGTTCGTGCGCGAGTTCGCGGATATCCTGCTTTCCAAATGCCACATCGAGAAGCGGTGCGACAACTCCATGCAGCGCGGCGGCACGCTGGCCGGGGCGAAAGTCCCCGCGGTCGTCTACGTTCATTCCGTATGCGATATAGCCAAAGCCTAAGATCCGATTCTTGTCCTCCATGGCGCGAAATAATTCGTCCTTACAGTGGAAGCAGCGGGTAGCATCATTACGAACATAATCCGGATGCTCCATCTCGCCTGTGTGGATGATCTCGAGCGGAATGCCATGCTCCTGGGCAAAGGAGACGGCGTCGCGCATTTGGCTGCGGGCAAGTGAGGATGAATCCGCGAGAACGGCGAGCATCTTTTCACCGAGGACCTTGTGTGCCATCCACGCTAGAAAAGCCGAATCGACTCCGCCGGAATATGCGACCAATACGCTGCCTAGATCTTGCAATCGCTGTTGTAACAGTAATTGTTTTTGGTGAACGCGATCTAACGAGAGTGGGTTGACTTGAGCGGACATTACCGTTGGCCTCAGGGCGGCGGAAATCGCGGGACGAGTTCCACTCGGGTTAGGATGCAGCGCCTGTCAGTCAAGTTCACTGGGCTCTGGCTCGAGCGAGCGCACTAAAGTTGCCGCATAAAGGCCACCAGATCCTTTTTCTCCTTTTTCTCCTTAGCCAATCCAGGCTGAGTTGCGGATCACGCTGCAGAAGTTGCCGCGCTTGAACTTCGGGTCCTTATCCGCAAGCACGTCGGCCTTGACGTTACCGAAGGTCGTCTCGGGCTTCTTGTGGATGCCGTCGTAGAATGCCTGCAGGATGTCTTCCTTGAAGTGCGGCGTCCGGGGATATTCCGAGACCACAGCGTTGCGGATATCATCCGAGTACTCGGTATACGCGATTCCCAGGACGTCCATCTCTACGCCTGCGGTGAGGAGCGCAACGACCGAATGCATGTACTGAGGAATGCCCGGCGTGGTGTGCAGCGCAATTGCGGTCCAGACTGTGTCGAGGTCATGCTGCGGGACACTGCGCTCCTTCAGGAAATCGCGTGCAGCGTTCGCGCCGTCAACCTCGAAGCGGTCTGCGGGACTGCTATGGTCCGGCATGAGCCCCATATCGTGGAACATGGCCCCGGCATAAAGCAGTTCCGAATCGAGCTCAAGTCCACGCTGCTTGCCTGCGAGTGCGCCGAAATAGTAAACACGGCTGGAATGGTTGAAGAGCAACTCTGTCTCTGTGTCCCGAATGAATTCCGTAATCTCCTGTGCGAGCTTCGTGTCAGGAACGCTGACACCAGAGATGGACTTCACTGAAGGGTGCCGTCCGGATTTGGCAGTAGTCATCAATTCTTCTTCAACAAATTAAGTTTGTTCTTGTAGATTTCCCATTCGTTAAAGTTGCCGCATAAAAGCGACCAGATCCTTCTTCTCCTGATCGTTGAGCCGGAGTTGCAGGACGATGTCGAAGAATTCCACTGTGTCTTCCAACGTGAAGCAGCGGCCGTCATGCATATAGGGCGGGCTGTCCTTGATTCCGCGCAAGCTGAAGGTCTTGATCGGGCCATCGCCGGGTTCGGTCTTCAGAAAGCGTTCCAGGTGCAGATCGTGCATCTGGTTGTCCATGTAGAGGGGCGCGTTATGGCAACTCGAGCATTGGCCTTTGCCGAAGAAAATCTGCTCCCCGCGGAGTTCGGCCTCGGTGGCCCCCGCCTTGATCAAGTGTCCGGTGACTGGATCCAGCTTGGGCGCGGGCGGAAAATCGATCATTTTTTGCATTTGCGCCATGTGGCTGACCTGGATGCGATCCAGAATATTCATGCCTTTCTTGATGGCGTGAATTTCATCTCCGTTGAAATAGGCGGTGCGTTGCTCGAACTCAGTGAAATCTTCCACCGAACGCAGGCCGCGCTTGGAGCCAAAGATCTGCTGATTGAAGACCCCGCGCAGGGTCACGGTGTCGAGCCGGAAACGTCGTTCCTCGGGACGAATGTCCGGAGTCACGTGGAACTGCCCGGTGGTGTGGAAGTTTACGTGGCAATCCAAGCAGGTGACGCCCAAGCTCGGGTCTTTGCTCTTGCGGTCGTCGGTAGGGTTGAACTCCTCCTGGGGGAATGGGGTCACTAACAGGCGCAAGCCGTCCAGCTGAACCGCGGTCAAGATGTCCTTGTATAAACGGTAATAGTTGTTGATCGACACTACCTCGCCGCGCGACACATCGCCCAGTTCGGGGCGGTTGATCAGGAAGATGGCCGGCGGAAATTCAGGCAGGAATACGTCAGGGAGGTCGAAGTCCACGTCGAAACGCTCTAAGCGCGGGAACATTTTGATCTGCATTTGTGGGAAAGTTTGCCCGCCACCACCGGCCATGAGCGGGTGCGGTAAAGCTGGATAAGGGAACGCGTCCTGCTGCTTGATCTGGTCCGGGGTCATCTGCGAAAGCTGGGCCCAGCTCAAACCGCCCTTAAGGCGGGCAGTGGGTCCTACCGCCAACGGCTTCCCGCGCGACATCTTGGCTTCAGGATCAAGCTTGGGATTTAGGTTATAGCGGCTCTCCAACAGCTGGCGTTGCAAAGCCATCACCTTGGGCTTGTTCGCGATCAGCTGCTGCATGACCGCCGTGGGATTCTCATATGGCCTTTTCGAATTCAGAGGATCGCGATAGAAGTCGAAGCCAGAGATCTTTCCTTCCTCAGGTTGCGCTTTAAGCGCAGGCGATGACGGTTGTGCATTCTGCGCATTGAAAATGTCGGAGCGATCGTGCTCTGTTTTCTGCTGCTCAGGCCGCTCTGCCGGGACGGTTTGCGTTTGCTGCGCCTGCATGACCGCGTCGTGCGGCGCTTGCGGGGAATTCTCTTGCGCAGCCATCCACAAAAAGCCGGAAAGCAGCAGCACCGACGCGCCAATCACGATAATCAACACTCTGTACTTGGGATGAAACAGGGAAGCCATGGTGGACTCCTTGATTGTTAATTGTTGCTGTTGCGCAAGAGGAGGCCGGGGTTGCCAAATCCGAGGGAGTCAAGTTCTGCTGGCTCTTGCGCCCGTTACACCGGCGCGTTCTTCTGCTACGAGCGCCAGTGCAGACCAGTCCA
>JAOAPH010000158.1 GCA_025462835.1 Candidatus Angelobacter sp. | reverse complement strand
GTGCATCCGCGATTTAGTCGCCCGAAGGCAGAAGCGTTTCTGGCGAAGACGACTGTCAGGCATGCGAGCAAGATCGGGGAATTATCAAAGGGCATGGTGGCGCAACTCCACCTGGCCCTGGTCATGGCCATTGACGCGAGATTGCTGGTGCTGGACGAGCCGACGCTTGGGCTCGACATCTTGTTTCGCAAGCAGTTCTACGATTCACTGCTTAACAACTACTTCGATCGCAGCCGCACGATTGTCGTCTCCACACATCAGGTGGATGAGTTGCAGCAGATTCTGACGGATTTGATGTTCATCGATCGCGGACGAATCGTGCTGAGTTGCAGTATGGAGGAATTCGAGTCGCGCTACATGGAAGTGACGGTCAATCCCGACCAACTCGCCGCGGCGCGCTCTCTCAAGGCGATTCACGAGCGCCAGGTGTTTGGGCGCAGCATACTGTTGTTCGATCGCGGCACCAACAAGAATATCGATCGCCAACAACTTGCCTCGCTCGGCGACGTGCGCACACCCAGCATCGCTGATTTGTTCGTGGCGGTGTTAGGCAATCAGGCCGGCATGGCACAAGGAGCCACCAGATGAATAGTCAATCGAACGCCGTGCCTGAATCTTCGTTCCAGTCGCAAGGCATCGCGCCCACGGCCGTATCGCCGGGCCAGACCTTATATTGGTCTATTCGACGAGAGCTTTGGGAGAACCGCTCGATCTATATCGCGCCTGCGGCCGTCGCCGCCTTGTTTCTGTTCGGCTTCGTGATCAATATGCTTGCTCTGCGGCACCGGATTGGCGAATCTTCTGTGGACGCCGCGCAACAGCACCATTTACTCGCCTCTCAGTACGAATTAGCGGCGGCCCTGATCATGGGGACAGCTCTTATCGTGGGAATTTTTTACTCTCTCGATGCCTTGTACGGAGAGCGCCGCGATCGCAGCATTCTCTTCTGGAAATCACTTCCGGTTTCCGACCTCACTACGGTGCTCTCGAAGCTGGCCATTCCCATCATCATTCTGCCGCTTCTCAGTTTCGCCATTACGGTTGCCACGCAGTTCATCATGCTTTTGCTGAGCAGCGGGATACTGGCGGGAAGCGGTGTGAATATAGCAGCGCTGTGGAGAGAGGCGTCGTTCTTTCAGGTGTCGTTCGTGCTGCTTTATCACCTTCTCACGGTTCATGGTCTCTGGTACGTGCCACTGTACGGCTGGCTGTTGCTGGTTTCAGCATGGGCGCCGCGAGCGCCATTCATATGGGCTGTCTTGCCGCCGTTCGCGATCTGCGGACTGGAAAAAATCGCGTTTAACACTTCGTATTGCCTGACCATGCTGCAGCACCGTTTGACGGGCCCCGAAGCTCCCGCGGCAACAGCTATAGCGACCGGGTGGGCCCCGCATGATTTCACGGCATCACTTATTCCGGCTCATTTCTTCAGCACGCCGGGTCCGTGGATCGGCCTGGTAGTTGGCGCGGCATTTCTCTTTGCTGCAGTGCGGCTGCGCCGCTATCAAGGACCGATCTGAGTGGCCGGATTCGATTCATTGGTCCGCGCAAGGAGAAACGAGTATGAGCACAGCAGTATTGACTAACCGGTTAGAGCTGAGTTCGGTTGCGGATACTGTTTTGAAAGCAGCCGCGCGATTTTGGTTTCTGGTGGTGCTCATTGGCCAATTGGTGTTCGCATTTACGGTGGGGTCTTTCTACGGTCTTTCGGCGCTGCGGGGAGATTTCCACGGATGGAGTAAGTCTATAACTCATGGTCACGTTCCCGGCGATACTGTGGGCAATTTTGCCGTCGCCATGCATCTAGCCTCGGCCGTCGTCATAATCCTCGCCGGAGTGTTTCAACTGATTCCGCAAATCCGGAACCGCTTTCCCGTCTTTCATCGCTGGAATGGGCGTCTCTACGTAGTGACCGCTTTCACCATCAGCCTTGCCGGTCTTTATATGATGTGGATCCGTGGAAGCGTGGGCGACCTTTCTCAACACCTGGGAACTAGCCTAATGGCTGTCCTGATCATGCTCTGCGCCGCGATGGCGCTGCACTACGCGCGTGCCCGGGACTTCAAAACTCATCGCCGGTGGGCGCTTCGCCTCTACCTTGTGGTGAGTGCGTCCTTGTCCGAGCCGGGTTATTCCTCTCGTTTCTCCTCAATCACGGCCCCTTCGGTTTCGATCCAGCTACGTTTCGGGGCCCGTTCCTCACGTTTATCTCCTTCGCCCAATACCTTGTGCCCCTTGCGGTTCTTGAAATCTATTTTCGTACTCAGGAGCGAGCCCGCGCGACCGGTCGGTTCGCGATGGCCGGTGGTCTTTTTGTATTGACCATTGCGCTGGGGGCTGGAATTTTTGCCGTCACTATGGCTATATGGCTGCCGACTGTTAAAGCTGGCTACGACAGCCGCAAATCCACTGCCGAAACTCTCTCAGCAACCATTGCATCCAGCGGTATGGACGCGGCCGTGAAGCAATACCGTGACCTCAAAGCTGCCGCACCCGCCACCTACAACTTCGATGAAGGCGAACTTAACGGTTTGGGATACCAACTCATTGGCACCAAGCACTTCAAAGAAGCCATTCGCATTTTCCAGCTGAACGTCGAGGCCTACCCGCAATCAGGCAACACCTACGACAGTCTGGCCGAGGCTTACATGAATGACGGCAACAAACCACAGGCCATTGCCAACTATCAGAAATCTCTCCAGCTCAATCCGAAGAATGGCGGTGCGGTCAAGATGCTTCAGAAACTTGATGTTCCTTGATTTTTAGCCGTGGTGCCTGTGCGCTGCCGTCAATCAGACGCTTCCATTCCTAAGCCAGACTGGCGTGAATGCCAAGATCGTCGGCCACTTTCCGTAGTCGTTTATCTCTTGTCCACAGAAGAGTGGACGGATTGATAAAGACGGACGCTATCAGGTGTGCGTCGGTGAGACCGATACCCCGGCTATACAAGCTTCGAGCTTCAATCGTGAGCCGCACTTCGTTCAGTTGCGCCACCCGCATCTGTGGTAAAAGGTCCAGCAGTGCAAGTGTCTTAGTGCGCTCCTGCAGAGACCCAAGCGCAAGTTCCGCAATGATGTACGGATGGATCACAACATTCCCGTCGTTAAGATGCTTACTCATTTCTTTGTTTCCCGAACGGAGATGGTCGATCCAAATGGATGTGTCGGCGAGAATCAATCCGGCCGTACCCTGCGGCGGGGAACATTCTTCAAGTGGGGCATTGTACCTCCCAGGGACGCCAATCGGCGGGCGCTTTCTCGCTCGATGAGGGCTTTGAGAGCTTCACGAATCAACGCGGTTTTTTCCGCTACGCCAGTGAACTCCTGGGCAATGCGTACGAGATCGTCATCCAGCGCAAGGGTTGTTCTCATAGGAACTCCAAGCACTAAGTATAACATCAAATGATGTCCTATTGAATGCCTTAGACCAAGGCAACCATTCAGAACAGCTAAGCAACTAAAAAATTAGTTGACCTTTTTGGGGCTGGTGAGTCTAAGAAACATAGAGGGATTTTTAGAGGGAGAAGGGTGCCGCGAAAGCAATCCGCAACACTGACCGAAGCTGAGCTGCGCATCATGAATGCCTTGTGGCAGAAGGGGCCGGGCACGGTGCAGCAGGTACTCGACTGGCTGCCGGAAAAGCCGGCGCTGGCCTACAACTCGGTGTTGACCACGGTCCGCATTCTGGAGCGTAAGGGGTACGTGGGACATATTAAGGATGGCCGCGCCCACGTATACCAAGCGCTGGTCGGGCAGCAGGAGGCGAGCCGCTCGGAGATCCGGCACCTGGTCGGCCGCTTCTTTAGAGACTCCCACGAGGCGCTGCTGCTGAACATTCTTCGCGATGACGACATTAATGAAAGGGAAGTGAAGCGCCTGCGGGAAATGCTGGGTGCCGATTCTCCTTTGAACGCTAAGGGAGGAAGGAAATGATGACCCTCGACTTTCAATCCGTAGCCCAGATCGTCGCTAGTCGTGGGATCAATACGATGATTGAGGGCGTAGCCCTTGCGGGCGTAAGCTGGGGCGTTCTACGTTGCTTTGGCGCGCGGAGTGCCTCGCCCAGTTCCGCCGTCAGTTCAACGACGCGCTTTGCCGTGTGGTTCTCGACTTTGCTGGTGATTGCCGGGCTGCCGCTTCTTGGACACAGCAGCTCGCCGCTGCTTGCTTCGAAGTCGCGTGTTCCGGAGCTGACGCTTTCGAGCTCGTCGGCTATGTGGTTGTTTGCTGCATGGGCGGTGATCGCGGCCGGGCTTTTAATTCGGTTGAGTTTTTCTTTGTGGCATGTGTATCGACTGCAGCGTGAATGCCGTGAGATCGATGGCGGATTGCTTACGTCTTCAGCTGTGACGGCGTTGGCGGAAGTCCTTCAGCAATTTCCACGCATGCGGCAGGTGAAGCTTTTAGTTTCCGGTGAAGTTCGCGTCCCCACCGCGTTGGGATTTTTCCGGCCTGCAGTTGTGCTGCCGGCGTGGGCGTTGCGGGACTTATCTGCGGACGAGCTGAAGGGGATCGTGCTTCATGAGGTTGCGCACCTGCGGCGTTGGGATGACTGGACCAATCTGGCGCAGAAGGTTGTGAAGGCGCTGTTCTTCTTTCATCCGGCAGTGTGGTGGATCGATAGCCGGCTGGCGCTGGAACGCGAAATTGCTTGCGACGACATGGTGCTTGAGCAGACAGGGAACGCAAGGACGTATGCAGCATCCTTGATTTCTGTAGCAGAGAAAGCAGTCGCGGAAAAAATGCGCATGGGAAGAGCGCTCGCCCTGGCGCAGAGTGCGCTTGGCCGAGTGCGGGAAGTTTCGCAGCGGGTGGCACAAATCCTGGCGACAGATCGGCCGCAGACGACTCGCGGATGGCGTCCGGCGTTGGCGATGATTGGCACGCTGGCGGTGATCACGGTGACTGCGATACCGTACGCGCCGGAGCTGATCAGTTTTCAAGGGAAAGTTCAGCCGGTGGTTACGGCGGAGGGCAGCGGTGTGAGTTCAGTTCAGATCATGCCTGCGTCGTTACGTTGGGCGGGTGAGGGCACCCGCCCCTACGTGGACAATGATGGGAACCCTTCGGCCTCGCTCAGCACAAGGGCTCGTCAGTTGGCGTCCCCGCAGTGGACGGGCGAGGGCGCCCGTCGCTCCACAGTCAAAGGAAACGGGATGGAGAAGAGTTCAGAAAAACTGCCCCGGACACGGTCGCAACCAACTGTGATTCCCGCAAAGGCCGTGCTGCAGAAGAAGGATCAAAAGCCACACGTCATAATGGCGAAGGCGAAAGCGTCAGAACAGCCGCGGTTAACGCAGACTTTGCTGGTTCTGCATTCATCGCAATTCGATGAACCTGACTCAACGGTTTGGACTTTGACGGTGTGGAGAGTGAGGACGGCAGATGGCGAGCAGCAAACACTTCAAGAGACCATCGTGATGAGCTCACTTTGATCACGAAGAACTAGTAGCAAAATTTTTTTGAGAGCAATAACTAAATCATTAGTTGCAGAACAAAGGAGAGAAATAAATATGAGTTGGTTTGAACAATTAAGGTCTGAACAATTAAGAAAGAAAGCAACCCGGCGCTTCTTGGTGCCTGTGGTGGCGATTGGGGCAACGGTTTCGCTGGCGACGTATGAATTTGCCAAGCCGGCGAGCGCTGCGGCTCCCACCCCAGCACCTGCGGCAGCGGCACTGGATGACAACAGCGTCAGCGCGCTGCTTGCGCTGGACCATGCCATGGAAACGGTGGCGGCGCGAGTTACGCCGGCGATCGTCAACGTGACCGTGACATCGAAGACTTCGCCGGACAATGGTGATGCTTCAGCGCAAGAAAACAGTGACGATGACGACTCGAACGGCATGCAGCAGTTCTTCGGGCAGCAGTTCGGGCAACAGTTCGGTAAGAGATTCTTCCAGATGCAACCGCAGCGGCCGCAGATCGAGCACGGGCTCGGCAGCGGCGTGATCATTTCGCCTGACGGTTACATCGTTACTAACAATCACGTGGTGGATGGCGCGATGGACATTCGCGTCACCATGGGCGACAAGCGAATCCTTCCGGCAAAACTGATCGGCAGGGACAAACTCACCGACCTCGCAGTAATCAAGGTGAACGCGTCCGACCTGCCCAGCGTTCCGTGGGGAGATTCGACGAAGCTGCGTCCGGGGCAGACGGTGTTGGCATTCGGCAACCCACTTGGATTCCGCTTCACGGTTACGCGCGGAATCGTTAGCGCGTTAAATCGTCCGAACCCTGCACAAGACCGGCGCGCGCCTGGCCAATTCATTCAGACGGACGCGGCCATTAACCAGGGCAACTCCGGCGGTCCGCTGGTGGACGCGCATGGAGAGGTGATCGGCATCAACACATTCCTGGTTTCGCCTTCGGGCTCGTTCTCGGGAATGGGTTTTGCAATTCCTACGCAGATCGTGAAGCCCACGGTCGATGCTTTGATCCGCAACGGCAAGGTCGAGCACGGCTACATGGGCATCGGGATCAGCGACGTCACGCCTGACGAAGCGAAGTTCTTCAACGTGAAGAATGCTTCAGGGGCGGTCGTGAGCCAGGTTGAGCCGGATTCGCCGGCAGCGAAAGCGGGGCTGAAGACCGGTGATGTGATCACCGAGCTCAACGGCAAAACCGTGAACGATGCGGGCGAACTGCAAGTGGCAGTCGGACAAAAACAGCCAGGCACGAAGCTGGATCTCACCGTCATGCGTGACGGTAAGAGCCTGCAGGTCCCCGTGACTGTCGAAGCGATGGGAGCCCGCGACAAAGGTACCGAGACTGCGAGCGCGGCGACTGAAAAGCCACGCTGGGGACTCGGGCTGGCGGACCTGACTCCGGAAATTCGGCAGCAGGTTGAAGCGGGCAACGACGTGCATGGTGCGCTGATTGAGAAGGTCAGCCCCGGCAGCTCAGCCGATGACGCGGGGTTGCGGCGTGGGGACATCATCACAGAAGTGAACCGTCACGCGGTGCACTCTGCCGCGGATGTGCAAAAGGAACTCGGCAGTGTTGCCAAGGGCGATGACGCACTGGTATTAGTCTGGTCCAATGGCGGGACAACATTCCGCGTGTTGCACCCGACGCAAGGGTAAGAGTTAGTCCTGTAGCAGGAGTGCCGCCTCGAAAGGGGCGGCATTTTTTTTGTGATTTTAATGACTAGACATATGACTAGTCATTTAGTTAGAATCTTGAGTGGAGGGATTGTGGATACCTGGCAGGTGCAGGATGCAAAAGCGCGTTTCAGCGAGTTGCTGGATACGACGCTGAGAAGGGGCCCGCAAGTGGTTACGCGGCGGGGGGTTGCGGCTGCGGTTTTGGTGCCGATTGATGAATGGAAACGCTTGCAACAGGCTGCCCGGCCGGGCCTCAAAGAACTCCTGATGGCGCCCGCCAGCCGGATTAAGGACCTCACTCCCGAACGCCGCAGCTTTCGACGTCGTGCGCCCGTGGATCTCGGGTGAACCGATACCTGCTCGACACGAATGTAGTCTCTGAGCTTCGCAAGCCGCGCCCTCACGGTGCGGTTGTTGCCTGGCTCAACTTGCAACAGGAAGAACAGTTGTTCCTTTCAGCGGTGACCTTGGGCGAATTGCAGGCGGGAGTTGAGCGCACACGCCCGCAAAACACGGCCAAGGCAAATGAGATCGAGACGTGGCTTGACCAACTGGCGGAGTCTTATCAGGTTTTGGCGATGGACGCGCCATGCTTCCGTGAGTGGGGCCGGCTGATGCATGAGAAACCTGACCAATTGCTGGAGGACGGAATGATAGCGGCCACGGCGCGCATTCACGGTTTGATTGTGTGCACTCGCAACGAGCGGGACTTTAGACAATTTGATGTGCGGATCCTCAATCCGTTTAAGGCCGGGTAATTGTCGTTTGATTACATTCGGGGTACGGCCTTCTGAGCCAGGGTCTTCTCTGCGGCTTCCGCCTTAGTTTCCACTTCTTCTCCGGCCGCTGCGTCAGAGGGGTCCTTGAAGACAATCACCGTCAGGATGCCATGATCGGTTAACACGTGAAGCACGTGGCGGGCAAAGTACGCACTTTTCCCAAGCCCCGGCGCCTCCCGAATGCGTCCTCGCTTCGGCGCCATTTTCTCGCCTTCGATCCGTTTATCTTCCTTGACCTTGTCCCAGTTGAAATTAGGAGATTCAACCCGCACGGTGACATTCCTGGCAGACATTGAATCCCGCGACTCGTACATACAGATGGTTCCGCCAGCCATGGATGCAGGGCCGGAGTCCGAGTCTTTCAGCTTCTCACCCATAACCTGTTCAGCTTCTGCCTTGGTCACAAGCTTGCACGCATCCAGCTCGTTGGGATTACTCGCCATCGGGCTGGCGGGAGTGGCACGCGTCTCTGACGCCGAGGAACTGGCGGTTGCGGTGTTATTGTTCTGGCTGCATGAGGTGAAGCTCAAAAGAGCCAAGAGTGCAATCAGGTAAGGGCGGGGTCCGCACGGAATCAATTTTCGCCTCTTTCTTCAATCGTGAATCTTCAATCTTTAATCTTTAGTCATTGGCTCTCAAACTATTCGCACTCTTGAATACCGCAAATCGCTGAACGAGTCAATCATTCGGCGAGTGACTGGGCTGCGCCGCTTCGCAAAATCGGCGAGAAGTCAGGCACTCTCATTTCTGCTTTTCATGTTCATAAAAGCGGACCTTCCCATCGACGACATTCGCGATGTATCGTCCACCGCTCAGGAACTGCATCACTTTTTTCCCTTCGCGTGCCAGTCGCGCCCAACTGGAACTGGTGTTCGAGTTTTGCTCCAAGCCGCGTAACTTTTGGCCTTCGCACTCAAAGTCCACCTCACGCAATCGGGACCGGCTAGTTCGCTGGACTGGAAAACTCTGTCCGCAGACGTTCACTA
>JAOAPH010000143.1 GCA_025462835.1 Candidatus Angelobacter sp. | reverse complement strand
TGAAGATGATCCTGCCCCAATCGCGCTGCTTCATTTTGGGAAGATATTGGCGGCTTAAGCGCACTCCGCTCATAACGTTGACTTCGAAGAATTTGAACCAGTCGGCGTCGCTGATCTCCTCAAAGCTTTTTGGTTCGAAGATCCCGAGATTGTTCACCAAGATTTCTACTTCAGGAAATTTTTCTGCCGCGAGTTGTGCGCCTGCAACGGTGCCCATGTCGGCGGTGAGGTCTTCAATCGCGCCCTTGATCCCACCGGCGCGCAATTTCTTGATTGCCTCTGCAACCCGATCAACGGTCCGACCGTTAACGATGACGGTGGCTCCTTCTTTCGCGAGCGCTTCTGCTATGGCGAAACCGATACCCGCGGTGGAGCCTGTAATGAGTGCGCGTTTTCCTGCAAGCTGGAGATCCATAACGGCTTCGATGCCATGTCGCGGCAGAAGTTGCAGAAAAGATGCTCGGTGCTATACGCCTACCGGGAATGGCTTTGTGTGCTCGCCGGCGCGTTGCAATGAGAACTTTTCAAATCGACCTTGCAGCAGCGACATCAATCCCGTGTACCAATATCCCAGCACAAACAGCAACAAGAACGGGACAGTGATGTAGTTCTGATTCGTGATGGCATAGACGATAGTCAACGCGAAGTAGCAGCCGATCGCTAACTCAATCCAGGGAATGATTCCGAGCCTGCGGCGATACTTGCTAGCCTGCGCTTTGTCGGATTTTTTTTCAATCCGGTATTTCGGCGTTCGCTTGAACGACGATTGGATGCCGAAGAGCGCTTCCAGAACTGCTTTCGTGTTCGTTACCGTAAGGCCGATGCCCAAAGACATCAGAAAAGGCAAGTACAGAAATGTCTTGAGCCAACTCTTGGGAAACAGTTCCTTCTGCGAAACGAGATAAAAGGATGAAACCGAGAACGTTGATGCCATGAAGAGCGGCAGATCGATGAAGAGCATCTGAAGCCAGCCCTGATAGAAGCGGATCATCATGGCCGGCAGCAACAATGTGGAGAGCACTATCATCAGCGGATAACTGATGTTGGCAGTGAGGTGATACCAGGCCTCCATCTTCACGCGACGTGGCACGTCACTGCGCAGCACTTTGGGGAGGATCTTCATTGAGACTTGGATCAATCCCTTCGCCCATCGCGCTTGTTGTGTCTTGAAAGCCGTCATCTCGATGGGCAATTCCGCCGGACATTCCACGTCTTGCAGGTACTTGAACTTCCATCCCTTCAACTGCGAGCGATACGACAAGTCAGTGTCTTCGGTCAGGGTGTCATGTTGCCATCCACCGGCTTCTTCGATCGCCTCTCGGCGCCACATCCCGGCGGTGCCGTTGAAATTGAAAAAGACGTTTGAACGCGAGCGTCCGCCGTGCTCGAGAACGAAATGGCCGTCGAGCAGAATCGCCTCTACTTGAGTGAGGAAGGAATAATCGCGGTTCAGGTGCGTCCACCGCGTCTGCACCATGCCGATCTTCGGGTCGTTGAAGTGGTGCACAACGCGCATCAACCAGTCTTCGTAAGGGACGAAATCGGCGTCGAAGATGGCAATGAGTTCACCCTTGCACGTCTTCATGCCTTCATCGAGTGCGCCCGCTTTGAAGCCGTGTCGATTCGTGCGGTGAATATACGTGATGGGATGTCCGAGCGCGGCATAGCGGTCGACCACTGCGCTGGCGACGGTCACGGTTTCGTCGGTGGAGTCGTCCAGCACCTGGATGTCGAGCTTGTCTTTCGGGTATTGCATCTTGCAGATAGCGTCGACGAGGCGGTCGATCACAAACTGCTCGTTAAAGATGGGAAGCTGAACCGTGATGCGGGGCAGTTGGTCTTCGGAATAGATAGCGGGAGGTGAATCTGAGTGCGACGCGTTCTTGCGGTTCTTATAATAAAGATAGACGAGCACGTAACGGTGAATGCCGTACGACGCGAGAAAAACCAGCACGACGAAGTACGGGACCAGCAGCATCATGTCAAAGGTGTTGGGCGTGTATAGGCCTCTGAAGGTCTTGTCCAAGAACTGTCGCTGGACAAACTGCGTGAACCCACGCTGCTGGATAGCGAAGGCGAACAGCGCCGATGTGGAGAAAATCGTCAGGGAAGTGATCCTAAGTCTGCTGAGTATGAGCCGACTTAGGATTGTAAATGAAGGATGCTGAGTTCACGCGCTCTCGCTAATTCAGGAAATAGGTGCGATAGAGTGTGTCGCGCTGCGCGGGACGGAAGCCGGCGTCGCGGATGATGTGCCGCAGCTCTTCCTCCGTCGTGCAGTTGGTCACTCCAGCAGAGCGGACGACGTTTTCTTCCAGCATCACCGAGCCAACGTCATTGCCGCCGAAGCGAAGACCGAGCTGCAAAACTTTCAATCCTTGCGTGACCCAGCTTGCTTGCACGTTCTTGATGTTCGAAAGAAACAAGCGTGAGACGGCGAGTGTCTTCAAGTATTCGACTGACGTGGCTTCGTCCCACTTGCGTCCGCCGAGCGCGGTGTTCTTCGGCTGGAAGCTCCAAGGGATGAACGCGGTGAAACCGCCGGTCTCTTCCTGCAAATCATAAACGCGCCGGAAATGGTTGGCGCGGTGCTCGAAAGTTTCCCCGACGCCGAACATCATGGTGGCGGTGGTGCGAATTCCCAGTTGATGTGCGGTGCGGTGGACAGCGATCCAATCTTCGGTCAAACACTTCAGCCGCGCGACGCGCTGACGGACTTCGTCGTCGAGAATCTCAGCGCCGCCGCCGGGGATGGAGTCGAGTCCGGCATCGCGGAGACGGGCGATGGTGTCGCGCAGAGAAAGCTCGCTGTATTCAGCGATGGCTAGAATCTCAGATGCTGAGAGGCAATGTAGGTGCACCATTGGGAATCGCTGCTTGATCTCTTTGAATAGGCGCTCGAACCAGTCGATCTTCAAATCCGGATGCAAGCCGCCTTGCATCAGTACGCCAGTGCCGCCGAGTTCTACCGTCTCGCGGATCTTTTCGAAGATGGTGTCGAAGTCGAGGATGTATCCCTCGGCTGCCAATTTGCCCTTGAGCGGACGATAAAACGCACAGAAGGAACAATACTCGGTGCAGAAATTCGTGTAATTAATGTTGCGGTCGATCACGTAGGTGACCACGTTTTCGGGATGCAGCTTGCGCCGCAGCGCATCGGCTTCCATACCGATGCCGATCAGGTCGTCAGACTCGAGCATCTCTACGCATTGCTGTTTGGTAAGGGACATAGCGCTAATCAATCTTATCAAAGGAACTCGAGAGTCGGCGCCTTGGGCAGCGCTCCACATTCCGCCGCGTACTGATAGAAGAGGCCGAGTCCTTCCAGGCATCCTGAGTCGAGCTTGTAATAAATGTTGTCACTGAGATAGCTGCTGATTTCAGTTTCGGATAGTCCCAAGCGCGCGGACCATTCTTTAGCTGTACGCGCGATGTTTTCAGGCTGTAAGCCGTTGTCGCGCGAATTCTGGAATGCGTCCGCCACCCGTTTTCCATCTTGGTCTTGCAGCGCCTGTTTTCGTATCGCCCAGAATGCGAAGACAAAAGATTTGCCGGTGAATCGCTGCCACTCCTCTGCGAGATCATAAACGTGGAAGCCATCGGTATTTGCCAGCAGAGCGGGATCGCCGATCAGCAGCCCGGCATCGCATTGTTTCAGCATGGGATCGAGCTGCGGCAGCATGGGGATGAATTCTGGTTTCGTGTGAATGAACTTGTTGAAGAGTACCTGCAAGAGCGCAACGCTCGATCGTGAAGAAGTGTCAGCCGCGACGGTTTTGATCTGGTCGACGGGGACTTTGCTCACCAGCAGGATTGAGCGCACCGGGCCGCGCGCGGCGATTGCAACATCGGGAATCACTAGCAGATCGGGGATGGTGGTATAGGCAGCCGCCGGGATAATGCCGATATCAGCCATGCCATTGCGAAGAATCTCCGCGCAGGCGGATGGCAGCGTGTAGTCCACGCGGTAATCGCGGCGCAGGTCGCCATGATCGAAGTCCCACATCAGGGGAGCGGTATTTAAAAAGCTGATGGCTGAGACGCGCAGACGGGACATGAGGTCGGTTTCTAGTTTCTCTTTTCTGGTTTCTAGTGGAGCATAAGGATTCTATATTGGCTTTCAGCTTTCAGCTAAACCCAAAAGCGCTGCGGACTTTCCTCCATTCGGGCGCTTACAGCAGCACCTTAGCCAAGCTCGTTGCACATAAAAAGTGAGAACTGACAGCTGAAAGCTGAGAGCTGAGAGCCGTTTCCCGCTTGACATTCAATTTTGCTGGCGTGTACAGTCCGCCGAGTTCGGCTAAATCGATCTTCTCGCAAATGACAACGGACCATTCAGCCGCCGCCGCATCGAAGCCCGCAAACAGCTTGCGCCGCAACCACTGGCTCGCGCTTGCGCTCACGCCGGGTCTAGGCGCGGCAAAGGCGCGGCGATTGGTGCAGCACTTCGGCGATGTCGAAAAAATATTTCGCGCGCCTCTGACGGAGCTGGAAGCTGCGGGCATTCGCGCCGAGTCGGCGCAATCGATCGCGCTGGGGAAATCGTCGGCGCTGGCTGAAGAGGAATTGATCCGCGCAGTTTCTGCGGGAGCGGAAATCGTCAGCCTGGATGACGATCTCTATCCCGACACTCTGCGCAATATATATGACCCGCCGCTGGTGCTGTACGTTCGAGGAGATGTGGCGCTTTTGTCGCAGCCGGGAATCGCGGTCGTCGGAACGCGGCATCCCACGCCTTACGGGATTGGCATGTCTCAACGGCTATCGGCGGACATGGCATCGCGCGGCCTCACGATTATCAGCGGCATGGCGCGAGGAGTGGACACTCACGCCCATAAAGGCGCGATTGAAGCGAAGGGGAAGACCATAGCCATTTGGGGAACCGGAGTGGACGTAGTCTATCCACGCGAGAACAAGAAGTTGGCAGAACAGATTGTCGCGACCGGCGGTGCGGTCGTCAGCGAATTTGCCATTGGCTCTTTTGCTGCGCCACAGAATTTCCCCATCCGCAACCGGATCATCAGCGGAATGTCGATTGGCGTGCTCGTGGTGGAAGCTGGTGAATACAGCGGAACGCGGATCACCGCACGATGCGCGCTGGAGCAATCACGAGACGTTTATGCGGTTCCCGGAAACGTGACCAATAAGAATTCCTGGGGCCCAAACACACTAATAAAGCAGGGTGCCAAGCTGGTCGCCACATGGGAGGACATCTGGGAAGAGCTGCCTACGCAGGTGAAGATCTCTCTCGAGGCAAATTGGGTGCGTGCGACCGAAACGGCCCCGGCTGCATCTCTATTCCGGGACGAACAGTTCTCCCCACAAGAAAAGAAGGTCCTCAGAATCTTGAAGCAGGACGAAGCGCTTCAGATAGACGAGATCATCGATAAGCTGGACCCCGATGTCTCGTCCTCAGAAATTTTTGCAGCGTTGTTTGAGCTGGAAATGTCAGGCAAGATCAAGCAGCTACCGGGGAAGAACTATGTAAGAAGTTTTTGAGAGGCTCTAAGTTCAAATTAGTCTCTTCAAGAGATTTCGTGTTAGTTTCACAGCTTAATCGAAACAGAGGAATCAATTGGCAAAATCACTAGTCATCGTTGAATCGCCGGCGAAAGCCAAGACGATCAACAAATATCTCGGGAAGGATTATGAGGTCGAAGCTTCGCTTGGCCACGTCAAAGATCTGCCTAAAAGCGGTCTCTCCGTGGACGTTGACAATGACTTCGCAACAGAGCTTGCCATCATCCCAGGCAAGGAAAAAATCCTTGCCAAACTGAAGAAGATGGCCGCAAAGGCCGTGGCCGTATATCTTGCGCCTGACCCGGACCGCGAAGGGGAGGCTATTGCTGCGCATCTGGCCGAAGAATTTGGAGTCACGCGCAATGGCAAGAAGAAGCTTGCGATCCCGGTGTACCGCGTCACCTTTAATGAGATCACGCAGCGTGCGGTAAAAGAAGCGTTCGAGCACGCTCGGGGTATCGATTGGAACCTTGTGGACGCGCAGCAGGCGCGCCGTGTTCTCGACCGGTTGGTGGGTTACAAGATCTCTCCGCTTTTGTGGGATAAGGTTAAGCGAGGGCTTTCCGCTGGCCGTGTGCAGACGGTGGCATTGCGATTCATCGTCGAGCGCGAACGTGAGATCCGCGCCTTCACCAAGCAGGAGTACTGGAGTATCGATGCATCGCTGGCGGCGAAAACTCCGCCTACGTTCGACGCGCAGTTCTCAGGCAAGAATGGCGAGAAGTATGACAAGATGCAGCTCGGCGACGAAGCCTCCGCAAAGGCAATCACATCTGCCCTGGAAAAAGCGGATTGGCGCGTCAGCAATGTTGAAAAACGCGAGCAACAGCGTCGTCCTGTTCCGCCATTCACCACCAGCAAATTCCAACAGGACGCCTCCCGAAAGCTCGGTCTTCCGGTAAAGGTCGCGATGGGCATCGCGCAGAAGTTATATATGGGCGTGGAACTCGGCGATGAGGGATCCGTTGGTCTCATCACTTATATGCGTACGGATTCCACCCGCGTCGGCAAGGAAGCGCTGGACGAGGTGCGCGCGCACATCGGCAAAGAGTATGGGAAGGAATTTCTGCCGGAGTCGCCCAACTTCTTCAAATCGAAGAAAGACACGCAAGATGCGCACGAAGCCATCCGGCCGACTGCCGTGGATAAAGATCCGGAGAGCGTCCGCAGGTATCTCCAGCCGAATGAATACAAGGTTTACAAACTCATCTGGCAACGATTCGTCGCATCGCAGATGATGCCGGCGATCTTTGACCGGACGACGATCGAGATCGACGCCAAGAGCGACAAAGACACATTCCAGTTCCGCGCAACGGGCTCGATCATGAAATTCGCCGGCTTCCTCAAGGTCTACGAAGAAACCAAAGAAGCGAAAGATGAGGACGATGAGGCGCTGGAACACAAGCTGCCGGCAGTCGAGGCTGGTGACGCGCTAAGGCTGGAGGTTCTCAAGCCGGAGCAGCATTTCACCGAGCCTCCGCCACGCTACAACGAAGCTTCGCTGGTGAAGGAATTGGAAGAGCGCGGAGTGGGACGTCCTTCCACTTATGCGGCCATCATCAGTTCCATCCAGGAGCGCGGCTACGTGGTTAAGCATGAGCGTCGCTTCTCGCCGACAGAAACCGGAGAGATCGTAGCCGAATTGCTGGTGGACAACTTCGAAGACATCTTCGATCCGAATTACACCGCCCGGCTGGAAGAAGAGCTGGACGAGATCGAGGAAGGCCGCGAAAAGTGGACCGTGACGATGGACGATTTCTACAAGAAACTGTCCAAAGACATTGGCTTCGCGGAAAAGAACATGGTCAACATCAAGACCATGAAGAAGCCGACGGGAGAGATGTGCGAGCGCTGCGGTTCTCCGCTTATCGAGCGCTGGGGACGTCACGGCTGGTTTTACGCATGCTCCGCGTATGACAAGAAAAAGAAGGGCAGCTGCGACTTCACCAAGGAGAAACCGGACAAGGAACTCTCCGTCGACGAGGATCTGCTGGATGACATGTGTGAGAATTGCGGCCAGCCCATGGTGCTCAAGCGCGGGCGCTTCGGCCAGTTCCTCGCCTGCACGGGCTATCCGACTTGCCGCAGCACAAGGCGACTCGACGCTAACAAAAAAGTACCTGATGTTCCACTTGAAGAAAAGTGTCCAAAGTGCGACCGCAACATGGTCCTGCGCCATGGGAAGTTCGGCGAATTCACTTCGTGCAGCGGTTATCCGGAATGCAAATACATCAAGCAGAACTATATCGGCGTACCGTGTCCGGATTGCAAAGACGGCGAACTGGTAGAGAAAAAAGCCCGGCGCGGAAACTTCTTCTATGGGTGTTCGAATTATCCTGATTGCGAATTCACGTCGAACTACAAGCCGATCGCGGAGAAGTGTCCGCAGTGCGGAAGTCCATACCTGCTGGAAAAGACCCTGAAATCTGGGACCGTCATTGTCTGTCCAAACAGCAAGAAGACGGCTGAGGAAGAAGAAGAAAAACCCAAGCGCAGGAAGAAGAAATCAAAGGCCGAGGCTGAAGAACCCGCCAAGGTCATTAAGTGCGACTATTCACGCACGGTCGAACAGGAACCTGCAACCACAAACGCATAACAACTTTGGAGAGGACCTCAATGCAAAACGCCACCACCGCTGATGCTGAACTGATCCTGCACCTTTATGAACTCCGCACCGACGAGTGTATGCGCAAGGCGCGCAAGTACGTTACGTTCGAATTTTCGCCACGGAGCATTGAGGATGTGATCAAACTCCAGAGTTCATTCGGCTCAGATGAGAACTCGTATTACCGCCAGGTCTTGTCCTACTGGGAGATGGCGGCGAGTTTTGTGACGCGCGGAGCTTTGAATGTGGAGTTGTTCAGCGACTCGGCCGGCGAGCTGTTCTTCCTTTATGCCAAGTTTCGCCCGTTCATCGCGCAGATCCGCGAAACCAATCCGCTTTTTCTGACCAATATGGAAAAAGTGGTGAGCCTTTCCAAAGAAAATCAGGATCGTGTGGAGAGAATGGTGGCGAACATCGCAGCTGCCCGAGCAGCGGCTGCCCATAAGTAAGGTGCGATTTCAGTTCACGGCATTCGTTCCTGTGGAGTCTTGAAAAAGGCCCACAGGAACAGCGCGCCCAATATGAGATCACTGGCAATGGGAATGGCGAAACTCGACGCCACTCGACCGAGCGCCAATAGCGTGATTCCACTCGCGGCGAATCCCCACTTTTCAACAATGCCGGGCAGCATGATCAATCGATAGCGTACGGGATCACGCGCGATGATTAAGAACGCAATCTGCCAAGCCAGGCCAACACTCACAAAGGCATAAAAGAATTCGGGATGTGTGATCGCGGGCGGGTGGTTCTGCCCAATCTTCGCTTCCATGAAGTAGTGCGGCAGCAACACGAGGACGCCGTAGATCCCCGCGACGTTGAAGACGATCTTCGCAAACCGCATCGAGCGCTCCTAAGAGATGAATTCGCGGATATATTCGTCATTCGTACATGCAAGCTCAGTGGCGTTGCCGTCAAAAATAACTTTGCCATCGCGCAGGATCATGAATGACGTGTTCGTGTTTTTTGGATTGTCTTTTGTGACCGGGCGCATCTCATTGGCCTTAGGATCGAAATAACTTGAGGCCAAGGTGAAGGCGTCTTGCAACCGATGCGTGACCAGCAGGGCGCTGGTCTTATAAACGTCGCGCTGCTTTACTACCAGTTCAATGATCCGAGTCGATGTGATGGGATCTAGCCCGCCTGTGGGCGAGTCGTAGAGGATCACCTCAGGTTCGTTCACGATAGCCCGCGCGATTGCTACTCTGCGCCGCATGCCACCGGACAACTCTGAAGGAAATTTTTCCAGCGTGTGTTCGAGCTCAACGAATCTCAGGGCTTCGACGACCCGCCTCTTGATCTCATCTTCGGGAGCATGCTCTTCGCGCAAACGGTAGGAGACATTTTCTTCGACGGTAAGTGAATCGAACAAGGCGCTTTCTTGAAATACCATTCCCACCCGCCGACGAAGGGCGAACAGATCTTCTTCTTCCATGCTGGAGACTTCTTCACCCAGCACGTCGATGCGGCCGCTGTCAGGCTTCATCAATCCCAGCGCCAGCTTGAGAATTGTGCTCTTTCCGGCCCCGGCTATACCGAGCAGCACCTTCGTCTCGCCACGACGAAGGTTGAATGAGACTCCGCGGAGAACCTTGTTTTGCTCAAAGGCAAGCTGAACATCTTCGAAAGTGATGCCCAGATCGTTGCCCGGGGCCTCTGCCGTTGCCGAAGCCGGTGATGAGGAGAGTTGCATGCTAGACAGCGCTTCCGAACCAGGACATGATCAGGCGGGTAACAAAGAAATCCACCACAAGGATCAGGACTGAGGCGGCCACCACGGCCTGCGTCGTGGAGCGGCCCACGCCTTGCGTTCCGCCTTTTGTTGAAAGTCCGTAGTAACAGCCGACAGTGGAAATGATAAACCCAAAGATGACGGGCTTGACCAATCCCATGGTGACGTCTTGCGCGACCAGGTTTTGATATGCCTGGTTCCAGAATTGATAGCTATTCAAGCCCAGCATCAGCAAAGAGACGATCCATCCGCCAGCCAAACCGACGAGATCGGAAATGATCGTCAAGAAGAACAGCATTACGACTGAGGAGACGACGCGCGGCGTCACCAGTTTCTTTGTGGGATCCGTGCCCAGGGCGCGCATGGCATCGATCTGCTCGGTCACTTTCATCGATCCGAGTTCGCTGGCCATGCCTGAAGCGTTGCGTCCCGCGACCATCAGGCTGGTGAGAACAGGACCAAGTTCGCGCACCATGGAAAGCGATACAAGTTGACCGGTCAGTGATAGAGATCCGAACTTGACCAGGGTCGCTGAAGATTGCAATGCCAGCACCGCGCCGGTGAAGAATCCGGTGAGAACGACAATGGGCAGGGAACCCACCCCGATCAGGTCAGCCTGCTGGAGGATGTCCGCAACGTAACGCGGTTGCCGGAAGATGTTCCTGATGGCCTGCCCGGCCAGGACTGAATACTCCTGGATGGCGAGCACGTTGCCTTTGACTATCTCTGCCGGCGAAACCAGTGCCATCTATGACCAGACTTTCCTTGGGTGACTGAAATGCGGGTTCCACCCAGCACTTTACGCGCATCGTTCTGAATCTAAGGGACGCTCGCAAATATAACAAAGTGCTGGCGCAGTAGGCTAGAAATTGTGCACACGCCAAATCAGAACCGCGATTTAGGAGGAGCGGATCGGAGGGCTGATCAGGCTGCAGTGGATCGGGCGTTTCCCAGTAGCTCATGGATCTTCGACAACAGAATCTCGGGCGAATCTCCTTTGAGGATCCATGCATCGGCGGCGGCGATAGCAGTGGCAGGAATGAAAATATTCGGCGCAACCATCAGGAGAGGCACAGGTGGATTGATTCGCCGCATTCCTAGCGCCACTATGTCCCCTGCAATGTCGGGCAATTCGTAATCGAGGACAACAATGTCCGGAGCGAAAAAGCGAAACTGAACCAACCCCTTCATGCCGGTCCCGCTCCAGTCAACACTGAAGCCCGCATTTTCCAAAACCTTCTTACGCGTATTAAGAGACAGACGGTCTTCATGGATGCAAAGGACTCTGGTCAATCTCGACATGGAGAACTCACCTGTTCGACGGAGCGCCGTCTTTTTTTGGCAAGCGCGGCTTTGCAGGATGCAAGGCCACGGCAGCCAGTTTCATGTAGCGTTCAAATCTCTCGTTTTGCGAAGTACTCAAGGGTGGTTTTTTTGGTGGATAGTTTTGGTTGTCTTTGAGGGAGCCCATCTTTCACTTCCTTGGATTCGTACGGCCGAACCTCACTCACGGATGTGAGTACCCGCTCATATTGCGCCGTTTTTTGATTTTCTCTAAGCGCCAAGTTGCGCCCACGCAGGTCTAAAAGTGTTAAGGAGGTGTTAATGCAAGTTATTGGAAAACAACTATTTGTCCGGTACCATCGCGGAATGCGTATTTGGAAGAACTTGATCCTGGTGGTGTGTTTGAGCATTGCGCTTTCACGGGTTATGGCTGAGGCGCAGAAGCAGAAGGAATCCGATTCCGCACCGCAGAGTTATTCCGCGAGCATTCTCAAGTGGCGTGAAGAGCGCCAATCCAAACTGCGTGCGGATGACGGCTGGCTGACAGTCGCGGGATTGTTCTGGCTGAAAGAGGGTGAAAATACTTTTGGGTCGGAAAAGTCGAATGACATTGAGTTGCCAAAAAGCGCGCCACCGAAGGCCGGAAGTTTTCTGTTGAAGCAGGGCAAAGTGATATTGCGTTTGAATCCGGGAATTCAAATGGCACTTAACGGAAAGCCTGCGCAGGAGACAGAACTTCATCCTGACTCTGACAAGCTGCAATCGGGCAGTCTGACGATCTTCGTCATCAACCGTGGCGACAAGGTTGGCATCCGGTTGAAGGACAAAAACAGCGCGGCTCGCAAGGACTTTAAGGGGCTGTCCTATTATCCAATCGACCCGAAGTTGCGAGTGATCGCTGATTTCATACCTTACGACCCGCCTAAGAAGATCGCGATACCGACCGTGCTTGGGACCAAAGTCGAGGAGCCGAGTCCTGGCCGGGCAGAGTTTGCTATCGCCGGCAAGAAATTCAGTCTGGAGCCGGTGGAAGAGGACGCCGACACGCTCTTCTTCATCTTTAAAGACCCAACCGCCGGGCCCGAAACCTACGGCGCGGGACGATTTCTTTACACGCCCAAACCGCGGGACGGCAAAGTGATCCTCGACTTCAACAAGGCAGAGAATCCGCCATGCGCGTTCACGCCCTATGCGACGTGTCCGCTGCCGCCACCGCAGAATCGGCTAGACGCTCCGATTCGCGCGGGGGAAAAGAAGTACGGCAATCACTAATGACTCTGGTCTGAGTTCATGTCGAACTCAGGCCAAAGCAGTGGATCGTACTGGGACAACACGCCCGCAAGTGCCTCCAATCCTATGGGTAGCAATCCCAAATTCTCCGTGGGGTAATCCCTGTGAAATACATGAAAATAATTTTGACATGCACGTTCCTGATCGCCGTTCCAATGGCGATTGCTCAATCCCCGGGCACTGACGTTCGGCTAACGAACGATTTCCCCGGCAGCACGGGCTATATCAGCGCGTTCACCCTTGCTACCGGTACTCCGTACACCGATGCTGTGCTGCGTGAGTGTTCCATAGCACGTGGACGCCAGAACGAGCCTGCAGTAGAGGTCGATCCTCGCAACACTCAGGTATTGATCGGCAGTTCCAATGACTACTGCGGGGTGTACTCCACCGTAGTGAATGGAACTCCAGTCGCACTTGGCCCAATCTGGTTGGGCTACTACCGTTCTGAAAATGGCGGCGCAAGTTTTCAGAGCTCTTTAGTGCCGGGTTACCCAGGCGACATCTCGGCGTTCGCCGCCTTGGCGCAGATACGAACTTCCGGAGCTGGCGATCCAGTGATCGCATGGGACGCTCACGGCCGCGTGTTCATGGGTGCTGAAAGCTCCGGCGATCCCGCGGGAACGAAGAAGACATTTGGAGACGTTTGGGTAGCACGTTACGAAAACCCTGCCGGCGAAGCTGGAAATACGATCAACGATGGCAAGGCGTATCGCGGCACAACGCGAGTGGCTAAAGGGTCGTCCGCGCCAAATCTCTTGGGTGTATTTCATGACAAGACGGCGATTGAGGCAGACCGGACCGGTGGACCATGCGACGGCGACGTGTATTTTTCATGGGCTCGTTTTACCACTAACAGCTCCAATATTTATCTCGTTCGTTCCACAGATCACGGGGTGACATTCTCAAATCCGAAACTCATCACCACCAGCACCAAGAACGTGCAGTTCCCAGATATCGCCGTGACAGGCAACGGCCACGTGTATGTGACCTTCGTGGAAGGTACTACCAATAGCGGACAGCCGGATGCTGTGGTAATCGCTAAGTCAACCGACTGCGGGCAATCATTCTCGAAACCGCAAGTTGTGACCACGTTTACTCCTTATTCCGCACAAGACGTTCCCTCACCACAACCAATTCCGATTCCGACGGCATCTCTTGACGATCCGCTATTGGAAGGCGATACAGCTCCAGTCAGTACCGCGCGCGATTGCGGCGACTTCTCCGATCATTGCGTTTCGGGTTACACCTTCTTCCGGCGTGATACGCAGGCGCGTTCGACTGCCGATCAGTTGGACAAGGTGAATGAGTGGGTCTACATCGTCTACGATCCAACCAAACCGGGGACGACGGTTGCCACGGGCACAACGTACGGCTCGATTGCTCCAGGCACCGGAAGCCAATCGGCCGTGTTCTTTACTCGTTTCGACGGCGCGGCCGGCACAAATACAACGCCTGTGGTACTGGACAATCAAACCATTGGACATCAACTCTTTCCGGACATTTCCGCCGCCGGTGGAGTGCTCCACGTTCTCTGGTGGGACAGCAGGAACGATCCCTTCTATTCGCCAGCGCGACCAATCGGCAATAACGCAGCCGGAGTCACGGCGCCGTCGCTGGACGTATTTGCCACTCGTTCTACTGACAACGGTGCGAATTGGGCGACTGCAGTTCGCGTGACCGACGTGACCACGAATCCCAATTTCGAGCAGTTCGACAACCGGCAAATACCGTTTGCAGGCGATTATCTGTGGGTCACATCACTGGGCAATTTCTCCTTCGGCGTCTGGACAGATTGGCGAAATACTGTGCAGGGAACGGATCAACGCGAGACTACCGAAGATGAAGACAACTTCACTGCTGATGTGCACCAGTGTCGAATCTTCTCGGCGCTGATCGGTGCATGGAGCGGGGATCTCTGTCCGCACGAAGGTGGAATAGACCAAAACATCTACGGGGACCACACGCCGTAAATCGTCCGTTAAAACGAAGCGCGGAAGCTTTTAGGCTTCCGCGCTTCGTTTGCGAATGAAGACTACGCCGTTACGCTGGCGGTGTAGTCGTCGTAAGTGCCCTTGAAGTCTTCTATCTTGCCGTCATGATCGAAGTGCCAAATGCGGGTGGCGACTTCCTCGATCAGGTCATGATCGTGTGTGACCAGCAACACTGTGCCTTCGAAGCGCTGGAGCGCGATGTTCAACGCGTTGATCGATTCCAAGTCCAAGTGGTTTGTAGGTTCGTCGAAGACCAGCAGGTTGGGCTTTTGCAGCATCAGTTTGCAGAAGAGCAGGCGCGCAGCTTCACCGCCTGAGAGCGCTTCGGTTGGCTTGATGCCTTCTTCTTTCTGGAAGAGCATCTGTCCGAGCAGACCGCGCAGTTCTTCCGTTGAGGCCTGCATATCAAACTGTCGCAGCCAATCGAGGGTGGTGGAACCTTTCTCGATGGTCTGCTTGTGATCTTGAGCGAAGTATCCGATCTGGGCTTCGTGTCCCCATTTCACCATGCCGGAATCGATGCTGAACTCGTTGGCAGCAACTTCTTGCTTATCGAAGTTAGGAGCGCTCGCCAGCAACGCTTTCAGCAGCGTGGTCTTGCCGACGCCGTTGCGGCCTATGAGCCCTATCTTTTCTCCGCGAGAAACATTTGCGGCGAAGTTCTTGATCACATTCTGGTCGCCATAGCTCTTGGAGACGCCTTCAAATTCGAGGGCATGGCGTCCTGAGGGACGATTCATGGTGAACTTGATGAACGGACGCGCGATGTTCGACCGGGCCAGGTCTGTGGTTTGCAAGCGTTCGACTTCCTTCTTGCGCGACGTGACCTGGCTGGAGCGCGTGCCAGCGGCGAATCGGGCGATGAACTCGTTCAACTGCGCGATCTTCTTTTCGCGTTGCGCGTTCTGCGATTCGATCTGCGAACGGACTTGAGTCTTGGCCATCACCATGTCGTCGTATCCGCCGGTGTAGACGATGATGGTCTCGTAATCGATGTCGGCGATGTGGGTGCAAACGCTGTTGAGAAAATGGCGATCGTGCGAGATGACGATCAGCGA
>JAOAPH010000129.1 GCA_025462835.1 Candidatus Angelobacter sp. | reverse complement strand
CCCGTCAAACCGCGGGATTTCCCACTTTCAAGCAAAAGGCGAATGCGTGCGCATCCACCTCTAGGTATCCAGTGCTCAGCCTTTGACGTCCACATTGGCAAAGGAAATCACGACCTTGCCTGAAGCAGGCTGACCGAATGACATTGCCGGCTCGAATACAGTGAAGATCAAGGAGCGGTCCAACTGCTTGCGGGTCTCTTCCGTGTCCTCGCCTGAGATGATGCGATAGTCCTGCAACCGTCCGCTGGCGTCCACGTAGGCCTCGATGACCACAGGCGATCCGGCAGAAATAGCGCCCATACCGCCGGAGAACGGAGCAGCCGCCAATCGCGGCGGCGTATAGAGAGAAGTAGGCACGTCGCTATTCGCGGAGACCCGGGCAGGAATCGCGAAAAATCCGATCAGGATGCCGAACATCACTACGGCAGTGACCAGTCCCGCGCTGGCAGGCAGCATGAAAAGATTTACAGCATTTTCCAAGCGAACCAAATAACCCTGGACGCGGCGCTCCCAAGTAACGGCACGCTCCTGCGAGATGGCCACCTTGAGCCGCAATGCGAGTTCAGGAGGCGCGGGCTTGCGTCCTAATCCTGCCAATAGTGACTGAGTACGAATCAATGACTTGTAGTTCCCGCTGCAGTCCGCGCAGGATTTCATATGTTCCGAAACCATGCGCATCTGGCTGCCGCTGAGCGCCCCATCCAGATACAGGGAGAAAAAAGATATGGCTTCTGTGCACTTCATCGCCGTATCTCGACCTCCGCCTTCTTAGATTCGCTGGTCTGTCCGACCCCATGCGCTGAGGCCCGCTTCTGTCCGGAGACAGCCTTGAGACCCAATTCAGACCCGACTTCCTGTACATACGGCAGCAGCCGTTTGCGTAACGACTCTCGCCCGCGCATCAAGCGCGACTTAACTGTGCCGAGCGAAAGTTGCAGTATCTCGGCAATCTCTTCGTAGGCCAGACCCTCTATATCGCGCAAGATCAGCGTGGTGCGATACGGCTCCTGAACTTGCCTCAACTCCTCTTCCACCTTCGCCCTGACTTCTTCGTGGGCATAGCACTCAAAAGGCGAATCGCAGTCATCAGCGAGAGTTTCCCTCAATCCCAGTTCCTGCCCGTCAGAATCAGGGGAACCGAAATCCGTGGTCCCCTCCATGCTGATTTCTTTGCGCTTATGGCGAAACCACCACCGCTTCTGATTGGAAGCCTCATGCAGCGCGATGCGGTATATCCAGGTCTTCAGGCTGGCTTCGCCGTTAAAGTGCTTGATCCCGCGGAAGACTTTGAGAAAAACTTCCTGCGTGGTGTCGGCCGCATCTGCGGGATCATTCAGTATCCGATAGACAAGGCTATATACCGGCTGATGATAATGCGCGATCAGCCACGAGTAGGCCTCCTCCGAGCCTGAACGCAGCTCTGAGACAATAGAAGCCTCTTCCTCCCGGACCGTGATTGCGCTTGCGAGATCGCCCACTGTTGCTGCTCCCGCCATTAACTTCCTCATGGCGCTCACCTCAAGTGTACAAGAACTGGGCACCGCAATAACACTGCTTTAAACGCAGTAGCCAGAATCCGGAGGGAAAATCTGACTACCTACTTAGCTATAGACGCCAGTTCCGTGCTGAAGGTTCCAGAATTAGACGGTTTGAGACAAAGATTGAAAGCCGCCGACGGCCGTCAACGGGTTACAGCTAGGACATCGGCCTGTGGGAAGTTGTAAAACTTTCCAATGGACGTGACATGCTGGCGGATGAACCGCTCATTCTCGGTAAGTTTTTTTATGCTCACCAGGTTGTGAGTGCCTTGAGGGTCTTCGCCGAGATTGTAGAGATAGTTCTTGTGAGCAGCGGCATCCACGATGAACAACTCGTCTCCATTGTTGTCCAGCCGTGCATAAACCGGGCCGTAGCTGGAAACCAGGAGATAAGAATCGCGGAGGTACTGATCGTGTTCTTCCCTGGTCTCTGTGAATAAGGGGCGGCCGAGCATCTCGTCTTTGCGGATCGGCCGATGTCCCAGAAGGTAATAGAGGCTCGGAGTGACGTCCATTGAAAACGCGACTTGCTTGGAATTCCAATAGAGATTTTTTTGCAGGTTGCTGGGCAGGTGGACTATTAGAGGGACGCGGACAATTTCGGGGAACATCGTACTGCCGTGTCCCCAACGCCCGAATTCGCCCAGCGAATCCCCGTGATCCGATGTCAGCACGATGATGCTTTTGTCGTAGAGTTTGCGCGCCTTGAGGTATTGGATAAATTCGCCGAAGCCTTGGTCCATGCGTTCCACCTCAGACGCGTACAGGCGATGAAATCCTGAGTAATCTTTCTTCGGTGGTCGCTTATTGCCCAAACGGAACAGCGTCACAGTATGAAGGTTTTGCGGTTGCGAGTAAACGAAGAGCGGCGTGTTCGTTTCAGTCCGAGTGTCGAGCTTGGATTCGATCTCCTTCAAAGTGCGGCAGAGGTCGTAGTCTGTCCAGTACGACGGACTCTTGTCGAGCTCGGTGATGTCCGCCGATTTCCGCAGAATGAGGTCGAGCACCGGATCGATTGTGATCCATCTCTCATAGCCATCTGTGTCCAGCAGCTTCTGCAGTGAGTTCATAGGATAAAACGGTTGAATGTACTGCTTATGCAACTGCATCGAGCCGGTCCAGATCGCGGGTTCGGACAACACTGTACCGCCGTATCGAGAAAAAGCCTTCTCCATCACGACGCTTTCGCGTGCGAATGAATCAATACCGGGCGTGAAAGTGACCGCGTTGTTGTACGCCCCGAGATAATCCTGGCGAAGGCTATCCACGACGAAGATGAAGATGTTCGGTTTCTCCGACTTTGTCGGTTGCAGTCGATCGACTAATTTAATGTCCACAGGCGCGACCTTCGCCGATTCGGCCAGTCCTGTGTTCTGTTGCAGAAAGTCGTAGAAGGATTGAAATGATTCGTCATCGAGGGCAGGGGCGAGTATGTCGCGGGCAACTTTGAACGAGACGTCATAACCAGCGTAACGATCGAGCGTAGCGTCAGACAACAACTTCGATTGCGCGTATGTCAGTGTCTTGTATCCGGCAAAACACATGGCGGCAAGCACAATCAGGGTCATCACGGGTCTGCGACTCTGGTTTGCCGGGATGATTCTGTAGAAAAACGCGAAAGCGCCCGCCCACACCGCTACTGCGGAAAGCTTCTGCAAAAGGAAGTTCCAATCCATTGTCCCGATCAGTATCGGCGTGAAGACCGCGGTTGCGATTAAACCTGCAATCCATATTGTGTAGAAAGCGCGCGCCAGGGGGTTCTTATCCGATGCGCGTTCGCCATTTGCAACAAAGCGAACTCGCAATGCATGAAGGAAACCGACCAGCACTCCGGAGAATGCGATTGCGTAAACGTCGGCCCACCGGTCATTGAACCCTAGTGTTGCCAGAACCAGCTTTCGCACCAATATGGTCGTGGCGATGAATCCCACGAGATTCATCGCAAAAGTCCGTGCATCCTCCGGCGCAAATCTGCGAACCAGAAGGAACACAGCCTGTAGTACGACAAAAGCGCTTACAAGAACTACAAGATGTGAGAAGAAGCTCCACGTGACAGCGGAGAACTCGGCGCGTCCCAAGTGAGGGCCTGTTTTGAATGCGCTAATGACTGCATAAATAGTCGTGACGAACATCGCGGCTAACACGGCAGGGAGCGGCGAAAACGGTGGTGACGCATCAAGGTCCGGTCGAGGGTCCGACGAGGTCAGGTCAAGCACCGTGAGCCATGCCAACGGGAACAGCGTAAGCAGGCTCCAGATAAAACTTCGATAATCATTGGGCAGATGCGAGAGAAAAGGAAATCGCACGAGAGCGATCGCTGCCAAACCATTGAAGACCCAAAAGCCAATCGCCAGACGCCTGGCTTTTGGATCACGAAAATGTGGCCGCATTGTTACACCCGCTGCGGCGATCGCGCTGAGAAAGAAATAGGCGTGGAACCGCACGAAGACGGGAAACCAAAACACGAGTGGCGTTTGAATGAACCAGTGATACGTAAAGGGAATGTACGCAAGCAGGCAGTAGAACGAGGTAAGCAATATGAACGCGCCAAAATACACCC
>JAOAPH010000100.1 GCA_025462835.1 Candidatus Angelobacter sp. | reverse complement strand
GGCCGTCCATCACTTCGGGGAGCAGGGGCTTCCATGCGGGCCAGCAGTTCGAGGCCATGATCAGGATCATTTTCTGAAACCGCCATCATTGCAATCAGCTCATTCTGGCTGCGCTGCGCATCGTTGGGAAGTCCGTCTGAAACTTGAAAGACTTCATCCGCCCAGGCTTTGGACTGCTCTTTCATAGTTTTTGTGGATGCCTGTGCCAGCTTCGCGAGGAGAAATGCCCGTTCACTATCGCTGAGTTGCTTCGACATTCCGGAGGCTCGGGTCAGAAGATCTTTTGCCAACTGTTCGTTGGCCGCTTTTTCCTTTTTCTTTTCCGGGGTCTCGACGACCTTCTTGTCCTCTGCTTTACGCGGCGGAGGCTCTCGCATTTCGATCTGTGCAGTCATTGGCAGAGACACTGCTGCGGCCAACATGAAGGAAAGCAAAGTTCGGGAACCACCTCTGATTATCGACATCAACATTCCTCCAGTTAGAAGCGAATCGACACGGGCCCGATGGTTTGGACGTTGCCCGTTATTATTTGTAAGCAGAAACTTTCCCCGGGAATGATGCTAGGCGGTGGTGGATGCCGTCAATGTGTTTTCTGAGTTTTTCTGGTGTAAAGGCAGCCAGAGAGCCAGAACACGGTTTCTCAGCTCCGTTGTCATCTGTTCCTGAGCGGCTTCCGGTGTAACTGCATTTTGCGGCGGAAAGATAGGATCGCCAATCGCGATCTGCAATCGGTGAAATCCGTGGAAGCCTTTCCCACGCGGCCACGCATGATGAAACCCTTCGAGCGCAACGGGAACTATGGGCACATTGTGATGCACAGCGAGAATCGCAGCGCCCTTCTTAAACGTTTTCAGAGTGCCATCAATGGAGCGCTCGCCTTCGGGATAGAGCACCAGAATCTTGCCCCGCTTCAATCCAAAGGATCCAGCGCGCATTGCGGGCACAAGATTTGCGTCCGGGTCCACCGGGATCAACTTGAGCGACCGAGCAAGTATTTTCATTGGGCCGCTGCCGAATATCTCGCTGGTGCCTACGTAAAAGAGGTCTTTGAAGATGGAATAAGGCAATTGCGCGGAGACGATCGGGCCATCGAGAAAACTCTGGTGATTTGGACTGAGAATGAACGGGCCGGAGTTCGGTAATTTTTCAAGACCGGTGATCTTCATGCGGAAGAGCAATCTTGTGAGAGGTCCAACGACGTGCAGCAGTGCGTACCAGATGTGAGTGGCGATGGGACGGTCTTCTTCGATGGCAAGGACTTCAGGATCGGTGGATTCGGTGGCAAAGACCTCAGCCCATCCTGATTTCCGCTGCGCGCCTTCGCTGCCTACGCCCGCGCGTACAGCCTCCACCAACTCGCGGACGGTGTAAACGTCATTGATGAGGGCCTCATCGGCCTTCGCGCCCAGGGTATGCTCGAGCGCGACCACCAATTCGACTCGCTCCATCGAGTCCAATCCTAAATCCAATTCGAGATTGTCAGACGGATGCACCTCTTTGTTCTTGGCAGCGGCACGCACGGTTTCAAGAGCGAGGGAGACATCCGGTTGCGACATCCAGGCGGTGTCGTCGGAAGAGACGTCTCTTTTCTCCGATTGTGTTTCAGAGGTGGCGCTCTGTCTTTCCTCCACCATCTTCTGGATCTGATAGCGCTTGAGTTTGCGTGTGGTAGTGCGAGGCAACTCTGTTTGCCAGATGTCGTAACTCAAAACGCGCTTGGTGCTGGGCAGAGCGGCGGAGAGGTTTTCAACGTCATAGCGGATCACCTCTTTCATGTTGACGATCTTTTTTTCGCGGATCACGTCCATGTTGGGGACTATCACGGCGTGAAGGCGTTCCGAGATGGGCTCACCCGGACGGCTCTGCAGGCCCATGACACAGATTTCCTTGATCCAAGGCGACTGCAAGTAATGCGCTTCCAGTTCCTCGGGGTAAATATTCTTTCCGGAGCTCAGGACGATGACGTCCTTCTTGCGCCCGGTGATGAAGAGATTTCCGTTTGAGTCAAGATGGCCGAGGTCTCCGGTCATGAGCCAGCGATCTTTCAGGACTTCGGCGGTGGCGTCGGGGCGGTTGTAGTATCCCTTCATAACGATGCCGCCTTTGATGCCGATCTCACCTTCGCGAGCCGCGCTTCTGTCTTTCTGCGATTCTCCGGTCACTGCGGAATTGAAGATCCGCAATTCCACCCCGGGAAATGCGCGTCCAACTGAACCTGTGAAGCGGTCCTTCAGCCCGCTTAGTGTGGCGCCACCGGTGCACTCTGTAAGGCCGTAGGCTTGCAGGATGTCAAACCCGAGGGTTTCAAGATCGTGTCCGATCTTGGGCTCGAAACGCGAGCCGCCGGTGACCAGATAGCGGATGGATGTGCCCAACATGCGATGAACTTGAGCGAAGAATAGCTTTCCCAGGTTTATGCCTGCGGCTCGTGCGACCTCGGCAATTTTCATCAGGAAGCGAAAGGCGAATCGTTGCATGGCGCTGCGCTCGCCGACCTGCTTCATCACGCGTTCATGGATGAGGTAAAAAAACTGCGGGACGCAACAGAAGAGCGTGATCTTACGGTCGCGAAGTGCGCGCAGCAACTCTGTGGTATTGAGCTGCTCCATGTACACGACACGGGTGCCAGCGGAATAGGGAAGGAGCAGGTTTGCCATCTGCGCCAGCGCATGGAAGAGCGGCAGCACTCCGAGTATCGCGTCAGTCTCGTCGATGCGGATGAACGAAAACACTGCGTTCGCTTCCGCATTCAGATTGGCTTGGGTCAGCATTACGCCTTTGGGGTCGCTGGTGGTGCCGGATGTGTAAAGGATCACAGCCAGATCGTCTGGATTGTTTTCCGCAGGTTTGAAGCCGGCAGAACCGGCGGCGAAGAAATCGTCGAGCGCGGGCAGCTTGATGCCATGCGATTTTTCAAGCAGTGCGACCTTTATATTCAATTGCGAATCGACGGCGCTAACAGCTTCCTGGACGATCGAATAATGTTTGTCGTCCGCGAATATCAGGGTGCTTCCGCTGTCGAGCAACAGTTTCGATATTTGCTTCGCGGTAAAAGCGGTGTCGAGAGGGACGGCGACGGCCCCGGTCGCCATGATGCCGAGGTAGGCGGCCACCCATCGGGGACCGTTGGCGGCGACGATGGCACAGCGAGCGCCGGGCGGGATCCCGGAAGATTGAATCCATTTTCCCACCGATTCCGCCATCTGGCGCAGCTCGGAATAGGTGTGAGAGACGACTTCCGTGCTCGGATGAGCGAGCTGCAATTCGACAGCGATATGCGACGGAAATTTATCAGCCGACGCCAGAAATCGGCTGTAGAAACTTTGCATACGGTTTGCCGTTCCTGCGCACAAAGATTTCAGCCGATGCTGTGCCCTGAAGCGGTCCTTTTCCGAAGAACGCTCTCCAGTTCATCGGGATGATTAGCGCATGCGAGCGCATCGTCGCGAGTGATATGACCCTGCGTGATGAGGTTCGCAAGAGACTCTTCCATGCTGAATGAACCTGCGTTTTTTGTCAGGGTAATCTCCTGATGAAGGTGCTGTAAAGCGTTCCTTCTAATGTGCTGTCTTGCTCCGTAGCCGACCATAAGCAGCTCTGCAGCGGGCATTCGAGCGCCGTGTTTGCTGGGGAGCAGGACCTGAGTAAGTACGGCAGAGAGCGCCATTGCCAACTCCTGCCGGATGGTGTGCTGCCGTTCTGCTGGAAAGGAGTCGGCGATCCTGGAGATTGTGCCGGCGACATCGGTGGTGTGAATCGTTGAAAATACCAAGTGACCGGTCTCTGCGGCGCTCACGGCTATTCGCATGCTTTCGGGATCGCGCATCTCTCCGACGACTAAAATATCCGGCGCTTGTCTGAGTGCTGCGCGCAATGCGGTGGGGAAGTCGGGAGCATCTATTCCAATCTCAACCTGCTCAATGACACTGCGCGAATGGGAGTGCTCATATTCGATGGGATCTTCGATCGTCACAATGTGGCGCTGATCGCGACGATTTATCTCATTGATCAAAGCAGCTAATGTGGTTGTTTTTCCTGAGCCTGCTGCACCTCCAATGAGCACTAAACCCCTCGGCAACCGCGCCAGAAGCTCAACGGATGCCGGGAGGTGAAGATCGCGAAGTTCCGGCACAACAGAAGGCAGCGCGCGAATGGCTGCGGAGGCAAGTCCGCGTTGCCGGTGCAGGTTGATGCGGAAGCGTCCCAGTTTGGCTATGCGATAAGAGGAGTCTGCGATCTGTGCTTCACGATAGAGCCTTAACGCGTGAGAGGTAAGCGCCGGGACAACCGCATCTTCTATCTCAGGCCCGTTGAGTTCTTTGTTCCCGATATTTACTACTTTACCTTCCAACCGGATACACGCCGGAACTCCCGGGACAAGGAGCAGATCGCTCCCGCCTCGATCAACGAGCATAGCGAGCCAACGCTCAAGTCTGGCCGTAGCAGACGAGTCCGATGGCTGGTCGTCGAGCTCGCGGACAAGCTCAATTTTGCTAAATTCATCCATATTCAGCTTAGCGCCACGCCGATTTGCGAAATGGTTTACTTCTTCAGATCGACAGCAGAGATATAGAGCGCCTTGCCTTGTTTCGTCTCCTGCACCATCCCCGAAGCGACCACTTGCTTGCCCATGTTGCCAGCCATCATCTCGTGGATGTCCACCTGACCATCGCGCCGCGGATCGTGTTCTTCGGGCATGACAATGTACACCTCATGGTCCTGAGTGAGGATGCCGGCGGCCTGTCCGTGGCGAACACACTTGCTGCCGCAGTCGATATGTTTCTCGCCGGTCTTGTGTAATTGCATGTAGCACGAGATATCCACGACTTCACCGGTGACGGTCTCGGGCTTTCCTTTTGCCAACCAGGCCTTTTGATCCTCATTGGTTGCGCCCGCTACAGTGGTGCTGCTCCATTTGGCGGATGCTTTGTCGCCGATCTTCACGGGCGCCTGCGCCGGAGCTTCAGACTTCTTTTCGGTTTGCGATATTGCGACGGTGGCGATGCAAATAGCGATTACCAGAGGAGCGATTTTCATAGGGTGTATCTCCTAATTGATTTCAGCGGATGACTATACCATCCGCTTGTGCCCTGATGGGGGCGTTTAGAGGTTGATGCATATACGCGCCCTCTGCGATGTGGCAGCATCTAATATGGTACGCTTTTGAAGGGTGAACCTGGTTCAGCCCTTCCGCCCGCAAGCAAAGGACCCACACATTGATAGGTAGTGTTTTAGCCAAGGTTTTTGGCACAAAGAACGAACGCGAAATAAAGCGCATTCAGCCTCAGATTGACCGGATCAACGCCCTTGAACCTGAGATTCAGCAGCTCAGCGACGAGCAACTCCGCGCCAAGACTCAGGAGTTCAAGCAGAAGATCCAGGACCATCTGGAAGCCGAGCTTGGGGCTGACGCTGTCGCCCGGACTACACCCAGCAAGCTAAAGAAAGGCCATCCGGATACGGAGCGCACTGCCTCAGAGGCGGAAGGCCAGGAGGTGGACGCCGGTCCCGCATTCAGTGAAAAGTACAAACGCGTTCTGCAAGAGGCGCTCGATGAAGTCCTGCCGGAGGCCTTTGCGGTTGTCCGCGAGGCTGGACGCCGCGTTCTGGTTATGCGGCATTTCGACGTCCAACTCATTGGTGGCATCGTTCTGCATGAAGGCAATATCGCGGAGATGAAGACCGGCGAAGGTAAAACGCTGGTGGCAACGCTTCCGGTCTATCTCAACGCTCTGGCTGGGCTGGGCGTTCACGTTGTTACCGTCAATGACTACCTGGCAAAGCGCGATTCCGAGTGGATGGGCAAGCTCTACTCCTTTCTCGGATTGACCGTGGGTGTGATCGTTCATGATCTGGACGACAACGAGCGTCGTGCAGCCTACTCCGCCGACATCACTTACGGCACCAACAACGAATACGGTTTCGACTACCTCCGCGACAACATGAAGTTCGACATGGCGGAGCGCGTTCAACGCGGACACCATTTCGCCATCGTCGATGAAGTCGATTCCATCCTGATCGACGAGGCCCGCACCCCGCTCATCATCAGCGGAGCCAGCGAGGAATCCACCGACAAGTATTTTCGTGTCAACCGCATCATCCCCAAACTCGAGCGCGGTGAAGAGATCGGTTTCGGCGAAGAGAAGAGTTACACCGGCGATTTCATTGTGGATGAGAAGCACCGGAACACCGTCATCACGGATGTAGGCTGGGAGAAAGTTGAGCAGCTGCTAGGCATCAGCAATATCGCCGACCCGGAGAATTGGGACCTCAAGCACCACGTAGAAACTGCGGTCAAAGCCCACGCGCTGTATCGCAAAGACGTTGAGTACGTCATTAAAGATGGCGAAATCATCATTGTGGATGAGTTCACCGGACGACTTATGCCCGGGCGCCGGTGGTCGGATGGATTGCACCAGGCGATCGAAGCAAAAGAGGGTGTGAAGATCGAGCGCGAGAACCAGACCCTCGCGACCGTTACCTTCCAGAACTACTTCCGCATGTACAACAAACTCGCGGGCATGACCGGAACCGCTGAGACCGAAGCTGCCGAGTTCGACAAGATCTACAAGCTTGAAGTCATAGCCATTCCGCCTAATCGCAAACTGCTGCGGGTTGAAAATGCGGATATTGTTTTTCGCACCGAGAAGGAAAAATATTTCGCCGTTGCTGATGAGATTCAGACGATGAGCGCAGCGGAACGACCGGTGCTGGTTGGCACGACGTCGGTAGAAAAATCCGAGCGACTATCAGAGTTACTGAAAAAGAAGGGGGTAAAGCACGTTGTCCTGAACGCCAAGTACCACGAGAAGGAAGCAGAGATCGTGGCGCAGGCAGGCCGGCAGGGTGCAATCACTATCGCCACCAACATGGCTGGCCGTGGAACTGACATTCTGCTCGGCGGAAATCCTGATTTTATTGCCAAGCAGGAATGCGTGAAAAATAAGCTTGCACGCGCTGTCCATGCGGCTGCCGGTGAACTTGATTTGGAAGCCAGCGATGCCTCCATGACCCGCTTCTACTATCAGGGGAATGAGTTTGAGATTTCCACGGCGCAGTGGGAAGAGGCATACAACCGACATAAAGAACTCACCGACGCGGAACACAACAAAGTAGTTGAGATCGGCGGGCTGCACATCCTGGGTACTGAACGCCACTCCGCGCGACGCATCGATAATCAGCTCCGCGGACGCGCCGGCCGACAAGGCGATCCTGGTTCTTCGCGTTTCTATCTCTCGCTGGAAGACGACCTGATGCGAATCTTCGCCAAAGAGTGGATCTCAAACCTGCTTCAGCGGTTGGGGATGGAAGAAGGTGTGCCCATTGAATCAGGCATGATCAGCCGGCGCATCGAGGCCGCGCAAAAGGCGATCGAGTCCCAGGACTTTGAAGCCCGTAAGCACCTGCTCGAGTATGACGATGTGATGAATAAGCAGCGCCTTGCGGTCTATGGCCTGCGCGACCAATTGCTCGAGGGCATAGATCAGAAAGACCTCATCCTGGAAGATTACGTTGCCGGAATGCTCTCTGAATCGCTGGATAAGTACATTCCCGCCAACGTGCATCCCGAGCAGTGGGACGTGAGCGCCTTCCAAACACAAGTGCTCACCAAATTCGGTGTGGACCTGAATGCCGAAGGCGTGAAGATCGAGGAGATGACGCGGCAGGAGATCGGCGATAAGGTTTTCGAAAAACTGCGCGAGCGATACAACGCCAAGGAAACGCTGATCGGCGCGGAAGCGATGCGCTATCACGAGCGCATGATCATGCTCAGCGTCATGGACAGCCAGTGGAAAGATCACCTCCTGAATATGGACCACCTGAAGGAGGGAATCGGCCTGCGGGGTTATGCGCAGAAAGATCCGTTGGTGGAATACAAGCGCGAGTCGTTTGAAATGTTTGAAGAGATGATGCAGCGCTTCCAGGAAGAGACGGTTCGCTATCTCTACTTGATGCAGGTGGTGGGTGGCGAAGGAGACGGCGGTAATATTCCGCCTCGTGATCGCGGACCCGAGATAGATGGCTCCGGAAATGGCTCGGGGCCATCCCCAGTAGCTGGGCCTTCAGCGCCGAATCGGGCACGCCAGCGTGCAACATCGATCGACGACATGGAGCAGGAGTTCCAGCGCCGCAAGCGCAGGGAACTGGAGCAGGCGCGGATGGCGGGCGGTGGAGAGGTCACGCAGGTGCAGCAAGTGGTGCGCACAACCGAGAAGGTGCGGCCCAATGAGCCTTGTCCTTGCGGTTCAGGGAAGAAATATAAAAAGTGTCACGGCATTGAAGCGTAGGTAGAGATTGCGCAAAAGATAGGCGGAGAGATCACTCTTCGCCTATCGTTTTTTGAAATCAAGCTCTGCGGCGACGTCGCGTCCGAAGATCTTTGTTGATGCCCTTTTTGTCCCTAGCAACATCCTTCTTGGAAGTTTTGAGATTCTGACGGGCGGTCTTCAGCGCGGCCTTGTCCGCAGCTATCTGGCTCGCATCGGCGCCTGCTTTTTTGTCCGCCTTCAGCTTTTGGGCGTCAGTTTGCTTCTGCTGCTTCATTTGATCGATTGCCTGTTTGTCTAGGATGACATCCGCGCGATCGTCCTTGATGTCCTGGGACAGTGGGGTGGTTGCTTGACCGGATGCCAGCGTGCTTATGCCGATTGCGCCACAAAGTACCGCTAACCCGATCGAATAAAGTTTCCTCATTTTGGTCTTCCTTCATCTCCTGTGGCTTAGGACCTTTGCTGGATGTGAACCCTGGGGATCTTTCAATGTTGTTGCTTTGAAGTTTTGATTTCGTCCCATGTCATTTCGCGGGCGCTATTTTTGTGCGTGGACTTCCACTCGAAGAATAGTTCGATATACGACTTTGTAGAGTACTCAGCTTTGGAGATACCCAACTGCTTGGCCGTCCGGTCGATCCATGCGGCTTTGCCTTCAATCTCCGCGATATTTCCAATGGGAGTTTCGTCCACGACGACGGCTCCTTTGCCATCTGTCCATTCGGTGCGGAATTTTTCGTAGCGGAAACTCGGTTTCAGTCCGATCGCCTCAAAGATGGCGGCCAATTGTTGCCCATCGGAAACTTCCGTTTCCAGTTCAGTGCGGGTCTTGTGGGGGCCAGCCTTTCCCTTGCCCTTACAGGTGACTGTCCAGCTCTTGCCGTATTCACGGATGCGCAAGACTTCACCGCGCTTGCGTAACTTTGAATCAGGAAAGTCAAAAAGGATATTGAATTCGTGTGTGCGCTTGGTCTTGATCTTGAATCCGGTTGAGCACAGCTTTTTTGCGAGCGCTTTGAGATCGTCTACTTTGAACTTGATCTCGACTTCTTGCGGGCTGGAGTTTGACTGGGCTTTAGCCATGAGAGTTCACTTATACGGTTTGTGACAGGCGCTGGTATTCCTCCGCCGCATTCGGAGACATGAGCACCCAAATCGTGTAGATGCCGACGGCCGTGCCAAATGGCACATTCAGGAGGGAGATGAAGGCGAGCACGAGTCCTAAAGAGCGTGCCCAGGGCTGCCTTTGCAGGAAGCCGACGCCGACCGCAATGGAAGCCACCGCCTTGATCAGAATGATTGTGCCGAGGAACATGAACAGCACGTGAAGGAATTCGACAGGAACATCCGGCCGATTTTGGAAGTGAGTCCAAGGGCCGAAAAGCGTCATCCCCAAGACGAACAATACTCCAGCGCCGATAAGAGTGAACGCGGAATAAACCAGCCAGATGATGGCCAAAGCAGGTAAATGTCGCGCGACTTTGCCGACAGGCTGCTGCACTTGTGCGACTGCTGTTGCCGGTGTCGGCTTACCGCAAGCGCTGCAAAAGGACTGGCCGACTGGCATTTCTTTACCGCAGGCGTCACAAAACATGGCATCCTCCAAAGTCTTGCAAAATGGATGAAAACCCTATTTTTCCCGTTCCACGACAAATTCTGGCATCCAGAGCAGGGCGCGCTTGATCTCAGAATCGGCAAATCCGGAGATTGCATTGCGAGCTGCGTCTGAATACTCCGCAGCAGCCGCGTTCGCGGCTTCGATGGAGCCGTACCGGTTTAACATATCGAGGATCTGTCCGTGAGTGACGCTCTGGAAGGCGCGTTCGCG
>JAOAPH010000095.1 GCA_025462835.1 Candidatus Angelobacter sp. | reverse complement strand
GCACCACGCGCAGAAAAGTATCTCAAGAAGAAGATGTTTGACTTCGATCCGCATTATATCGTCATCCAATTCGGGACTAGTGACGCGCAGTGTCCAATTCGAGCTGGACGTCGCCCGAGGGGTCGTAGCTCCGAACTTAGTGTCGAGGGCAACACCAGTGCGGCTCTGAGGACTAGCTTGTTTCACGGTCAACCGGCGACCGCGCTCAGCCTTCTCCGCTGGCAGATAGCCTCTCTAATAGGCCACCTGCGAAAGATAGAGCCCGTAACTCCTCTCTCCTCATATATCGCTGCGATCGAGCTTATGGTTGATGACTGCCGATCGGTGGGCATTAAGCCTGTCGTACTGTCACCATTTGTCTACGGATCACGATATACGATGAGGAAAGCAATCGCTTATGTAGATGCGTTGCATGAACTACATTCAAGAGCACCGGATATGATCCTTATTGATGGCGTCAGCCTGCTCGAAGACTTTCCAAAGTCGAGGATCTTGCAGCATGACGGCCTTCATCTGACTCGTGTAGGACAGAATCTTGTCGGCGACGCGATCGGACAAGCGATCGTTGAAGACATTATAAAGTGTGGATGTGTCGGAGATGCGAGTCGACAACAGTTCGGCTGATACGAGTCTTCAGTCAGCCAATTGAGCATATGTCTCTGCATGACACTATTCGGACATGCCGCAGTAGTCGCCGAATGTCCGTTGTTGAGGGGTGAACGGGCCAAGCTCAGGCGTGACCCAACTTCCGTTTTTGATGCTGTGGACGGGTGCGCCGGGAGTCCGGCAAAAGGCGGGGTCACATGAGTTCGAGTCGCCGTGTACGCACCATCGGGTCTGGTACAGTGGTGGCGCTGGGCATAGTAGGCGCCGCGGTTGCGTTACTTGCGCTTGGTCGCTTAGTCGGATGGGACCCAACTTGGCGTGCGTTTGGCGTCACACCGCTGCAGCCGCCGTTCTTTGACATGCACGTCATTAATGATTACGCGGCTTGCGCTTGGAAAGGAGTCGATGCGTATGCGCCGCACGCGTGTAACGGGGATAATTTCAATCTTCCGCCGACTTGGTTGTGGATCGGCTTTTTCGGCGTTGATGGGTCGGACTCGTCTTGGCTTTCAGCGGCGGTAATCGCCGCTACCATGATCGTGATGGTGCTATTGCTTCAGGGGCGCTCCTGGTATCACGGAGTGACCGCGCTGGGAGCTATGATTTCACCCTCTGTGATGATGGGTGTCGAGCGCGGCAATCTCGACCTGTTAATCCTGGCGCTAGTAGGGTCGGCCGCTTTGATTTACGAGGAGAGAAGAGTCGGACGCGCATGCGGGGCCATTGCATTTCTCGGCCTTGGCGTCGCGTTGAAGCTATTCCCGATGTTCTGCGTCTCGCTTGCGGCTCGCTTTAGCAGGCAGACCATCATCTTCGCGTGTGCCACAGCGGCATTGTCGTTGCTCTATTTAGATTTGGCTATGAAATACGTCTTCCTGATTCGGCGGAATGTGCCGACCACCTTCATCTTATCGTACGGGTACAAGGCGATTTTCCTCGGTGTGGATCATATACGAAGCGAAGCGGGGCTGAGCCCAATTGGATTGGCTGATACGTGGGTGCCTGCGTCTACAGCTGCCGTGGTGCTGATGTGTGCTGCCACTGTCGCCGTAAATTGCTTCCGTCACCGGCGCGAGTTTTGCTCAGTTGATATTTCTGCCGCCGGAACTGCGTTCCTGTTCGGGGCTGGAATTTATTGTGGGACGTATCTGTTGGGCACAAATTTTATCTATCGGCTGATGTTTCTGCTGCTCTGCGTTCCGCAGCTTCAGGACTGGCAGATCCGAAGGTGTGAAGGCGACAAGGCGGCCGGGATTGCTGAGCTGGGCCTGTTTGGTACCGTTTTAGGTGTGCTCTGGTTAAATGGGAATGCAAATGGCCATTCGATCTTCCTTTTGCTCCCGCAGCTGCTGGACTGGTTCCTATTCTTTTGCATGGCAGCGGTGCTGATGTTGAACTTTTTACGCACCTCGGCTGGCTCGGCGTTCGCGCATCGCGGACCTGCGCAGCCTCATCAGGGCCATCCGCAAGTCGTTATAAGGACCCAGCCGCGCGCTGCCGCGAATCATCATAGTTTAAGGTCCGCTAACACGATCACTCAATTGCAGGCGCGTCCGAGATCCGAACCTTAAAAATTTAAGGTGTATTAGAGGCTCTGTTGAAGAAATAGGCGGAGGCCTAAAATGGGCATCGAAATATTCGGGCTTCTCGGTTTTGCTTTCGTGACGATCGCACTCGCCACAATGGCTTATGCGCGTCGCATGGACGTGTTGCACGGACCCTACATCCAGGGCCGCACCGTAGGTCTCTCACTGAAGCGATTCCGGAAGCCGGCATCTTCGGCCATCGCTCGCCTTCTGGCGCTGGAAAGCCAGAAAATGACCTATCTTGCCTCGATCGGCGCCTTTTGATGTGGCCGATGAGCATCGATCAGTCTCACACCCCGCGCGAACGATCTGGTTTAAGATTGTATGCAACGATTGCGGCAGTCTATCGACCAAAATCGCCGATCCAGTGCACGCTCCAGGCATCACCCAGGTTCAGTGCGGCCGTTGCGGCGCCGTCCGCGGCACACTCGCGGAGTTGCACGACTTGGCCCGGCGCGGCGATGATGTTTTTTAATTCTAACTAGATCGTCTTGCGGCGCAGGGTGAGGGGTCGAGCTCGGCCTACCAACAACGACCGCTGGTTCCTCGTCCAGATGTATCGATGGTTTCCATCGCGTTTCCGGCAACGGACCTTTGAATAACGCCAGAAAATGTGTCGCCGATCTGTGCGGTTGGGAGCAGCGTTGCCCATGCGCCATTGGCACTGGCGAGAGTTGTAGCCGCAATGACTACAGCAAAAATATTGCGCATCTTCAGCCCCCCATCCCGAAATGAAGGCCCCATCCCATCTTCCCGCCCCGGTTGAGTCAATCACTCCAGGACAAAGATAGTGGATTGACAGTGGGAAAGAGGATGCCATCCGCGTCTGAAGGGATTCCGCTACTGCCGCGATGACTGGCCTTTTCCAAGAGGACTTGCGATGAGCTGTATCACGGCTCTCTGCATGTTTCTTTTCGTGACGGGCCCATCGTTTGCGGACACAAATACCCCTAGCTTAACGAGGGCGACCGGAAGAATTATTGTCGCGCAAAGCTACTGCCGCATGTGTGATGACGCTGGTACGTCCTGTCGTCTTCAGTGCAATGGATCAGGAGCGTGCATACAGGCGTGCGACGATCAATACCGGCTGTGCGTCCAGCAAAACTGTCGTCGATAGATTCGTCTCGCCACAAACTACGAAAGCTGAGCCAAACAAAAAGACCGCCCGAAGGCGGCCTCTGTATTCTCGATTTGGATTTGATCAGGCTGCTGACAGAGCCATCCCGCTGCTCTTGCGCGATCGGCGATACGCCATGAAGCCAACGCCAGCAAAGCCCAGGATCTTCATGGCCCAGGTAGAGGATTGACACTGAGGGATCGTGGGCCATCTAAGGGATGGGTCTCTTCAAGGAAGGTCGCGCCGTGTACGAAGCACCGACAATCATTGGCACCTGCCTCAACTGCATCGCGCCGGGCAGCTTGAGCGCAACGCTGGCGGTCATCCTGGTTGGAGCCGGCATCGCTTTGACCGCGGAGCGGCGCAAGCTTTCTGCGCTCAGTCCGAGATCCAAGGTCCGGTTAGGTCCTCCAAATGCCGCTCGAACCACCACACGAAAGCAGCAGCGGCAACACAGATGATCGGAAGAGCCAAAAACCATACCATGATGACCTCATGCCCCTCGAAAGAAAACAAAGCCGCCAAGCGTAATATGATCGCCTGACGGCTTTGCTGCGGTGGGTCCGGACTTAAAATCTCCGGTGTGGCAGTGATAGCGCACGAGGATGACGTCGCAACCGAACTCGCTTGTTAAGCTTGATGCCGGCGCTGCGGGTTAATCCTGGAACCAGCGGTTTGCTCGCTTGAAATAAAGGATTGTTCGGCCAGCCACGATGCCTACGGAGCCGCCCGCCATTTTCTCGATCGCGTCCGGAATACGGCCATGGCGATCAGACGTCAGCAGCTGCAGAATCTCCAGCACCACGGCGCTTCCCAGAACGACCAGGCAGACAAGAACGATGTGCCGAGGATAAGCTGCGCAAAACAACGTGCCGAGAACCGCAAACGCGGCGAAGTGTTCAAAACTGGATGACGTGGGCAAAGTTGGCCTGTCTTGA
>JAOAPH010000063.1 GCA_025462835.1 Candidatus Angelobacter sp. | reverse complement strand
GCGCGAAATGCGCCGCGAAAGCGAATGGCAGACCCAACGTGGCACTCAGTTCTGCGCTGAAGCCGCTTGAACCCAGAAGAGTGATGGGGACATTGCTTCCTTGTCCCGGAATGGCTTTCACCGCTTGTCCGGGCTTTGCCGGGCCGAGATAGGTCCGCAACTCTTGCAGCAGCTCGGGAAATTCGTCTCCGGTCTGACGCAGATCCCTGCGTAGCGCGCGCATGGTGTGGAAGTCGCCGCCGGGAGCTCGTCCCAGACCCAAGTCGATTCGTCCGGGATACATCGCTTCGAGCGTTCCGAACTGCTCTGCCACCACGAGCGGAGCGTGGTTGGGCAGCATGACACCACCACTGCCTACGCGGATCGTCTCTGTGGCGCCTGCGACGTGGCCGATCAGCACAGAGGTGGCCGAGCATGCCAGCCCTTCGATCGAATGATGTTCGGCCAACCAAAAGCGTGTGTAGCCCAAACGTTCTACATGCTGGGCCAAGTCCACCGATCGCGCGATGGCACTGCCTGCGGACTCGCCGGTGTGCATCCCAACCAGATCAAGAACAGAAACTGCCAATTCGTTAGCCATGCGGATTAGATAGCTGAACCGGGGCGAGCGATTCGAAAGGGTTTGGGAGATTCCTTCAGCGGATACGCAGCACGGTAATGTCGAGCGTCTAGCAACCCTGTATACAATGTCCTCAAATGAGGACGTTAATACCAGCGGTAGTCGTTATCGGGCTGTTTATCGGCAGTGCTTCGGCGAAAGACTGCACTGTTTCAAACAAATTCCAACTCAAGCAGCCCCAAGTGTTGGCAAGTGTGTTGGAAGACCCAATTCCAGCAGCGCTCCCCGGGTTCGAACTGGAGCTTCTGTCAGGGAAGAAAGTCGTAGCGCGTTCTACCACTAGCTATGACGGGAAATATTCTTTCGGCGAAGTGGCCGCTGGACGATACCAAATTCACATCCGGCACGGCGGCGACCCGTTTTGTGCTCCGGCAGTGAAATGCGATGAGGCAGGCTGCTCTGTCCAGCGTCAGTTGAAGCTCAATCCAAAGAACAAACCTGAAACCGTGTACGTCGAGCGAAACGCACTCTGAGAGCTGTCATTGTGCCTTGATGAAAAGGCCGCGGCAGACCGCTTGCGACGGTCGCGATCTGCCGAGCCGTCTTGGACTCAGGCTGCGTGAGTGCCTTTTTTAGCTTTCGATACGAACTCGAGCAGGTCCGCATTGATCTGGTCTGCATGGGTTTTGAACATCCCGTGCGGAAAACCTGGGTAGACCTTGAGCGTGGCATTCTTCACGATCTTCGCGGACATCAATCCCGCCGCGCCGATGGGCACGATCTGGTCGTCGTCGCCGTGCATGATGAGAGTTGGCACGTCGAACTTCTTAAGGTCCTCAGTGAAATCCGTCTCGGAGAAAGCCCTGATGCAGTCGTAATGGGGCTTAGCGCCTCCCATCATGCCCTGCAACCACCAGTGCTGCCGAATGCCTTCCGAAATCTTGGCGCCGGGTCGATTGTAGCCGTAGAACGGGAGTGTGATGTCCCTGTAAAACTCCGCCCGATTTGCCACAAGTTGAGCACGGAGTCCGTCGAAAACGGAAAGAGGCAAGCCGCCCGGATTCTTGTCCGTCTTCAGCATTAACGGCGGTACCGCGCTGATCAGCACGGCCATGGCGACGCGTTTTGAGCCATGCCGCCCGATGTAACGCGCAACTTCACCGCCACCAGTGGAGTGGCCCACATGGATTGCGTCCTTCAAGTCGAGCTTTTCAGTCAGCGCCGCGAGATCGTCAGCGTAGGTGTCCATCTCATTGCCATCCCACGTCTGAGTGGAACGACCATGACCTCGCCGGTCGTGTGCGATGACGCGAAAGCCGTGCTGGCCGAAGAACAGCATCTGTGCGTCCCAGTCGTCTGCGGTGAGCGGCCAGCCATGACTGAACACCATTGGCTGTCCCGTGCCCCAATCCTTGTAGTAAATCTGTGTGCCGTCCTTGGTGGTTATCGTAGACATGACATTTTCTCCTTCTATGATGCAGGCTTGACGCCAACGAACCAAAATAAAATCAGGTGTAATTTTTCGCCTGATGCTGCGGGCCGGGCACACCGTCGCTCTTCTTGCACGCATAGAAGAAAGAGGATTCAAAGTACACGATACTCGCTTTGTTGAGATCGAGAGCTGTTGAGAGCGGGACGGATTATTCTGTTCTTTAGGAGGGGCTTATTGGCCTTGTCGGGCGACGATGGCGAGATTTTCCAGCTTGAGGATTTTTGCGATCTGCGCGCGCGCGTGGGCCGACCATGGGCCGGTGGAATCCAGCTTCACGTATGCGCGCCAGTGGTGGAGCGCTTTGCGCGGCTGCTTGGTTTTTTCGAGCGCGAGGGCGACGTTGTAATGCGCGTCAGCGTATGTGGGAGCGAGGAGGATTGCGGTGCGATATGCGCCAACGGCTTCGGGCAGGCGTCCCGTTTCGTCGAGGACGTTGCCGAGGTCGAAATAAGCCAGCGCGTAACGGGGATCGGCTTCGATCGCCTGCCGATAAAAATGTTCAGCCTTCACGAAATCGTGACGATTGTAGTGGATGGTTCCTAGATTAATGTGCGTAGCGGCGTGATGGATGTCGAGTTCAAGGACCTTGAGGTAGGCGTC
>JAOAPH010000057.1 GCA_025462835.1 Candidatus Angelobacter sp. | reverse complement strand
AGGTGTGCAGAAAGCATACAGCGGAAAGCGGCGGATCGTGTGGTAAGAGGTTCTCGCGGGAGAGAAGGCGTTTCGACAGCTCAATTCATGGTTGCCCGACGAGACGGTAGATGCATTCCGCGATTTTCGCGTCTCCATCAAAGGGCCGCTGACCACTCCCATCGGCGGCGGTATCCGTTCACTCAATGTCACGCTGCGGCAGACTCTCGATCTATATGCGTGTCTGCGGCCGGTGCGTTATTACGAAGGCGTGCCCTCCGCGATGAAGCATCCTGAAAAGCTGAACGTGGTGATCTTCCGCGAGAACACGGAAGACGTGTATGCGGGGATCGAGTGGAAGCAGGGAAGCGAGGACGCGAAGAAGATCATCGACTTCCTGAACAATGAAATGCTGAAAGGCACCAAGAAGCAGGTGCGAGCGGATTCAGGGATCGGGATCAAGCCGATCTCAGTGTTCGGAACGAAGCGGTTGGTGCGGAAGGCGATCCAGTTTGCGATCGCAAATAAGCGCAAGACGGTGACGCTGGTGCATAAAGGCAACATTATGAAGTTCACCGAAGGCGCTTTCCAGGAATGGGGTTACGAAGTTGCCAAGGAAGAATTCCGCAAGGAGATCGTCACCGAACGCGAGAGCTGGATATTGGGCAACAAGGATGCCAATCCTAAATTGACGGCGCAAGAGAACGCCGCGATGATCGAGCCGGGATTGGAGATTGCTCCTGAGGATTTCAAGAAAAAACTGTACGCCGAGATCCAAAGCGTTCTCGACAGTATCGGCAAGACGCATGGCAGCGGCGAGTGGAAGAAAAAGATCCTTGTGAATGACAGGATCGCCGATTCGATATTCCAGCAGGTGATCATTCGTCCTGAAGATTACGACGTACTGGCCACACCGAACCTGAATGGTGACTACATCTCCGATGCTTGTGCGGCGCAGGTAGGTGGATTGGGAATCGCGCCCGGAGGAAACGTGGGCGACGGTTACGCGGTGTTTGAAGCCACACACGGTACGGCTCCAAAGTACGCGGACAAAGACCAGGTGAATCCAGGGTCAGTGATTCTCTCCGGCGTGATGCTGCTGGAATTTCTGGGATGGACTGAGGCGGCGCGGCTGATCGAAAACGCTATGGAAGCGACGATCCGGCAGAAGACCGTGACCTATGATTTCGAGCGGCAGATGCAGGGCGCGAAGAAAGTGAAGACCAGCGAGTTTGCCGACCACATGATCAAGAACATGGATGGACTGGTGGCGTCGGCAGGGAAATAAGTCTTTTAACCACAGAGAGCACGGAGAACACAGAGAAAATCTGGGTGTTTGGGTTGGAGTTAAGCAGTTTGGGTTTTAACTCGTTTCCTCCGTGTACTCTGTGTGCTCTGTGGTGAATAGTTAAAAACAGGAGAGTTCATGCGCAAGAAAGTTTCTATCGTAGGTTCCGGAAATGTGGGCGCGACCGCTGCCCACTGGATCGCCTCAAAGGAATTAGCGGATGTGGTGCTGATCGATATCGTTGAAGGAGTGCCGCAAGGTAAAGCGCTAGATCTGCTTGAAGCGATGCCGATCGAGAAGCGCGACTCGCATGTGATCGGGACGAACGATTACGCCGACACGTCGAATTCCGACATCGTCATCATCACCGCCGGAATCCCGCGCAAGCCGGGCATGAGCCGCGATGATCTTCTCAACACCAACTATAAAATCATGCAGGATGTTGTGGGCAAGGTTGTTCAACATTCGCCTAACAGCATCATCGTTGTGGTGTCGAATCCGCTGGATGCGATGGCGCAGGCGGCATACAAGATCAGTAAATTTTCCAAGAACCGCGTGATCGGGATGGCGGGAGTGCTGGATTCGGCACGCTTCAGGGCGTTTATCGCAGAAGAGCTGAAGGTCAGCGTGGAGAATGTGACCGCGTTTGTTCTTGGCGGACACGGCGACACTATGGTGCCACTGCCGCGATATTCGACCGTTGCAGGAATTCCGATCACTGAATTGATCGCCAAAGACAAGCTGGATGCGCTGGTGCAACGGACTGCAAACGGTGGGGCGGAGATCGTGAAGTATCTCAAGACCGGCAGCGCCTACTACGCTCCTTCTGCCGCGACGGCAGAGATGGTGGAAGCGATCCTGAAGGACAAGAAGAAGATCCTGCCTTGCGCCGCGTATCTCGAAGGCGAATACGGGATCAAGGGATACTTCGTGGGTGTCCCATGCAAGCTGGGATCGCGCGGGCTGGAGCAGATCATCGAAATCAAGCTGACGCCGGAAGAACAAGCAGCGCTAAACAAGAGTGCAGAGTCAGTGAAGGAATTGTGCGCGGTAATCGGTGTGTAGCAGATCAGTAGTCAGTAGCCAGTAGTCAGGAAGCCCGCCAACCCGGCGGGCTTTTTTATTGAAGTAGTGTTTGCAGTTTAGTATGCAAGTCCTCATAACTCATCGCGCCGGCGTGGTACATGCGGACTATGCCTTTTGCGTCTATGAGGACAAGCGTTGGAGTGGTGCTGGCGCCGTAGCGTTTGAAGTTCTCTTCGCTTACCGGAATGGTCATTCCGTTTAGCGGTGCATAGAACTTCTGACGGACTTCTTCGATGTACTTGAGTTCTGCTGCGGGCGAAAGTGTTGCGCCACCGGCACCGTATCCGTAGCGCTGCGTCGGGCCGATGAGTACGAGTCCTTTGCTGGAGTAGTCGTCCATGAGTTTGCGGATAATGGGAATGTCAGACTTGCAATCGATGCACCAGTGGGCCCAGAAGAAGAGCAGTACTGGGTGTCCTCTGTATGCGGAGATCGGCTTGGGCATGGCACCGAGGTGCTCAGAGATTCTCAGCGGTGGTGCGGGTTTGCCTTCGAGACTCAGCAGGTTGAGGTTCTTCTGGATGCGCGCGCGAATGGACGTATTGAAGTAAAGCTTCAACTGTTGCTGAAGGAAATCAACTGCCGGGCCGACTTCGCCCTGTGCAGCCTTTGCCTGCGCTTGGACCTCGATGGCCGCACCGAGAGCCATGGGCAGATGCTGTTCAGCGTCGAGCGCTGAAAAGGTCTTCTTGAGTTGATCAAGGACAAGTTGTTGAGTTTTTACGGCGTAGTCTTCTGCTTTGTCCAATTGTTTGGCGTTCAATGCACCGCGTGCGAGCCATGAGTGCGCTTCGATAGATTCCGGCGTGGCGCCATGCTGGGCTTCGTAGGATTTAAGTTGTGATTCGGCAGCAATGAAGCTCCCGTGATTGATGGAGGAGCGGACGTCGGCGATGATGTCGGCGAAAGCGGTGGTGCAGAGGAAGAGTGCTGTGATGATGAGGTGTGCAATTTTCATTTTGTTGGAAAAGCAAAAGCCTGCCACGGATTACACGGATGTCACGGATTTGCACGGATGAGGCGAACCAAATACATAGATGGTAGTTCCCTCGGCTTCGCTCGGGATTTCGCCTGCGGGCTCAGACGCCCGCAGAACGACTCAACTTCGACTTCGCGCCTTTGGCGCTGCGCTCAGGATGACAAACGGGAAATAATCACTTCGCCTTCTTGTCGCGTTCTTTTGCTGCATCCAGAGGATATTGCGGTTCGGTCATGCGCATGGGGTCGAGAATCTCTTTGATCTCTTTTTCACTGAGAAGCTTCTTGTCGCGGGCGATATCGATGATGGAGCGTCCGGTGGCGACGGATTCCTTCACGATCTCCGCAGCCTTGGCGTAGCCGATGTAAGGATTCAGGGCGGTGGCCAACGACACAGTGCTTTGCGCATAAAAGTTACATCGGCTTTCATTGGCGGTGATTCCGGCGATGCACTTGTCCGTGAAGACTCGGATCATGTTGGTCAGGATGGTTACCGATTGCATGACGTTATAAGACATGGTGGGCATCATTACGTTTAATTCGAGCTGTCCGCCCTGGACAGCAAATGCCACCGCGGTGTCATTGCCGATCACCTGGAAGGCGACCATCGCCGCGAGTTCCGGCATGACCGGATTGATCTTGCCGGGCATGATGCTGGAGCCAGGTTGAAGGCTGGGAAGATTGATCTCAGAGTATCCGGTGTTGGGGCCCGAAGACATCAGTCGAATATCGTTGGAGATGCGGATAATCTCCAGCGCCAGATTTCGGAGCGATGCGGAAACATTGGCCATCGCGTAGTTCGACTGCATCGCCCAGCGCATGTCAGATGCGGGTGTGAGTTTCTGCCCGGAAATCTTCGCGAGGTTGGCAATCGCTTTCTTGCGATAGTCGGGATGGGTATTGATGCCGGTGCCGACTGCCGAGCCGCCGAGTCCAAGTTCACGCAGCGAACCGGCGGCGCTGCGGATGCCTTCAGTCGCTTTGCGAATTGCGACTCCGTAAGCAGCGAACTCCTGGCCGAGTCGGATGGGGACCGCATCTTGCATGTGCGTGCGGCCGGACTTCATTATTTTGTCGAACTGTTTAGCTTTTTTCTCGAAGGCATAGGCGAGCGAATCGAGTGCGGGATAGAGGTCTTCAAGAACGAGAAGGGCGCCAAGACGCATGC
>JAOAPH010000050.1 GCA_025462835.1 Candidatus Angelobacter sp. | reverse complement strand
GAAGGCGCTGACGTGTTGATATATGACGCGCAATACCTTCCGGAAGAATACGCAGCCGGCAAACGCGGCTGGGGACACAGCCACTGGCGTGAAGCCGTGAATATTGTCATGGAGAGTGGGACAAAAGAACTAGTGCTCTTCCATCACGATCCGGAGCACAGTGACAGCTGCATAGATTCAGTGGTCGCCAAGGCGAAGGAATTTTATCCGAAGGTCCGTGCTGCTTCAGAGGGCATGGAAATCCTGCTCTGATCGTTTGGTTTTACCTGTATCTTGCTTAGTTTTGGCGGCGCAAATATACTTTCCTGTTCAGCCCTTGTAGCTCGTTTTACCCTCCGCGAATCCTGATTCATACGCATTTCCTTGCGATGAAAGCAGTGCAGAGTAGTCACTCGCGTTATCATCCTTTAAAGAAACGGAAATCCAATGAGCATCACAATTGATAAAGAATTAAATCCCTGGGAAGCGCAGGCCGCGCGCTTTGATTTTGCAGCCCAGAAACTCAAGCTGGACGACGGCCTTTGGAAGATCCTCCGCTATCCTACCCGCGAGATCATTGTGCATCTGCCGGTCGCCATGGACGACGGCCGTTTAGAAGTCTTCACCGGATTCAGGGTGCAGCACTCGATCGCCCGCGGCCCTGGCAAAGGTGGCGTGCGGTACGCGCCGGATGTAAACCTCGACGAAGTCCGCGCCCTTGCAAGCTGGATGACGTGGAAGTGCGCCGTCGTGAATATTCCCTTTGGCGGAGCTAAGGGCGGCGTCATTTGCGACCCGAAAAAACTTTCCCAGACTGAGTTGGAGAAGATCACGCGACGCTACACTGCGGAGTTGATCGAGTTCATTGGGCCGGAAAAAGATGTACCCGCGCCCGACATGGGCACCAACGAACAGACCATGGCGTGGATGATGGACACATTTTCCATGCACATGCGCCAAACGGTTACTGCGGTGGTCACGGGCAAGCCGCTGAACATAGGCGGATCACGTGGCCGTCGCGAGGCCACAGGACGCGGCGTGCTCATCGTCTGCGACGAGGCCCTGAAGAGACTGGGGATGCAGCGCGAAGGCACTCGCGTGATCGTGCAGGGATTCGGCAATGTCGGATCCAATGCCGCGCAGCTGATGCATGAAGCCGGATACAAAGTCATCGGCATTGCTGAATACGATGGCGGACTCTTCAACAAGAATGGCATCGACATCAACAAGCTGGTGGAATACAAGCAGCGCAATGGAACAGTGGTCGGATTTCCCGGTGCTGAAGCTGCCGATCCAAAGGAACTGCTCACAACGGAGTGCGAGATCCTGGCACCCTGCGCGACGGAAAACGTCATTACCAGCAAAAACGCTGACAAGATCAAAGCGAAGATCATCGCGGAAGGCGCGAATGGGCCCACGACTTCGGTGGCCGACGAGATACTTCAGGACAAGAAAGTCTTTATCATCCCCGACATCCTTGCCAATGCAGGCGGCGTGACTGCCTCCTACTTCGAATGGGTGCAGGACCGCCAGGGATATTTCTGGAAGGAGTCCGTGGTCAACGAGCAACTGGAGAACATCCTGGTGGATTCGTTCGATGCCGTCGTCCAATACGCTGAAACTCACAACGTAAATAACCGCATCGCTGCCTACATGTTGGCGATCGACCGCGTTGCATTCACCATCAAACAGCGCGGTGTTTACGCATAGTTTGTCTGAGAGTTGCTGACGAGGGCGGTCATTGTGGCCGCCCTCAATTTTTGAATGCCAATCACATTGCCATCCCCGCGAGGGTGGCAGATAATCGAATCCAAGTGAACCTGCCGAACTATCTCACGCTCAGCCGCATCGCATCGGTCCCGCTGCTGATCTGGTTTTTGTCTCCCAAGTGCACGTGGTTCACTGTGCCCGGAGACCGAGAACTGGCGGCAGCCACTCTCTTCATACTCGCTTCCATCACTGACGGTTTCGATGGGTATCTGGCGCGCAAACGCGGTCAGGTGACGACCCTGGGCATGTTGCTCGATCCGCTGGCAGACAAGCTGATGGTTGCCGCGGCATTCATAGCGCTGGTTCAGTTCAACCCCACTATCGTTCCAGCATGGATCGCGGTGATCGTGATTGGGCGGGAATTCCTGGTGAGCGGATTGCGGTCGATAGCATCCTCGGAGGGCTTCACGATAGAAGCCAGCGACCTGGGAAAATTCAAGATGGTGGTACAGATCGTGGCCATTGTCGCCGCAATCATCCACCACAATTGGCTGGAGCTGCACATCGGCGCTTTTACGCTAGATGTCGAGATCATCGCGCGAACCGCGATGTGGTTTATGGTGGCGATATCGCTGATCTCCGCGTTCGACTATTTCTTCGCGTTCTGGAGAAAGATCGATCACAGCGTGCAGAGGACCCGGCGTCGCAGACCGTTCGTGTTGAGCCGACGGAAAAAGCAAGCAGCCGACGCCGAGGCCAGCCAGTAGAGATTTAGCATCCAATAGAAAAGGCTCCCTTGCGGGAGCCTTTTGTTCTGCTGCAATGATTATTTCTGAGGTGCGGGCTTCTTGGTCGTAGTCGCCGGTGTTGCCGCCTTCTTGGTCGTCGAAGCTACGGGCTTGGCTGCGGCCTTTGGTGCCGGTGCTGGTGCAGTGATCGGTTTCACGTCCGGCATTGCTGCGCCCGCCGGGACGAACCAGATCTCCACTCGTCTTCCGCCCTTGCCGCCATCGCGAACTTGAATGCGGGAGCCGTCAATACCTTTGTCTTTGGTCAAGTAGGTCTTTGCATTGGTTGCGCGCGCGATACCTAGCCGCGCGGCTTCGGCCAGAGCGCTGTAACCAACAAACATGACGCTGCTGTTGGCCTCGCGTTGCAGGCGAAGAGCGACCCCATCCAGCGCGGCCTTGGCGGTGTTGTCCACATAGGCGCTATTCGGCTTGAAAAGGAATTCACCCAAGCGGCTGGCTTGAGCAGCCGGTGCCGAAGGCGCTGCTTCGACGTTGATGCGCGTTGTCGCCGAGGCAGAAAGATTTCGATCGTCAGTAGCAGTGGTCATTACCGAGATGGTGCCGGCGGCTGCGCCCTTGGTATCGACGCTGGCGACGTTTTCACGTGGGTTGACCGTCCCCGCGTCAGAGACGAAGGTGTAGGTCAGCGGACGATTGTCCGGACTGCTGCCATTGCATCGTACAGTGGCACTCTCTCCGGTACGCACGCTAGCTGGCTCTGCGGAACAGGTGACGCTTGGAGGATTCATTACGACACGCGCCGGCGGTGGCGGTGGCGGAGGTTCTTCCATCATTTCCACGCCATCACCAATCTGCATTGCCTCAATGCTGGACGTGATCATCGCGGTGGAGCTGACAGGTGTGGTGTACAAAATGATGAGCTCGCCCAATGACCGCCGCGGCAGTTCGGTGTTCAACTGAATCTTAGTCATCGACGGCGGCAGCTTCTGCGTCGGGTCTTCCATCGGCGCCTTCATGATTATGCTGTCTGCCTGGTCTGCCAATTCGGCCGCATACGTGCGAGTGATGCGGAAGTAATCGCCAACCTTCACACCCTGGTTCGAGCCGACGTTCAGGTAAACTTTGTCCTTTGCGGCAACGATGTTGTTGAAATCCCTCGCGAGCACGATGTTGCCGGTAAGCTTGCCATTCGGTGGGACGAATTTATTGAACGGCGCTGGAGCGCGGAATTGTGGAACCTGCTTTTCTGCCCACGGCAATGCGAGATCGCCAGTTCTGAAGCCATCACAGCTCAACTCCACTACTGCAATTCCGATATTCTTTTGCACGTCAATGATGCGGACGCGCCCCAATTCGGCATAGGGAATCCCGACTTTGGCCAAAGCCTTGTTCTGTCCATTGATGTACTCGAATTTATCGTCATCGCGGAGAGCGCGGACGATCTGAAACTTTGCACCGACCTGATAAGAACCGCCGGTCAGATAGACAATGTCCCGGTCCGCGAACATAGCTTGATTCGGCGTGTCCCAGCCCGCTCCGATGAACGAAGTGTTCCCTATAGGCTGTCCGACGAGGAATCCGGAGCAGTACATATCCGATTCCGTAGGCATTTGTGCCATGCCTGCCGTTTGCGGCTGGGTGGGGCCGACACTGGACCGTTGCGCTGATGCGCTCGTGACTGCCCACATTGCCAGCAGAATCAATAGAACGCCCGTCTTCTTCATTGTCCCTCCGATGTCCCACCACAACGCGCTTGCTACTGCGATGGGCTACGACGACTAAAAAACGCGGCAGTAACATTCTTGCCGCAAATGCAAACACACACTTCCGCTTGGAACGTAACAAAGCTACCTAAGTGGGTCAAGACAATGTGTGTTAACCACAACGGTACCCATGAAACCAGAGTGCATGTCCATTTGCACTCCTTGGTTGCATCTGGCTTCACAGGCCTGTATGATTCGCGCCTGAATTCCCAATGAGCACACAACTACCAGCACTGGCCCCGAGACTCCTGCGCCATCGCTTTCCCCGCGTTTGCGTGGCCGTGGTGGGCAAAAATCCCGCTGAAATGGTCCAGAAAGCAGAACAGCTAGCCAGAGATAACTCCTTTATTGAGTTCAGGTTAGACTATCTTTCCAAGCCGGCTCTCTTTTTTCCCAAGCTAAAGAGCTTCATTGAATACCATCCCCATGTGACGTTGATCGCGACCTGCCGACGCGCCAAGAATGGCGGCAAGTTTAACGGGTCGGTAGCGTCGCAAGTGGAAGTTCTGGCTAAAGCCGCCGCCACGGGATGTCATCTTGTGGACATCGAACTGGAAAGTGCCGCCCAATTAAAGACCGCTGATTGGAATAAATTAAAGAAGAACGCCTCCGTCATTCTGTCCTTTCACGACTTCCGTTCGACGAAAAAGCTGGAAGAGACATTTGCAAAGATGGAAGCCTATCCAGCCGACTTCATCAAGATCGTCAGCACGGCAAATTCCCTTTACGACAACGTCGTGATGATGAAGTTCCTGGAAAAGAAGAGCGATCAACGGGCGATGATCGGACTTTGTATGGGTGAGCAGGGCATCATCAGCCGGCTCCTCTGCGTTCGCGCGGGCAGCATCTTTACCTTTGGCGCGGCAAGTCCGGGTGAGGAGACTGCGCCGGGACAGATCGCAGCTCGCACCCTGCGGGACACTTATCGTATAGACCAGATCGACGCCGCAACGCGCGTTTACGGGGTCGTAGGGGACCCGGTCGCTCATTCCCTATCACCGGCGATGATGAATACGGCGTTTCGCCGCGAGAACCTCAACGCGATCTATCTCGCGCTGCACGCTAAGGCTATGTCCGACTTGATGGCATGTGTGCGCGACATTCCTATCCACGGCTTCAGTGTGACCATGCCCTACAAGACGGAGATCCTGAAGTATCTGGACAAGACAGATGCGGTCACCGCGAAGATCGGCGCTTGCAATACTGTGATTCGTGCGCAGGATGGCCGCCTCTACGGATTCAATACGGACGTCGCTGGGATCATCCGGCCGCTGGAGCAGCGGATGCCGATCACAGGATCGAAGTTCTTGGTGCTGGGCGCGGGAGGCGCGGCACGGGCCGCAGTCTTCGGATTGAAGGAACGTGGCGGCGAAGTTTACGTGATGAACCGCACCGCCTCTGCTGCGCAAAAACTGGCGAAGCAAGCGCGCGCCAAGTTCATCCAGAAGCCGCAATTGGCAAAGCTCAGCTTTGACGCCATCATCAATGCCACACCGGTAGGCATGAAAGGTGAACAGGACAAGCCGCTGCTTTCTGAAAAGGAACTTAACTGCCGCTACGTTTTCGAGATGGTTTACTCACCCGCGGAGACGAAGTTCACCCGAATGGCGCGAGCAAAGGGCATCCACGTGATTCCCGGAGTGGAGATGTTTGTCCACCAGGGCGCGCGCCAGTTTGAGATCTGGACCGGCAAACCCGCTCCCGTAGATGAGATGCTGAGAGTGGCGCTGCATGCCTTGGAACAGCGCGCTGCTATGGCGAAAAATAAAACCTAGGGGATGAGGTACTGCAGCAGGTCGGGATTGGAGATCACGATCACCGCATTCTGGATCTGCATCGGTTCCCGCGTGACTTTGAATTTGCCGGAAGGGAGTTGCACTCCCTCCTTAAGCGGTTTTCGCGCGACAAAGCTCAGCGTCAACTCACCGGCAGGCAGATTTCTCAGCACAAAATTGCCGTCATTGTCCGTAGTGGCGATGGTGTAATCTGCGGTAAGTTGAACGTCTCTCACCGGCGATAGCTGTTCTTTCCCGTCGACCTTGGTCTTCAACAAGACTCGTCCGCTGATTGACCGGACTGCGCGTATGGCGATGTCTTGCACGACGGAAGCTGTGGGCGCAACGTGCACGTGAGCATTTTCAGCCGGTGCGAGGTAGTTGGGCGGCAGCGTACTGCGGTCCACGATCACTTCGTAGTTTCCAGGAGCGATGTCAGTGACCTCGAAGTCGCCACCTGGTTCGGTGATGATCTCGCGGCTGGCTACAGCGCTTTTCAGTGTGATCTTGACTGCGGGCAGCCCGACCGCATCCTGCTCGCGCTTGCCTTCGTTCAGATAATCATTGAAAACGAGGCCGCTAACTCGAGCAAAATTCACGATGCCGAAGTCTGTCTCGGTGGTGCGCTTTGCTCCAACGGCGATGAATCGATTGGTCGGACTGGTCACTCGAACTGCTTCGTGGAATTGCGCAAGGCTCACCGCAAGTTCGTACTTCCCGGCGCCGACGCCTGAAAATTCATATCGACCTTCGGGATCGGTCATTGCCGTATCCCCGTTGCTGAGCGTGACTTCAATGCCTTCCAGTCCGGACTCGCCGGCGTTGTAGACGCCGTTCAAGTTCATATCACGGAAGACCCGGCCGCGCACCGTGTAGTGCCCCATGTGAAACGGGAGAAGTTGCCGCGGAGATCCGGAGAGGCTCTTGTTAAATCCCATGCTGAGTACGGTGGTGCGTCGGACTCCAGTAGCCGAAGTGGAATCAAGCAAGTACAGGGTGGTCAGGTTCGACGTGAGTTGCAGCGAATCGGTCAATCGATAACTCAACGAATAACCGAATTGATGAGTGTTGGAATTTTGGGACGTGCCCTGAGTCAAGTGCGAAAAATTGAAGAATGGGCTGATATTCATGCGCTTTCCGATCGGGAATTCGCCGCTGACTGTCACCTGCGAACTGGCCGGCTGCAGGTCAGCCAAAATCGACTGCAACTGCGGAGTGAAATTGATGGACTGCATGAATGCAACGGGGTCGGCCAGAAACAACTGCTGCAAGACCGGAGGCAACAGCCCGATCTGCTGATACAGCTGATTGGCCGGAGAAAGATTGGAATGGAAGCTGGTGAATCCAGCACTGATGCTGGAACGCTGGCCTAACTTCAAGCTTACCGAATCGCCGTATGAAAAGCTGGTCTGGCTCTGAAGGGACTTCAAGTCGCTGTTGCGAACATAGCTAGTCTGAAAGGTGTTGGTGAAGCGCGAATACTGCGCCGAATAGTTGGCGTCGATGCGCTGGTTGGAGACGCTGCCAATCACTGGCGAATCCTGGCGCAGGCTGAATAAATAGTTAACGAACAAACGATGCCGTTCCGCGAGCAAGTAGCTAATGCTCGGATTCACGTAGTCGGATTTCCCTTGCAGGCCGCCAAATGAATTTCCCTGGGCATACACGTGTTGAAAATATCCAGTGGCCAGCAGCTTGTGTGAGAACTGATAAGTAGTTCCCGCGCTAAGAGAGTTCTCGCCTGCGACCAACGTCATCACTTTATTGAGAGGAAAATCGGCGCCGCTGCGGGCGAACGAACCGGAGCCGCTGAATCGCTCGGTTGTGTAGCTTCCTGAGAACAATCCGAGGAAACCGGCATTGCTGAATCCGCCGGTGCCTTGGAGAACCACATGCGATGTCGGCTTCCAAGTGGTGGCGGCCATCTCGAAGAAATCTGTTTTCCTCTGGGATGTGCCATTCGCCAAGTGCTCGGGAACATTCGTCATGGCAGAGGTGGACATGAAGGTAAACGTCGAGCTGATCTTGCGAATGTAGTTCATGCCGAACAGATCGCGAGTGTCGGCCAGGCGCGTATAGACGTATGGAATGGTGCTGCCGCCGAAGAATTGATACTGAGTGTTCTCGCGCCGAAGATTGACGTTAAATCCCCGCAAGCTCAAATTGCCAAACTGTGAAAAGCGGTTCAGGGAGCCTTGTCCCCCGGTGAAATCCAGCGCACTGTCCAAGAGCGCCACGTCTAAATTATTGCGGGAATACAGAATACTTGCGGAATTAACGTTGAACGAAGGAGTCCCCGTAGCGGAGACGTTTTGGAAACTGGAATTGATACTGAGACGGCCACCCAATGCGGTCTCAGTCCAGAAGACCCGGCTCGAGATCACATAGTTAGCGGCCTGATTTGTGCCGAATGCCGTTTGCACAGTGGACCCGATCATTCCGCTGCCGGTGCGTCCATCGGCTCCATAACCGAGTCCTGGCGCCCTTGGGGACAAGGGCGGGTCAACGATTTGTACCAACCAGTTTTCACGGCGATCACCAAACCAGACAAACATCAGGGTTTCGCCGCGGCCTATGCCGGTCAGGGTCACACCGTCACTGAAGAGCGACGCAGAGCACATGACCGGGTTCAAGACCACGACACGAGAAATGCCTTCAGCCTTGAGTGCCAGTGAGCGCTGCCAAACGACTTTGACCGAGCGGGCCGAATCCGGCATTTCAGGTTGGGCTGTCGCTTCAGGATCGGACCCTGTGCCGCCATCGGAATCAACGCTGGTGCGGTGCTCTTGCGCAAACATGAAGGCGGAGGACAACAAGAGCATCGCGAGAACAGGCGATGACGAGGCCTTGCTGATCAGTTTCACGGGTGCTTCGCCGTCTCAAATGAGAATTCATCTGTGTAGATCTGATTTTTTCCGTAGACGATGGAAAGTATGGCGCTGTACTTCCCGGGCGCTAATGTTCCGCCCCAGTCCACCACGACTGAATCCTTCTGCTCCGGGAGGAAGCGCTTGGAGCCGGCGTCGGCTTTCGCGACCAATTCCTTTTTGTCGTTGAGCAGTGAAAGTTCAATCTGTGGATAGATATGAGAGTTGCCTAGATTCTGTAGTTGAAACTCGAGCTTAAGATTCTGGTTCGCTCCCGGCGGAGTAAATTTCTTGTCGCTGACATCGATCTTGTAGTGAGCCGTGCCGGCTGCGGTCAACATGACCAGCGTGCCCAAGCGGAAGTTGGCGAAGATCGGCTTGCCTTCTGCTGTCTTGTCCTGGGTCGCTTCCGGCCTCGACTCCACAAACAACACAGAGTAGTACCCGCCCTCTGTCTTCGCAGGAGGAGTGACCACAACTTTGATCTTCGCATTGGATTGAGCAGGCACCGTGACCTGTTCCGGCACTGCCTGCATCCAGTTGGAGGCGGAGTTCGCGTGCGACCCCGGTTCTCCGAAAAGCTTTTGGTTTTTGGAGTCGTACCACCAGTCACGGATCTGCGTGTGCATGACCACGGGTGTCGACAAGCTGTTGTTCAACATGACTTCGAATTCGAACGGCTTGCCGGGAGTGAAGTCCTTTACCACCATCGCGGGAGAGAGCCCAACAGATGCTTGTGCCTCAACCTTGCCTGTCCCGGTGAAGAGCGCGCATGCGAGTGCTATCCAGAACGCCAGCAGTCGTGTTTGCGCGAATCGATTCATTTGGATTTCGTCTAGTTCACGGTCATGGTGAACGTGATAAGCGCGGAATCCGCGCCAGCGAACCTCGCCACAGCGCCGCCATTGTTATTCAGGATCGTGAGTCCCAAAAAGCGTTCGATCGAGCTTTTGCTGGTCAATGTGCTGAACGAATGCGTGGCACCCGAGGCCGGGATCGTGGTCATGCCAGCGGCTGACGAACCTTCTTTGATAGTTAGCGCAGATGAATTCGTGAACCCGGCACTTGTCAGGACGATTGTGGCCCCGGTAGTCAATGGATTGAAGCCGGAGAACCCGGGCGTGATCTTGTAGGAGGTGGCATAAGTTGCGGAAGTTGCGCCGGTGGCAACTGCAGCAGTAAGGCCGCCACAAGTGGGAGTGGAGACGCCAAGACCATCCACCGTGCCCAGCGAAAAATTAGCGTCGCTTCCCAGGGCGCCGCTGTTGCCAACCACGCACGCAGCGCCACCGTTGACTGTTGTCGTGCCCTGGGCAAATGCGATGCTTACCGCATCTTGAATCGTTGAGTTGGGAGTATCGAAGACGAGATCAGCCGTCGCAGTCTGGGCGTTGCTGTTATCTGTGGCAACAAAGTGAATTGTGGCGGCATTCTCCGCGCCGGCGAATCCCAACGCGCCATTCGCATTGCTTACTGAAACCCCAAAAGAAGCAGTGCTAGATCCGCCTGCATTCGGGGTGGCAGCCCACACCGTTGTGGGCGCTCCTGCATTTGTGGACAGCAAATTGAAGTTGCCTGAACTTGTGCACGCTGCACCAGCTACACAATTGAATACGACCAGATGATTGAAATTCGTAGTGATATAAGCGGCGACACTGGCTGTGTGTCCATTGGGCACAACTACCGTGATCCCATAGGAACCTGTGTAAAGCGCGCCGGTGTTTCCATTGAAATTGGCGTCGATCATGGTGATGGAGCCGGAAGGCGTGCCCTGACCCAAACCATTCAATGTGCCGAAGCTGCTGTGATAGGTGGGTCCGGCGCCAGCGATGCCGGTGAGCGTACCCGCGGTCAACTGCAGACTGATCGCCCCCGATTGCACTGCTGAACAAAACAGCACGGCGGCAAAAAGAAAGCGCAGCGTCCGGGTTGCCCCGAACGCTGTCGCTGTTCCGTTATTGCGCCTTCGCTTATGCATTGGAATTATTGAAATGGAGGGGGAAGCCATTCAGTTAGCTAGCTGTCAAAGTAAAAGTGATGAGCGCTGCATCGGCGCCAGCAAAACGTGTGGCCGCAGCACCATTGTTGTTAAGCACAGTCACACCCATGAAGCGCTCAACTGTTACGCCGGACTGAGCTGCGGTCGCAGTGAAGTTGTGTCCAGCGGCTACCGGCACGCTGGTCAATGCTGCGGTTGTGGCTGCATTACCTTCCACCGCGGTCAGAGTGCTGCTGTTGGTGAATCCCGGACTCGTCAATGCAGTCACGCCCTGGACGGCGGCGCCGAAGCCAGACCACTCAGGTGTGTACTTGTAGGAAGTGGCCCATGTCGCTGAAGTGCCGCCCACGGCAACGCCACCGGCGTTTACCAAGCCGCCGCAAGTGGGAGTTGCAAGGCCCAAACCATCGATGTTTCCCAGGTTGAAGCTGACATCGCTGGCTGAACCAACAACGACGCTGCCGCCCAAGGAGCAGGCCGCGCCGCCGTTAACGGTGGTTGTGCCCGCCGCGAAGCTGATACGGACAGACGTTTGCACAGTTGCTTGAAGGGCAACCGAACCAGTCACCGTATTGGTGTTGGTTGCACCCTTGGGATTAGCGGCAAACATTGTGGCTGTCATTGCCACCAGTACCGCTGCTGTTTTAAAAAGTTGTTTCATGTTTTTTCTTCCCTCCAAAATTTCGTTTCTTGCAATGCAAAGGTTTGCAGAGCTTGTTCACTCAGTCTGTGGCCAGCGTCGGCAAGTTACAAGAGTACTTAGGTCATTCTGGTACCAAAGTAACCTGCGATCACCGATCCACGCGCTCTTCTCAAGGGAGTTAGCAAACGTTTGTAATCGAACCCGACAGTTGTGGGCAATGAAGTAAATGAGGAATCGTAGTTTGTTGTTTGGTGCGCGTGCCAAAACAGGAAAATGGACTGTTTTGCAATTGTTCGCGCGCGGGGCGGGAAGGTTAGTTTGCGATGTAAGTATGTCGAATCAAGACTGCGTTGGTCGCATTACTTGGATCATGAGATTGCTCTTGATCAGAGGATTCAAATCCAATCGTTTGCATCTCTTGGGAATGATCCAACTGTCGTTGCGGCGCGATCTGCAGAATGGGTTGGTCGCCCATCGAAATGCTTCCAACCTGATCTGGGTGAGTGGGATTCATCACTTGGACAGTCGGCACCACATTGACGCCGATCCGGACGGTGCCGGTCGAGGTATTGCCGCACATTGCCACTTGACTCAAGCCAACGATTACGACAGCCACTGCGAAAATTCGTGAAATAAGCATCATGTTTGCTATATCGGCAGGTCGTGGAGGTTCATTAATAAAAAGAGGTCAGGTGCAAAATTCGACCGGGATCAACGCGCCGGAGGTACCCCGGGATGACTCTCCTCTGCCACGCCGCGCATAGGCATGGCGATAGACATCGTCATACATGTGACCGATGCGCGCGGGGCTACGGGCGTCGAAAATATAATGCTGTCCGCCTTTGCCCAAAGCGGAACGAAAATCCGCATTCCGTGCCAGGAATGCCAACCTGTGGGCCAAATCGCGAACCATCGATTTCGGATCCGGGGAAAACCAGAGCAGGCCTCTGCCATCTGGACTGAGGTCACGATTGGCCGCATTGTCGAGGGCCAAAACCGCCTTGCCCTGCACCATTGCCGCCAGTGCAATCGACTCATCTGCTCCCTGCGCGTCACTGATGGAGACCGGATCTGCGATCACTATCTCAGCAGCGGCCATGGCCCGCTGCTGATCTTCTTCTGCTGTGATGATCACTTTGTCGCGAATATCCAATTCGCGGGCCTTCTTGCTGATGGAGAGAAGAAGATTGCCGGGACTCACGAGCAACAGTCTGATCGCGTCATTCTCTTGCACTGCTTGCGACAGAGTCAGGAAGAGACTATTCAGATCAAAACTGTTGTTTGCGTGATTCCGTCCAAGTGTTTCTGATTTCTGCTCAGTGACCTTCGCTAGGACCAACACCTTTCCACGGGCTGCGCACATTTCCAGACCAAGCGCCTCGAGTTGCGGTGGGACGTCATGCATGGTCGTGGTGTTACCACAGACCGGATCCGGAACGACAAAGACATCTTCAGGGGCGATGCCTCTCGACACACATTCCGACCGCATTGCATGCGAATGAACGACGATGGCACTGGAACGGGCAAGCGCAAACTGTTCCGCGGTGCGAAACGACCGCGCCAGCCAGGAATTGGTTCCATTTGTTTGTTCTTCGATCCACTCCCTCACGTCATATACAACCGCATCGCCGCCGCGAATCGCTGCCATACCCGCGGCAAATGAATGTGCATGTATCAACTGCGCGTGAAAAGAGGTCCCATTTTCATCAAACTGTTTGCGCCAACAGCGGACGTCTTGCCAACCTTTCAATAAAGAAACAGGATTGTTCCTGGTATTTCGTTGTCCGATGGCGTCGCTCGTCAGCGCCCGTGAACCATTTAGCATAATCAGGTAAGGACGCATGCCAACATGGATCTGGGCCTCGACCACGTTTGCGACTTCGCGCGCATGGTCACATGCGTGTACAACCGCCCACGGGCGCACGCGGCCAGTCTCTGGGAAAGCGTCAGGCTTGCGGTCGCCGGAAGTCGTCTGAGTCAAGATCTTTACTGTCGCAACAGGCATGGACTAGGAGGCCTCTTTTGCGCGCTTTTGTGCCGCGACGTCGCGATATTTGAGCACCGCGTTGCGGCCTTTGCTCTTCGCGGCGTATA
>JAOAPH010000012.1 GCA_025462835.1 Candidatus Angelobacter sp. | reverse complement strand
TGCTTCAGGCAAGGTCGTGATTTCCTTTGCCAATGTGGACGTCAAAGGCTGAGCACTGGATACCTAGAGGTGGATGCGCACGCATTCGCCTTTTGCTTGAAAGTGGGAAATCCCGCGGTTTGACGGGTTAGGAGATAGGGCGTTTTGAAACTGCCCTCGCTTGCTTGTTGTGTCCCGGCACCTAAAGCCCACACGTTATTTCCTTCAAAACGCATTGCTCTGCTTGCTGCATTCCCGTTTGAAATCAAATGAATACGCAGGTTGTGATCATAAGAATAGATTGATCCCTCGAGTGCTACACTGCCATGATCATGGCTTCTGTAGCGGTGCTCGGGGTTGGCAAAATCACGGCTTTTTTGAAGGTGCTTGCATGAAATGTCCTCACTGCACTAAAGGGATTCACTCGAAACTGAGCTCGGTGGCATTGGGAAATGGCGACCGCAATCATTATTGGGCAGCGTTCTATGAAGTCTGTCCGGAATGCGGTCACCTCATTATCTGGTTGGGCAGAGGGTCGTCCTCAAATGTAGAACCCGACATGCTTGTTTATCCTAGAGGAACATCTCGGCCCCCACTCCCTCCGGAGGTCCCGGAGCGATTTGGACGCGACTATGTGGAGGCCTCTCTGGTTTTAGCAGATAGCCCGAAAGCAAGCGCTGCACTTAGTCGCAGAACACTCCAAAACATCCTTCGAGAAAAGGCTAAGGTCACTGCGGGCAATCTTAGCTCTGAAATCGATAAAGTACTTTCTTCCGGAAGCCTACCCTCTTACCTGTCGAGTTCTATAGACGCCATCCGAACGTTGGGAAACTTTGCAGCTCACCCTACTAAGGACACAAATACCGGCGAAATTGTCGAGGTCGAGCCGGGGGAGGCCGAATGGCTGCTTGATGTCTTAGAAGGTCTTTTCGACTTCTATTTCGTTCAACCTGTAATTATTCAAAAGAAGAAGGATAGATTGAACGTGAAGCTAACCTCTGCGGGTAAACCACTCCTTAAATAAAATTAGGATTCCAGAACAGTCAGGTGCATTTGAAACGTGGAAGTCTTCGTTATTCACGGAAAGGCAACTTCGCATGAGTGATGGCGTCTCAATCGATTTCGGCTCACTAGCAGAATTCGGATATAGCAGGCTCCTCGAATTCCTCGGGAAAGATGCGATCAGACATATTTGCCGTATCCGAATGCTTGGCCAACGCTTCACGTTTTAGTTCTTCTCGTGTTGCAACTGCCCTTATTTCTCACTTCAAAAAGTACTCTGTGTACGCGTTCCGAATGCATAGACGCTATTGCTCGCTTCTCACTATCAAAGCGATTTTCAGAATTAAAACGAGATGTAAGTACAGTCGCTTTGTGGCAGACGATTACCAAACAGTTTCCAGAATGGATGCTGGAAGAAACCACGTTTGACGTGAAGCTTGAAACGGATAGCAATCTTTGGCCTAGCGTGGCGCGAAAAAATTGTAGTGAGCTAGCCCTCCCCAGCGAATACGTGACTACTCACGAATTGAAACTGAAGGCTTTGGTATCACGCCGGAACGACATTGCGCACGGAAAGCGCATGATTATCAAAACACTTTCCGATTATCAGCCGTATGAAGAGGCCGCTCTGCAAACAATGCATGAATTGGCCATCGCTGTGCTCGAAGCTCTGGAATCTAAGTCCCACCTTAAGGCCGTTCCAACTCCTGAGGTGAACATTGCAGCCGATCAATTGGCAGGAACATAAAAAATTAGACCTTAATCTCAGATAGCTTACGCTACGTCCACGCTAATGCCGCTCAAATGCCTTTCGGGCCCACTCCACCTTGTCCACATCCGGGCTGTTAAGCACGTGTTGCAAGAGGGTCTTTTTGAGTTCCTTGGGAAGGAGCGGGATTTCCTTGTTCTCTTCCGGAGGACAAAAATCATACCCATGGCAATAGCCAGAGAAGAATCGCGCTGCACCCTCGGTTTCCGATTCCGTCAACGTTGTGTCGCGGAGTGCGGCCAGCAGTTCGGGCAGCTGGTAGTCAAGTAGGAGACGCGCTGGAACTTCTTCATAGGCGGGAAACCCAGACCAAGGGCCTGCTCCAGAACCGAACCAGGAAAATAACCAGAGGATACGCTTCTTGGGGTCTGGAAACTCTCTCGCCAGTTCGGGTTTGAGGGCGCTTGCGGACGCTGCTGGGGCTGATCCAGGGTCCGACCACCATTGTCGATCGTCCATTAACTTGGACCACAGCGGGCGCAGGCTTACAGGCATTGCATTTACCCAGCGCTCGGATGCCCCGCGCTCTGCACTTTCCCTTGCCTGTATGGTTTGAATCCTAAGACGCGGACCGGTAATCCCTCGAGCATCAAACCATCTGAGCAGCTTCTCCTGCTTCGCGGCTCGAGCATCGCCGGACCAACGTGAAAAACCAATTGTCAGTTCTTCGTAGACGCTGATGACCCCCAATTTTCTTCCTCTCAGTGAAAGTACGATCTCGATCGGCGGAATACAGGCACAGCGGAACCAGCTTTTCGGCCGCTCGACAGCAATGGATTCCTTCAGCTCTGAAATGTCCCGTGGGTTCGTCGAAGAGTAGAGGATCGCCGGAGGAACGCTTCCGCCGCTTACATACATGGCAGGAGTGCTGTCGTACAGAATCACCTTGTCTGCTCTCCCAATGATGTCAAGTAGCTCGGTCGGCCTGACTGGATGTGTTTTCTCCTTTTCCCCTGCTAACCCGAGGGAAGCGGTCGAGAGAAGCATGGCGCAGATCAGTGCGATGCGAAGCAGCATTTTAGAATTAGACACCGTAGTTCCAGCTTCGAACAGTTGATAACGGGGAGCAGGATCACGGGAGTAATCTTTCACGTGGACGGGTTTACCGGAAACATAGATGTCGTGCAAAGTGGGCGGGCTTTGGTCGAATCGGGTGCGTGAGCGGGCCAAAAAGGGGGAGGGCAGTTTCAAAACGCCCTATCTCCTAACCCTCCCGCGGTTTGACCCCTGTGAATCGCTCCCGTAAACTTACCTTTCCACGCAAAAACACAGCACAGGAGGCTACTCTGGGTTCTCGTACTATCTCTGCATTCGTCCGAACATTGATCATTGCTCTTCCCATCTTGGGGACCATTGCACTGGGCCAAGCTCCTGCCGCGCAGAACGCACCCGCTGCTGCTTCTTCAGCAGAACCCCAAAAATCAGCCCCCGGTCCTATGGAGCAGCGAGACTCTCGCTTGCAGATTCAGCTTGAAACCAGCGAATCCCTATTTGCCACATTGGCAGCCATTAACGTGTGCGGGTACGATCAAGATCTAGCCAACTCTGATCCCCTTCGCGCTCAGATTCGCGCAGACTTTGCCAACTCCTGGGGCGCTTCCGCCGAAGCCGCCACAGCACGGGAACAGATTTGCCGTTTCATCACCGACAAGCAGCAGGCGGATGGCGCACAGGACCTTGCACAATACGTGTCATTGGCGATTCTCCTCAGAGATCCGCCTGAGTTTACCCTGACAGTGAAGGAAGCTGATCTTCCTCCCGATGCTTCCAACGTTCTTGGTTTCGTGCCACTGCTAAAGAAGTTCTATGAAGCCGTTGGCGGACACCAGATATGGTTGAAACATCAAGTGGACTATGAGCGTGTAATCGCCCGCCTGCACGACCCTGTCTCTCAACTGATCCTAAGAACCGATTTCTATCTCAAGCTGCCGCTCAGCAGTTATGTGGGAAGAAAGTTTGTGATTTACGTCGACCCATTAGGCGCGCCGTCACAGGTGAATGCTAGAAACTACCGGGCGGACTATTTTCTTGTAGTGTCCCCCGCGAACAACGGCAGCATCCACTTGGACCAGGTTCGGCACACATACTTGCACTATGTCATCGATGCACTCGCGTCGCGACGGGCCAACGCAGTGAAGCGTCTCAATCCATTGCTGCAACTGGCCAAGACAGCTCCTTTGGACGAGAGCTACAAGAACGACACTACCCTTATGGTGATCGAATCCCTGATTCGTGCCATTGAGGCTCGCACGTTGACCACGCCTGTCCCTGCCTCCGACCCAAAGAAGCTGGAAGCACTGAGAAGTTCAGCGGCTGACGATGCAATGAAGCAAGGCTTCATACTTACGCGCTACTTTTATGACGCCCTGATCAATTTCGAGCAGTCGCCCGCCGGCTTCAATGATTCCTTTAGCGACATGCTGTATACCATTGATCTGGACAAGGAGAAGAAGCGCATCTCCAACACAAATTTCAGCTCCAAAGCTGCGCCGGAGTTGCTGACAGCATCCAACGTCACCAGACGCCAGATGTTGGATCTCGCAGAAGAGAAGCTCAGTAATGGTGACGCTCAGGGAGCGCATCGCATTGCGCAGGAAGTGCTCGACCGCCGCACTGAAGACCCGGCACGCGCCATGTTCATATTGGCGCGCGCGGCCACACTGAACAAGGATATTGACAGTGCGCAATCACTGTTCGAACGTACTCTGGAGATTGCCCGCGAGCCACGCACCATCGCCTGGTCACATATTTACATTGCCCGCATTCTGGATTTGAAGTGCAATCGTGATTCGGCTTTGTCGCATTATCGCGCAGCTTTGAGCGCCGGGGATCCTACTCCCGATATCAAGAGCGCAGCCGACAAAGGTATTACTGAATTGCCGCCCGGATGCGACAAAGATCAATAGCGGATAATAGCGAAACAACGTTGGCACGAATTTAAAGGAGCGATTCGATGAAGCGATTGGTAAATGTAATGTGCGCTGGGCTGGTGCTTTCGGCGTTCGCAGCTGCGCAAACGCAGCCCCCAGCCGGCAACTCTCAGCAGCCTCCAACGGCTCCGCAAACATCACAAGCCGCGCCGCAAGCCCCAACGGTTCCAGCAAAGAAAACGCTTCCGCAAGCCAAGACTCAGGAAGAATATGCGGCCTACAATGCCGTTGTGGCGCAAACGGACATGGCAGCCGCAGAAACCGCGGCCAATGACTTCGCCGTGAAGTTTCCCCAAAGCGAGCTCACCAGCCTCTTATACGGTGAACTCATGCGCAAGTATTACAGTATGAACAAGCCGGACAAGACAGTAGAGATGGGACGCAAGACACTCAAATTGGACCCCGAAAATCCCTTGGCCGCTGCCATGGTTGCCACGGCACTCGCCGAAAGCACGCGCGAAACTGACCTTGATCGTGACGAAAAATACGCCGAATCGCTGCGCGATGCTGAAACTGCCGTGAAGAACATCGACAATATGGTCTTCCCGCCTACGCTGACTCCGCAGCAGGTAGCTGATACAAAGAATGACATTATGGCACTGGCTCACTCCTCAATGGGATATGTCGAGATGGCCCGCAAGAACTATGGCATCAGCGAACAGCACTTGAAGGACGCCTTAGCCATCAACACCGGTGAGCCTGACCCGATCAACTATCTTCGTCTCTCTGTCGTCCAAGACAATCAGAAGAAATATCCTGAGGCGCTAGCCAGTGCGAATAAAGCGGTCGAGATAGCCCAGGCACAGAACAATGCTCCTGTTTTGACTTTGGCAAAGAATGAAAAAGACCGGCTGACCAAGCTTTCTGGGGGCTCGCAGCCTGCCGCAAAACCGGCTGCCCAGACAACGCCACCGGCAACGCCGCCGAAACAATAACCGATAAGCGGAGTGGGAGCTTCTCGCGCCCACTCCGTTAGAAAAGCAAAGGGCAAACCAGCCCGATGAAAACAACGGCTCAAAAACAACTACTTCAATCGGACGTAAGCGTGCTGGAACGCGTGCTGGGGCACACCTTCGCTCGACCTGAGCTCCTGGAGCAGGCTCTCACCCACAGCTCCCACGCCAACGAAGCCGCTGATGAATCCGAGAAACTTAGCAGGGACAATGAGCAGCTTGAATTTCTAGGCGACGCCATACTCGGGTTCGTTACCAGTCGCGCTCTTTTTGAAAATTTTCCCCATTACAGTGAAGGGCAGCTCTCAAAGGCCCGCGCCCATCTGGTCAGCGCCAAACATCTAATTAAAGTCGCGAAGGAAATCTCTCTCGGCGATTATTTGAGGCTGGGTCGTGGAGAAGAACGAAGCGGCGGACGGCTTAAGTCGGCGTTGCTGGTCGACGCTCTCGAGGCCGTGATCTCCGCTCTCTACCTGGACGCTGGCCTAGAGGTGGCCCGCAGGTTCATCCTTGAGAAGATTGTGACGCCTGAGTTCGGAGCGCTGGAGGGTGACCCGGGCATGGCGAAATCGGACCAGAAATCTGCCCTTCAGGAGCGGTTGCAAGCAACCGGAAGCCCTCAACCTGCGTATCACCTAGTGAAGGAAGAAGGCCCGGATCATAAGAAGACCTTCACCGTGGAAGTTCGCGTCATAGAGAGCCAACCGCAAAACGGCGGGAGTACCAGAAGCTTTACCACTCGGGCCCAAGGTTCGACTAAGAAAATCGCCGAGCAAAGGGCAGCAGGCAAAGCTTTGGAGTTTTTAAGAAAAGAAGAACATAAGTGATCGGGCTCCGGCCCTTGGACATGGCCACACCAGCAGTCGAAAACACGGTGAACGAATCGGTTCCGGTTCCGCAACCGGCGGCACCAGCGCCGCGCAAGACAGTTGCGCGCGAATGGCTTGATCCGGTGCAGTCTTTGGCTACCACCGTGGTTATTGCCGTCTTTGTTATCACCTTCCTGGTCCAGGCGTTTCAGATCCCATCGGAGTCGATGGAAAATACGCTGCTCATCGGCGACTACCTGCTGGTCGACAAATTCTCTTTCGGTAATAGTGGTGCGTGGACCAGAGTACTTCCCTATCAAAAGATTCGCCACGGCGACATCATCGTCTTCAAATGGCCGGTCCATCCCGAGCAGCATTTTGTGAAGCGCGTCATCGGCGTCCCCGGTGACCGCATCCATCTGGTCAGTGGCAAGGTTTTTGTGAATGGCACGCCGGTTAGCGAGGATTATGCGGTTCACAAACTGCTGAATCATGATTCCTTCCGGGATGATTTTCCCTCGCGCCGGAGCACCAGTCCTAACGTGACCTCTTCATGGTGGGCGGAGATCCCACTGCTCACACGCCAAAAGGACCTGATGGTGCCTGAAGGACAGTACTTTGTCCTGGGCGACAACCGCGATGAGAGCCTAGATAGCCGCTATTGGGGCCTTGTGCCGCGTGAAAATATCGTTGGCAAGCCTCTCATCATCTACTTCTCCCTTCGCCAGATGGAGGATGACCCGTTCACTTCAGCTGCGGATGATAAAATTGAGCGTTTCGCGTATCGCATGTGGCATCTTCCTGCGATGGCGCGATGGGATCGCATGTTGCAGATCGTAAAGTGAGCGGGCCCTTTCGCAAATACCGCAACATACAGGTAGACACTTGGCAAAAGTAAAAGAGATTGAATCCACTACCGGCGAAGCACCGGAAAAAACGAAGAAGCAGGAAAAAGAGACGGTCATGGAGTTTGTTGCGTCCATGGCTGTGGTGCTTGTTACGGGCCTGTTCATTGTTACGTTCAATATGCAGGCCTTCGAGATCCCTTCTCCTTCGATGGTCAATACGCTGCTCGTCGGCGATCACGTCTTTGTTGATCGCATAACCGCAGCTCCGGCCACCAAATGGATAAAGCCTATCGTTCCCTATGGCGACATCAAGCGTGGCGACATCGTTGTCTTCCTCTCTCCGGAAACTCCAGGGCTACACGTCGTCAAGCGCATCATCGGGATCCCGGGAGATCGCATCCATCTTCGCAATGGGGTCGTATATCGCAATGGTGAGAAGCTGGATGAACCTTACGTGATCCGGTCTCTGGGGAACTATGCTCCCTATCGAGACGACTTCCCTGCTGTTCCCCCGGAATTGGGCAGTGTTGCGCCGGAATGGCACGTGACTCTTCGGGACTACATCAAGAATGGCGAGATTGTCGTGCCTCCGAACAGCTACTTCGGCATGGGCGATAATCGCGACGTCAGTTATGACAGCCGCTACTGGGGCTTCATCCCGCAGGAAAACGTGATTGGCCGTCCTATGTTCATTTACTGGTCATTCGACACCGGCGAGGGCCAATATAAAAAGACCGCGGCCAGTGAACGAATAGCATGGCTGGCGCATGTGGCGATTCACTTCTTCGACGAGACCCGCTGGCGACGGACACTCAGGCTGGTCCACTAATGTCATCCACAGGCAAGCGAGGCAAAAGAGTGGCAGTGGCCCTGGCCGCCCTCCTGCTGCTTGCCGTCGTTGTTCCTCCTTTTGTGAATGCCAATCGTTTTCGCGCCCGTCTGGCGCAGAGCGTCAGCGGCTCCATCGGCCGTCCCGTAAGTATGGGGAATGTGAAGATCAGGTTGCTGCCCCTTCCCGGATTTGAGATCGAGAACTTTGTCATCGCGGATGATCCTGCGTACAGCGCCGAACCATTGTTGCGCGCCGAAACCGTGGTCGCGCGTCTCCGACTGACATCACTATGGCGCGGACGCCTTGAGATTGCCCGCTTAAGCTTCAACTACCCCAGCTTGAATCTGGTCCGCAACGGCGATGGTCAATGGAATATTGAAGCCCTATTGCGACACGCATCGCAGCTTCAGGCAGCGCCGACTGCAAAGAAAAAGCCTGAGGGCCGGCCACGATTCCCTTATATCGAAGCCGATTCCGGCCGTATCAATTTCAAGATCATGCAGGACAAGAAGGCCCACGTCCTGGTCGACGCCGACTTCGCGCTCTGGCTCGAATCTGAAAACCAGTGGAACATGCGTCTCGAAGCCCGCCCCACGCGCACGGACGCAAATCTAGGAGACACCGGAACCCTCCGCGTAGAAGGCTCTTTCGTCCGCGCCGATAAGATCGAGCAGACGCCGGTGAAGCTGCGGATCGAATTGGAGAAGTCGCAACTCGGGCAACTTACGACATTGATTTACGGCCGTGATCGCGGATGGCGGGGAAATGTCACCCTCTCCGCTCAACTTCAGGGCACTCCGCAGGACTTCACTTCCACGGCGAAAGTGCGCATCGACGACTTTCGCCGGTACGACATTGCCAGCGACAACTCTTTTCGCATCGATGCGAACTGTGAGGCCAAACTTTCGGGCCATCCGGAAGCAAACGATCCTGCGCAAGATTTCTTTGCATGCAATCTTCCTGTTGGAGACGGCAGTGTCAGGCTCAAAGGCTACGGTGAGCACTGGTCCACCTCTCCGCAATATTTGAGCCTGAGCGCAGAATCGGTTCCGCTTGCCAGCATGGCGCGACTGTTTCGACACGCTAAACGCGACACTCCTGCCGATCTGACTGCGGCCGGTGTGCTCAATGCGTATTTCAGCAAGACCATTTCAGGCGGGCAGGCGAAATGGACGGGCCAGGGCTCGATCGCTGAATCAGCTCTCAGTTCCGTGACCTTGGCACAAGTTATAAAGGGCGGCAACGTCCGTTTCGGATTCAGCGAAGTGGAATTGACTCCCGAGGGCCCGACTTCGGCCGGAGTCAAATCCCGACTGGAAAGGTCCAAATCAAATCGCCTTCCTTCCACGGTCAACATCTTCACCATTGATCCGTTCACGATTGCGCTGGGTGGAGCAAGACCCGTCGCAGTTGCAGGCGTGGGCTCCAATGAAGGATTGAAGTGGCAGATCAAGGGTGATGCGGATATCCATAAGCTCTTCGGCGCGGCGCGGCTGCTAGGACTGCAATCGCAGACCCGAACGGCATTTCCAGAAGGAGCTGCGTCACTCGATCTGACGATCGCAAACGCTTGGACTGGCTTTGGCGCGCCACTCGTTACTGGCAATTCGCAGTTGCGTCGTGTCAAAGCTGCGGTCAACGAGTTTGCTGCTCCGCTGGAGATTGCCTCGGCTAACCTCGTCCTCACGCCCCAGGAGATTTCTGTGCAAAAACTGGCTGCGGCCCTCTTCGGGACGCGCACGCAATTGGACGGGACCTTGGCGATCCCCCGCGTCTGCACCGAGGAGCCTTGTCCCGTGCGCTTTGACCTTCACGCTTCTGAGCTCAACCTGGACGAGCTCAATCGCATCCTCAACCCCAAATTCCAGCCGACCAACTGGTTGGGACAACGCACCCCGGCCTCAACCGGCATCATCAGCTCCGAATTGTTCAACATTGATTTGATCGGACAACTCTCAGCCGACCGCGTGATCCTGAAAAGCTTGGTCGCAAACAATCTGATTGCGCATGTTGCAAAAAACAATGGCTCGGTGAACCTGACCGATGTCCACGCCGACCTGCTCGGCGGCAAGCAGCGCAGCAATTGGCACGGCGAATTTGGACTCTCCGGAGCGACCTATGCAGGCGACGGAAGCATCCAGCATGCGTCCCTGACTGCAGTGAGCGCGCTCACGCACGACAATTGGGGCACGGGCTCAATAAACGCAAACTTCAAGCTCTCAATGTCGGGTACGGATGCCGCTGCGCTCCGGGATAGTGCCGCAGGCTCGCTCGAATTCGTCTGGGAAGATGGGAGCGTGCGGCGGCTAGCGGCACCCCAATTTCCTTCCGGTCTGCAGTTTGCCCGCTGGACCGGCACAGCCAAGCTGTCCTCGGGAGCCATTGAATGGGGAAACTCCACCATCGATTCTCCTTCCGGACGGATTCGCATCTCTGGAACAGCCACTCTCAATCGTGAATTGAAGCTGAATCTTTTGACCGACACCCATGAAATACAAGTGACGGGCACCTTAGAGCGTCCGGAACTGAATGTGCAACCGGCTACTCCCTCCAGCAATGCTGCATCACATCTGCAGGATGCATCTGCCGCAGTATCCAAACCGGTATCCGCCGCGAAGAGCCGCAAGTAACCTGTTGCTCTTCCTCACAGCATTTCTAATTTTGGTGTTGCTCGGCATTCCTGCTCCAGCGAAGGTCCCTAAGAATCCTCAGAATGCTGGATCCGAGACTACACGCGTTGAGATTGCCGCTGCCGATTCCATGCAGCGAAAGATCGACTACCTGAAGCGGAATGCCACGATCACTCCACCCGATCCCCGGCCGACTATTTTTTTGCAGACCGAGATCAATTCATACTTCGCCCAGCACCGCGTCAAACTGCCTGAAGGGATCATGTCAGTGAATTTCAACTTGGCGCCTGAAACAGTGACTGCAAAGACCCGCGTGGATTTCGACCAACTTACCGCCAACCGAGGTTCGTACAATCCGCTGCTCGCGATCTTCAGCGGTGTACATGACGTTCAGGTAATAGCCATCGCCAGTGGCAAGGATGGAAGCGCGAATGTATATGTAAGATCAGTCACGCTGGATGGAGTGAGTGTCCCACGAATGGCGCTGGATATGTTCGTTCACAGATTCGTCAACCCTAAATATCCCAGCATCAGTCTTGACGGCGAATACAAGCTTCCTGTACGGATTGACACGGTCACCATCGGCGACCGCCGCGGCACAGTGACCCAGAAATAACTAATCGACTTCCACCTTCTGCATCCATTCTGCGATCGCGACATTCCATTTCATCTCTTTCTCTATAGCCGCCTTGAGCAAAGTAGATGCGCTAGGCTCGCCGTGGACGAGATAAGTCACCTGTGGAGCGCGCTCGAAAGTATGCAGCCATTGCAACAGCTCCGGTGTATCTGCGTGATCGCTGAACTGTTCTATTGAAGCCACCTGCGCGCGAATCGGCACCTCTAGATTGAATATCTTCACCGTAGGCGCGCCGCTTTTGATGGTGGCACCGCGGGTACCCGGAGCCTGGAAACCGATGAACAGAACAGTGTTCTTGGGATTCGACAAGCGATGGATCAGGTGATGCAGCACGCGTCCGCCGGTCACCATGCCACTCGATGACACAATAATCATCGGATACACCATCGAGTTCACCTTCTTAGATTGCTCGGAGGTCGTGTCAAAGTTGAAATTGTCCCACTTCAGCGGCGAGCCGTATTTTGCGATTAGCGCCTTGGTCTCATCGCTGTACTCCTCGGTGTGTTTTATGAAGATCTCAATCGCCTTGATCGCCATAGGACTGTCAATATGCACCGGCACCTTCGGGATCTGCCCATCTTCCATCAGCTGCTTCAGCATGAAGAGCAATTTTTGTGTGCGCTCCACCGCGAATGCGGGAATCACAACTGTGCCGCCGCGATTCACAGTCTCGCGAATGATACGCGCGAGTTCCGGCCGCGCGTCGGTCTTGGGATGTTCCCGGTTTCCATACGTCGATTCCATCACCAGGACATTCGTCGGCTGCCCATCGACGGTTTCCGGCCCAGTGCGCACAACTTTGCCCGGCGCCACTCCATTGCTTTCGCGGACGCGCCCAATGTCGCCTGTGAATACCAATTGTTTAGTGGCGCCGTTCACGTCCACCGAGACCTCAACCATCCCCGAGCCCAGGATGTGGGCGGCGTGGACAAACTGAAATGAGAATTTTGGACTCAGTTGCGTAGGTGTGTGGAATGCAACTGGAATGAAATTCTTCAAGCAATCCTGCGCTTCCTCCAGCGTGTACAAGGGCAGCGCGGGATTGTGCTTGGAACTCTTTTGCCGATTATGGAAATCGGCATCTTCTTCCTGCAGGTGTCCTGAGTCCGGCAGGATCACGCCGCAGAGGTCGATCGTAGCCGGCGTCGCATAGACCTTGCCGCGATATCCCTCTTTATGCAGGCGAGGGATCCAGCCACAGTGATCAAGATGCGCGTGAGTGAGAATCACAGCATCAATCTCGCGCGCGGGAATGGGCATGTCCTGCCAATTGCGCTCGCGCCATTCCTTCTTGCCTTGAAAGAGTCCGCAGTCCACCAGCACTTGAAGGTCGCCGGTATTGATCAGGTGTTTGGAACCGGTCACGGTCCCTGCCGCGCCAAGAAATTGTATGTAGGCCATGAAAACTTATACAGCAGGAGACCTGCTGTTCGCACCCTGAATTTCTATCAAGAGTTCAGTAGCTGCGTACAACCTTCAGTTTTAAACCTGCAATCTTGACGTGGCGGAGATCCAAAGTTTAGGAAAGAAAATACGATTGGGACGACACCTTTAGCCTCTGCCGCTCTTCTTCTTGTGAAAATGGCTAAGAACTCCCTGTCCTACTCTGCGCTTCACTGATCTTCCTCGCTAGCGCTTCTGTCGTAAAAGGTTTTTGCAGCAGCAGCGACTCAGTCCCGAGATTTGCAAATTCCAGCACCGCTGTATCCGAATAACCGGACATGAAGATCACTGCAAAATCATTTCGTTTTTCCCGCAACTGGGCTATTAATGCCGGACCGCCCATCCGCGGCATCACTACATCTGTCAACACAACATCGATCTTTGAGGACGCCTGCCGGTCAGCCAACGCCAGGGCTTCCAAACCATTTCCTGCCTGAAGGACCTTGTAGCCAAGCCGTTTCAAGGATTCTGCCGCGAGCACGCGCAATGCAGGTTCATCCTCAACCAGCAATATCGTTCCTTCACCACGCGGGATCGCTCCAGACTGCTGGGCCGAAGCCACCGGTATCGTCTTATCGAGCGACGGTAAATACACCTTGAAGACCGTTCCCACTCCCAATTCGCTGTAAACGGCGATGTGTCCCTTGCTCTGCTTCACGATGCCGTACACCGTCGCCAGTCCCAGCCCCGTTCCTTTTCCCGCTTCCTTTGTGGTGAAGAATGGCTCGAAGATGTGCGCCAGCGTTCCCCCGCTGATGCCACTGCCTGTGTCAGTCACAGACAGCAACACGTATGGGCCAGCAGTGACCTCCGTGTGTTTTTCCGCATACGTCTCATCGAGATCGCAATGTGTTGTCTCAATGATGATTCTTCCGCCCTTCGGCATTGCATCCCGGGCGTTGACGGCAAGGTTCATGATCACTTGCTCAAGCTGCCCTGCATCAACTAGCACCCGCCCGATCTGTTCGGAAAGGTTCGTGGCCAGTTCGATGTCTTCTCCGATCAGCACGCGCAACATCTTCACCATGTTGCGCACCGTCTGGTTAGGATCGAGCACCTGCGGCTCCAACACTTGCTTGCGGCTGAACGCCAGTAGTTGCCGCGTCAGCGCCGTCGCCCGCTGTCCCGCATTCTTGATCTCTTCCACGTAAGGACGGTTCTTCGCGTCAGCCGTGTCCAGTAGCAGGTCGCTATACCCGGAGATGATCGTCACCAGGTTGTTGAAATCGTGCGCCACTCCGCCCGCCAGCCTGCCTACAGCTTCAAGTCGTGCCGTGCGCAACATCCCCTCGCGTGAATTGCGGATGCTCACGCGCATCTGCTCGAAAGAGCGTGTAAGTTGCGCCACTTCGTCTGTGCCTTGCGCGGCCAGTTCGAATTCGAAATCGCCCTCTTCCATGCGCTTCGTCACGGCGGCCAGATTCTCCAGCGGAGCAGTGATTTGTTTCGACAGTGCAAAAACCACCAATGAAGCAATCAGGATTGCAATCCCTCCTAGCGTCAGCAGTATCCGGTTGAGTTGTCGCAGGAACGCCGTCGCCTGGTCATAGGACCGCAAGAAATAAAGCCTGATCGGATGCTCGCCCGGAAGGTCGAGATAATGCGCGAAGTATCGCTCGCCGCCGATCTGCACGTCATCAAGGGTTCCAGCGCTGGTAGTGCCTTTCACCAGCCAGTTCTCAAACTCGCTGCGTGCGTTTCCTGAGAGTGAAGTCTGCAACACCTTTCCGCCACTCTCAAAGGCGAGGATGGAATTACCGAAAACCGCCGTATTGCCCAGCAATTGCGGCGAGACCTCCCGTGCCAGCGCAATTCTTCCTAACTGATGTACCTCAGGCCCGGCGCCGGAGACGATCGGCGCAAAGCTCACATCAAAGAGATGCCCACCGGCAAACCACCAATCTTGTTTTCCTGACGACTCTTGAAGAAAGCGCTTTACGCCTGACACCAGCACGTCTTCTGATTTCGAGTGGAAGCCCAGCACCTCGCCGCTCGCACCTTCAAGTATCAAAAGGTCTGCATTGCTCGTCTTCAGAAATTGCTCTGATCCGTCCTGCACCGTCAGCCGATCATTGGTGGACATCAACGCCTTCACGCTGGGTTGGTCCGCGATAAGCATTGCACTCTGTTGCGCCTGAGTTCTGCTCCCTTGCTCAATCTCTTTGTAAACGACGGACTCCGCCTGCAAGGTGGACGCCACATCCTCGCGCACATGCGCCAGCATTCTGAGTTGCAGCAGGATTAGGACTGCCGCCGTCAGCAGCACCACAACGGCCAGCATCGAGACGAGAAGTTTCGTCCGCAGGTGTCGAAAGAGGATTTTCACGCCTATTGACTTGGCAGCTTACCCCAGACGAACTTTCATTGGCAACGAAATCCTCCGGTTGATATGCTGAGCTACCTGCTCGCAAATTTGGTGACTGGAGGCGTTCACCGCCTTGCGATTTGCATTACTCAGTATTGTGTTTTGCTCCGCATCCTTGATTGCTGTTTCCCAGGAAGCCCCATCATCGGCTCTGAACAAGACCAATGAAGTAGATCAGCTTCGACGCGAACTTCAGGACACTCGCACGCAGCTCTCCGATTCCGTCCGCCAGATCGAAGAGCTCCGCCGCGACCTCGACGCAGTGAAGAAGCAATTGCAGCCGTCGAGTCCAATTGCCGATTCGTCTTCAGCCGCCGCTCCTCCCACAGCTGCCGCTGCAGACCAAGATCCCGCATTCCTTGCTTCCAAAGTAACGGAACTGCACCAAGTAAAAGTCGAGAGCGCAGGGAAGTATCCCGTCAAACTGTCAGGACTCATCCTCTTCAACGCCTTTCACAACAACGGTAATCTCGATATCCAGGATCAACCCAACCTCGCCTTCGGACAAGCGCCCGGCTCTCCTCGGGCAACTCTCGGCGCTACCATACGACAGACGCTTCTCGGCATCGACGCCAAAGGCCCTGACATCTTCGGCGCACAAACATCCGCTGACGTCTCCATAGATTTCGCCGGCGGCAGTCCAACAACAGACTATGGAATTACCGCCGGGCTGCTTCGTCTCCGCACCGCGAACATCCATTTGTCTTGGGAAAAGACAATGCTCAACATCGGGCAGGACACACCCTTTATCTCTCCGCTCTCGCCGACTTCTTACGCGTCCGTCGCCGAGCCTGCATTCGCCTGGGCAGGAAATCTCTGGGTGTGGACTCCGCAGATTATGATCGAGCACCGCTTCAGCACCAGCGATGATTTCGCCCTCGTGTTGCAAGGCGGCATCATGGATCCTCTCACCGAAGAGATTCCCCCATTTCAGGGCCGCGTGCCGACGGCCGGCGAGCGCAGTGGATATCCCACCATTGCCGGACGCATCGCCCTCGACCGTTCCACCGCCGTGCAGTTTCCATTCACCATCGGCTTCGCCGGATCCCGCGGCCGGCAGCGACACCAGGATTTTTCTCGCAACGATAGCTGGACACTAAACAGCGATTTCAAAATTCCGGTTGCCGGAAAGCTCGAACTCTCCGGCGAGTGGTACTTCGGACAAGCGGTCGGCGGACTCGGCGGCGGCATCTGGAGCAGCGTCATCTATCCTGACACCATCCAGCCGCACGCCGCTATCCATCCGCTGCGCTCAACCGGCGGATGGGCGCAACTCAAAGTCATGCCCGCGCCGCGCTTTGAGATCAACGCCGCTATGGGACAGGACGAAAACGTCGGCAGCGACTTGCGTTTTTTTCCACTGCCTTTCGGTGAGGACGGATTCTTTGCTCTCCGGAAGAACCGCGCGCAGTTCGTGAACTTCATTTACAAGCCGAACTCAGTTTTGCTTTTCGCGCTGGAATACCGCCATCTATTCACAGTGCCAACGATCGGTTCCAGCGCAAGTGGAAATCACATCAACTTCGCTGCGGGAGTACGCTTCTGAGATTTTTACGCCATCTTCTTTTTCTTGCGACAGTAGCCATCACCGCATCCGCGCAGGACGCAACCCTCCGCGGCGCGGTCAAGATCATGAATCCGGCGAAAGCCGATCAGACCAGCTCTGACGCGGTCGTCTGGCTCACTCCGCTTCACAATAATGACCTCGTCCCACCCGGTCCCAAGGTTCGCTTGCTGCAAAGAAACAAGCGCTTCGTTCCGCACATGCTCGTGGTCACGCTCGGCACGCAGATCGACTTTCCCAACGAAGATCCATTCTTCCATAATGTGTTTTCTATCTATCGCGGCAAGCCCTTCGATCTCGGGCTATACGAGAGCGGCAGCACCCGCACCATCCACTTCAATCAGCCGGGAGTCTCATACATTTTCTGCAACATCCATCCGGAGATGAGCGCCGTGATTATCGCGCTGCGCACTCCGCATTACGCCACAACAAGCGCGGACGGAAATTTTCAGATAACCCACATCCCAGCTGGACGCTACAAGTTCGAAGTCTGGTATGAGCGCGCGTCGGAAGCCGAGCTCGCGACTCTGGCGCGCGAAGTGGAGATCACGAATGGAGATAACCGATTGCCCGCAGTTGTTCTCCAGTTTGCTGACGGCGCAAAGGAGCACCTCAATAAATACGGCGAGCATTACTCCAGGAATAACAAGGAAAAGTATTGAAGGGAAAGTTAGTAACACTTACGGGAATCGAACCCGAGTTTGAGATTGAGCTTTTTGTTACAAATGCCAACTACTTCGGCGCTTCTACAGTGAACCGATTGTTTGAGAGGTCCGACTCCGGCACGCTGCCGTCGTTCACGATTGCTTCTGTCGGCATCAGGGGGGAGCTGATGCGGGCGCTGGCTTTATCTTTTCCCATCACTTCCAGCCGGACCACGATCTCGCCTTCTTTTGTCACCAAGCGCACCGGAACTTCCGCTCCGGCATTGCCCAGATTCTCAATTGTCACTGTCACCAGGTATCCGCCACTGAGGCTTTTACGGGGATACACGGCTGTTATCCGGAAGTCAGGCAGCCCTTTATCGCGATAGACCCAATCGTTAAAGAACCAGTCGAGATTGCGATGCGACGCTTCTGCCAGCAGTCGCTCGATGTACGACGGCTCTTTGTCTTGCTCCGGCTTGTACTCTTGCAACGCCTTCAGGATGGGATCGTCGCCGATCATCTCATGCAACATCCACCAGACAAACATCGCCTTGTTCCTGTAAAGCAATTCATCGGTAGTGTTGATGAGGCTGCGCGACGCATCTGCCTCCTGCGTTTCCGGTTCGTCCAGCGCCAGCGCGTTACGCCGTTGTTCGAGGAAAGCTAGCGCTCCTCTTCGTCCTTCCTGCAGCTCGATCAGGCGTGCTTGCGCATAGTGCGCCAGCCCTTCGTAGATCCACGGACGAAACGAGTAAACCGCAGCATGAGCAAGCGTATGCGTCAGCTGAAATTCGATTGCCTTCTGGCTCTTAAGGAACGGAGTTAGGAGAACGGTGCCACTCTCAAAGGGAGCAGCGTTTGCGATTGGATTTTGGATGACGTGTATCTTGCGTTGCGGAGCGTGAAGCCACTGTCCCACCAGTGGAGCGAGTTTAGCGGCGGCGGTTGCAATCTCCACAACGCTGGGATCCTGCTTGTTCAGGCTGTAGACCGTTCCTACGGGATTTTGCGCCGCTGAATAATTTCCTAGTACCAGCAGCGGCCCCTCCAACCCTAACCGGGGGAATACGATTCGCGCATTCAAAGTGTCCTTCTGCGGGGACGCGGTTTCGTTCTCAAGAGTCCCGTTGGTCAGCACCTTGGGAAGATTCCCTCCGGCAGCGCCGAGCACAGTCAAGTCGACGCGCATCGCACTCTCGGCATGTCTTCCTCGAAATTGTCCTAGC
>JAOAPH010000026.1 GCA_025462835.1 Candidatus Angelobacter sp. | reverse complement strand
TTTCAATGGTTCCGTCCATCATTGGCCTGTCGCATTCACCCATAGCCTTACGAATGCGATGGCAGAGATACCAAGAAGTTTTGTAACTGATTCCAAGGGTACGTTTGATTTGGTTTGCGGACATTCCCTTGCGCGATTCACAGATGAGGTAGGTAGCAGTGAACCATTTAATCAGCGGCAAGTGAGTGTCATGGAAAATCGTATTACTCAGGACGCTGAATTGATAGTCACACTCAGCGCACCAAAACACTTTGGCGTTGGTGGTCAGCCGGACAACTCCCTTGCCTTTGCATCGGAGACATTCGGCACCATTGGGCCAGCGCAACCGTTCCAACAATTCACGGCATCGCTCATCAGTAGTGAATGCTTGGCAGAGGTCAATAACAGTCATGGCTAATACTCCAAAGAAGGATTTGAAACACATCGCAACTCGGAAACTAATGGCATCGGTGAAACAGGACATTCGGAAGCAGTTAAAAGTATCGGCTTCATCCGGTAAACCAAAGAAAAAATGAGGTTTATGTCTGCCATGAGGAGATATTAGAGGAATGTCTTACTTTTGTCAAGTATATAATCATGTTTGCAAATTCGCGGGGGAAGGGTACCCTCAAATTCCGAGCGGCATCAGGAGCGCTTAATCCGGGAGCCGCTAGCTGAAAGCTGAGAGCCGACAGCATACTCTTCGCTTTTTATTCGCCTTTTCCAAAAATCTTTGCTATGCTCCCTCTCGTCGCAAAACGACGTGTTCGGAATTCGTAACAAAGTTCAGGCGTCCCAATTCAGGAATCGAGGTTCTTTATAATGAACCCATCAACACTACATATCGCAACAAACAAGAAGGAAAACATGGCCGACGAGAGAAGTGACCGCGTACGCGCAGTGGATCTGGCAATGTCCCAGATCGAAAAGCAGTTTGGCAAAGGCTCCATCATGCGGTTGGGCACGCGCGAAGTGGTGCCGATCTCGGTGATCTCGACCGGTTCCATCTCCTTCGACTCGGCGCTGGGCGCAGGCGGATTTCCCCGCGGACGCGTCGTAGAAATATTCGGCCCTGAATCATCCGGTAAGACGACTATCGCGCTTCAGGTTGTGGCCGAGGCGCAGAAGGCCGGCGGACTCGCAGCCTTCGTTGACGCCGAGCATGCAATGGACCCCATCTATGCGCGCAAGCTGGGCGTGGATGTGGACAACCTTCTTGTGTCGCAGCCCGACTACGGCGAACAGGCGCTGGAGATTGCCGAAGCGCTGGTGCGTTCCGGCGCGATCGACGTGCTGGTCGTGGACTCGGTGGCCGCGCTGGTGCCCAAGGCCGAACTTGAAGGCGAGATGGGCGACAGCCACATGGGACTGCAAGCGCGATTGATGTCGCAAGCGCTGCGCAAACTGACCGGCATCGTGTCGAAATCGCGCACGTGCCTGATCTTCATCAACCAGATCCGCGAAAAGATCGGCGTGATGTTCGGCAATCCAGAGACGACGACCGGCGGACGCGCGCTGAAGTTTTATTCGTCGGTGCGAGTGGATATCCGCCGCATCGCTGCGATCAAAGATGGCGATATAGTTGTCGGTTCGCGGACGAAAGTGAAGATCGTAAAGAACAAGACTGCCGCGCCCTTCCGCGAGGCCGAGTTTGACATCATGTACGGCGAGGGCATCTCCAAAGAAGGCGACCTGCTTGACGCGGCCGTCGTCAATAACCTGGTGGAGAAGTCCGGCGCGTGGTTCAGTTATAAGGGCGAGCGCATCGGCCAGGGCCGCGAGAACGCCAAGGCCTTCCTGAAAGAAAACAAAGAGACGCTGGCCAGGCTGGACGCGGAATTGCGCAAACAATTGGGGCTGTCGACGTTGGCGGAGAGAGCCGCCGCGGCCACTGCAAACGGCAATGCGGCGGTAGAAAATCTGCCTAAGCCGGTTAAGGGACGGTAAGAACGAAATCTCCACGTTAGCTTCGCCCGTTCGACTTCGCTCAGGGCAGGCTACCGTGGGCACCCCGAGATTAGGAGTTCCCACCCTGTCGCTCAAAATGCGAGCGACAGGGGTGGGGCACCCTCTTCATGGGTTGCGAACATTTAGTAGTCTGACATAGTGGTGTTGCTTTGACAGGGCACGGCTTCAGCCGTGCCGAGAGACAGCATATGAATTGAGCTTTAGCCCCTGAGGTAGACAACAATTTGAACCAACTGTAAAAGTTGCTCCCTTGAAATGGATCGCGGGCGTGGTTGAACGATGTTTTTCGTCGTTTTGGCCCCCCGCGATTTCTTCTTTTATCCGGTTGGATTTGGGCGTAGAATCGGCGGCCTCTGAAAGAACTCGGTCCCATACTTCATTAAGGAGCCTACGTTATGTCGCTCGGAACCCTGCAGATGGCCTGGATCAATAAAGGTGAGAACGGAGAAGAGCAGTACCACGTGATGTACGGCATCGACGGCGCCGAACGCACGATGAAGGCCCGCTCCATCCACGGCCGCGGCGTGCTCACCGCGATCCTCACCAGCGACCTTCACCTAGTGACCGAGCGCGTGAACAAAGCGCTGGACGACCTCGAAAGCCTGGGCACATGCAGCGTCACCGGACTCAACATTCCCGACGCCGATTTGAAGCGACTAGATTTGGTGTGAGCGAGAATGGCCGTATCGGCCATTGCTCAGATTGAGGCTTTGCCGGATTGCATACTAATGAAATTATCGCTGGAATCGTGCTATTGATTGGGATGACGCTCTTGATTTTAGCTGGCACAAGATTCCACAAAATGATTGAAGAAGTGAATATTGGGAAAAACCAGCGAGACAAAGAATCATATGTAGGAGTCGATATCTTTAAATTCCTCAGAATTGTTAAGCAACACGAGTTAGGGTACCCACAGAGTCGCTTGCGGTGGCAATATGGATTGTTCCTCTGTCTTGGTTTCACGCTTGCAATTGCGGCTTTGGTGCTAGTCCTTTTCTAATAAACTATTGAGCCTATCCGTCAGCACTTCGCTCTCGGCTCGCATAACATTTACAATTCCCATTGTGCAAGTGCTCTCTCCCTTATGAAGCGCGTGAAAGCTATTTATCCCGGATCGTTTGACCCGCTCACCAATGGACATTTGGACCTGATCGAGCGAGGCAGCAAGATCTTCGACGAGTTGGTCGTCGCCATCCTGCGTAATTCGGAGAAGGCTCCGCTGTTCTCCGTGGAAGAGCGCATGGAGATGTTGAAAGACACGACCAGCCATCTCGCAAACGTCTCCGTGGACACGTTCGAAGGGCTGCTGGTGGATTACGTCGCCAAGCAGAATGCGCGCGCGGTGTTGCGCGGTATCCGCGCGATCAGCGATTACGAATACGAACTTCAGATGGCGCTGATGAACCGCAATCTCTCGCCGAACATCGAAACGGTTTTCATGATGCCGGCGGACACATATTCCTATCTCAGCTCGCGATTGGTAAAGGAAGTGTTTCAGCTCGGCGGATCGGTTCGAGGATTGGTACCTGAACTGGTCGAAGAGCGACTTCGAGAGAAAGTGAACGGCCAAGGCGTTAAAGTGAACGCCCAAAATAAGGTTCGCAAGATCAACAGGAAGTAGGAATTATGTCGGCAACAGCAACAGGCAAACTGGTAAGCGACCGCATCAACCGCATAGAGATTTCGGCGACATTGGCCGTAGTGAATGAGGCTGCACAGCTTCGCGCGAAAGGCGCGGACCTGGTTGATTTCGGCGCAGGCGAGCCGCATTTCAGCACTCCGCGGCATATCAAAGACGCCGGCATCGCCGCCATCAACAATGATTTCACCAAGTACACAGCCGTCGCCGGCATCGCAGAGTTGCGCGAAGCGATCGTAAAGCGGCACGCCGCTGACTTCGGCTCGAATTATGCGGCGAATGAATCCATCGCCTCCACCGGCGGCAAGCTGGCGCTGTTCAATGCGATCCAAACGTTGGTGGACCATGGCGACGAAGTCATCATCCCCGTGCCGTACTGGGTCTCATTCAAAGACATTGTGCAATATGCGGGCGGCACTTGCGTCTATGTCGAAACCGAAGAAGAGAAGGGATTTCAACTCACAGCCGGATTGATCGAGCGCGCGATCACCGACCGCACCAAGGTGATCATCCTGAACACGCCGGGGAATCCTTCCGGCGCGGTGATGGACCCGAACGAAATGCGCGAACTCGTTCGACTGGCGCATCGCCGCGGGATCTACGTGATCTGCGATGAGTGTTACGTTTACTTGAACTATGCTGGCACTCCAGTTTCCGCGGGGGCTTTCACGGATTGCAAGGAGCACCTGGTCATCATAGGGTCGCTGTCAAAGACCTACGCGATGACGGGGTGGCGCATGGGATACGCATTGGCTCCACTGCCAATCCTTAACGCAATGCAAAAACTGCAGAGCCAATCGACATCGAGTTCAAATGCGATCGTGCAAAAAGCTGCGGTGGCGGCGATGAACGGGCCACAGGATTGCATCGCAGAGATGAAATCGGAATACATCAAGTTGCGTGATCGCGTACTCGCTGGCTTGGCGGAAATCCCCGGGATCAAGTGCCAGAAGCCGCAGGGCGCTTTCTATGTGTATCCGAATGTGTCGGCGTTCTTCGGCAAAAAAGGAATCAACTCAGCTGCGGATGTCGCGCGCAAACTGCTTCATGAAGCGCACGTGGTCACCGTGCCCGGAGACGGATTCGGAACCAGCGAGCATATCCGAATCTCCTACGCAGTTGCGCCGAAAGAGCTGGAGCACGGAATTGAGCGCATGAAGAAGTTTTTTGGCGAGCTCTGACGCGGAGCACACAACGCACGCCTTGCGAAATTCTTCTAAGTGAGAGTTGAAAGCGGACACCGCCTTCGCTCTAGCAATTTATTTTCATGCCAGAACTTTATCCATTGCTGCTGCTGCCGGAATTTAGCGAACGCGTCTGGGGAACTCGCGATCTGTCGCTGATGTACCCGCACAAATCGGCGCGGCGGCCCGATGGAAAATTCGAGGAGCCGATCGGCGAAGCCTGGCTCACCGGCGATGAATGCCGCGTAGCCAACGGGCCCTTAGCAGGGCGGACGTTGGACGAGGTGACGAAGCGTTTTGGCCGCGAGTTTCTCGGGGAAGCCGTAAGCGACGCATCGCGTTTTCCGTTGTTGCTGAAATTCTTATTCCCGAAAGAAAAGTTGTCTGTCCAAGTGCATCCTGATGACGATGGCGCGCGGGCAGTCGGACAGCCTTGCGGAAAAACCGAATGCTGGTACGTGCTGGCGGCCGAGCCGGGCGCGCAAGTGGCGCTGGGATTGAAATCCGGAGTCACGCACGACCAGGTAGCGAAGGCGATCGCGGCAACCGAACTTGAGCCGCTGATGAACTGGATCGACGTGAAGCCGGGCGAAATGATTTACGTGGATGCGGGGACGATCCACGCCATCGGTCCGGGCTCAGTCCTGCTGGAAACACAGCAGAACTCGGACACGACCTATCGCCTGTATGATTATGGTCGCGGACGCGAACTGCACGTAGAGCAAGGGCTGGCCGCAACAAAAGCACGGACAGCGGCGGGCAAGGTCGCGCGAGTTGCCGGACAAAACGGGACACAGAACTTGATTACGGCACCATATTTTGTTGTCGATAAATCAGTGGTGCGAGAGAAAAAGGAATTCGAATCGTCCGGTAAATCGGTGCAGGTACTGGTGGCGCTGGATGGATGCGGCGTGATCGAAGTGGATGGAATGCGTCCGGTTACATTGGCCAAGGGCGAATGTGCGGTGATTCCTGCAGCGGTGACGCGATATAGGATCCAGCCGCAATGGGCTTTGGAAGTTCTTCGGGCTGCGGTGCCCGCGGAGAAGTTACCGGAGCCGGTCACGACGCTTTCATAAACCCTTCAACTTTGGAAAGAGAGCTTCTTGGGAAACAACAAAAATTTTTATCCTGTGATCCTCGCCGGTGGCAGTGGCACTCGGTTCTGGCCGCGTAGCCGCAGGAATATGGCCAAGCAGGTGCTTGCGCTGAACGGCAAGGAGTCGATGATCCAGCAGACAGTCTCTCGATTGGAGCCGCTGGCGGCCACGGACCATTTCTGGGTGATCACCAACGAAAATGTGCAACAGATCATCTGCAAGCAGTTGCGGAAACTGAAAAAAGATCAGATCGTTGCGGAGCCGGCTTCGCGCAATACCGCTCCCGCGATCGGATTGGCCGCGTTCCTGCTGCATAGGATCGATCCCGACGCGATCATTGGAATGTTTCCCGCAGACCACGTGATCGGCGACGAAAAGCGTTTTCGCAGCGACCTTGAGCGCGCGATACAGATTGCCGCGGCAGGCGAGAACATCGTGGTGATGGGCGTCCAACCCACGCGAGCAGAAACCGGATATGGATACATTGAGACCGGCGACCAACTCAAGCCGGAGATCATGCGTGTCCGCCGGTTCACGGAGAAGCCGAACGCGGAGAAGGCTGAGGAGTTTGTCGCCGAAGGCAATTATTTTTGGAATAGCGGTATTTTTGTCTGGAGCGCGCGCACGCTGGTAAATGCGATGCGGGAGCATCTTTCCGAATCTGCGCCGTATCTTGAGGCCATTGCGGCGGCGTATGGCACGCGCAAGTTCGATGAGACGTTTCGCAAGCTCTATCCCAAGTGCGAAAACATCAGCATTGATTACGCCGTGCTGGAGCCGCGCTCTGCCAAAGGCGAGCACTCGTCAAATCTTTATTGCATCCGCGCCGATTTCGGATGGAACGATCTTGGTTCCTGGGCCGCGCTTTACGAGCACCACACAGCCGGTCTGGAAGTGCAGAACGGCATCGATGGCGTCGCGAAATCAGATACCGAGCTAAATGTAGTGGAGAGCAAGGGCAGTTTCTCGCTTCATGCTGAAGGAAATTATGTGCACGCGCCGAAGAAGTTCGTTGCAACGATCGGCGTGAAGAACATCGTGGTGGTGGAGACGGACGATGCTCTCTTGATCACCACACGCGAGCATTCACAGGATGTCGGCAAGATCGTGAAGCACTTACAAGAAAAGAAATTGAAGAAGTTGCTGTGAGACCTTTTAGAGATTGAAGACGGAGATCCATGGTAAGTGAGATCAAGTTCGGCACCGATGGTTGGCGCGGCATCATTGCGGACGACTACACCTACGAGAATGTCCGGCTGGTCGCAATGGCCATCGCTGCCTATGTGCTGAAGCATGAGAAGAGTGAAAAGGGGCTCGTAATCGGATATGACACGCGCTTCGGCTCGCCGCGTTTCGCGGAATTAGTGGCGGAAACGATTGCTGCCTGCGGAATCAACGTCACGCTTTCCGATGATTATGTGCCCACGCCCGCCGTTTCATTCGCAGTGAAACATTTCGACGCCACCGGCGGTGTGGTCATCACTTCCAGTCATAATCCGTGGAACTGGAACGGAGTGAAGTTCAAGGCTTATTACGGCGGGTCGGCGAAACCCTCGATTATTCAGGGAATCGAGACTGAGCTGCACGCGGGTACGAAGCCAGCGTTGAAACAGGCGAAAGTCATTCGCGCGGACTTCAAGAAATCCTACGTTGCTGCGCTGAAGAAATTTGTTGATCTGGAAAAGATCGCGAAGGCCAATTTCAAATTCGGAATCGATTGCATGTACGGTTCCGGACGTGGCGTACTGGCAGGGATCTTTGCTGAAAAGCAGATCAAGTTCGTGGAGATTCGAGCGGAGGTGAATCCGCTGTTTCCCGGCATCAATCCTGAGCCGATACTTCCGCACGTGAAGGCGTTGCAGGAGATGGTGGTACGCGAGGGCTGCCATGCCGGATTTGTCACCGATGGCGACGCCGACCGCATTGGCGCGGTGGACGAAAACGGCAACTTCGTTGACTCGCACAAAATCTATTCGGTGATCCTGCGCTGGTTGCTGGAACGCAAGCAGTGGCCGGGATGCGTAGTGCGCGCGTTCAATACCACCAAGATGCTGGATCGCATCGCCGCCAAACATGGACGCGAACTGGTGGAGACGGCGATCGGTTTTAAGTACACCTGCGATGTCATGCTTGAGCGCGAGGTGCTGATTGGCGGAGAAGAGTCAGGGGGGATCGGCATCACACGGCATCTTCCAGAGCGCGACGGATTATTGAATGCGCTGCTGCTCGCCAATGTGATGGCCGATGAGTCTAAAACTTTAGGACAGCTTGTTGCCGATCTGCAAAGAGATTTCGGGCAGCACCACTACGCACGACTGGATATGCACATCGCGAATGACGTGAAGGAGTCGGCGATCCGGCGCGCCAGTGCTGGGCTGACTCATTTAGGTCCATATAAGGTGTTACGCACGGAAAATCTTGACGGCATCAAATTCTTCTTGGAAACGCCAACCAGGAAGGAAGATGCCGAAGCATGGTTGTTGATGCGCGCTTCGGGCACGGAGCCTCTGTTGCGCGTGTACTCGGAAGCTGCTTCGCCCGAGTTGGTGAAAGAACTTCTGGCCGCGGCTGAAGAGTTCGTGAATCAGAAAGCAGTCGTGGGACAAATCGGATAGGAAAAAGATGGCATCCTCTCCCAACCCAGCCACACAACAAGATTCGGCAGAAGCGCGCGACTACAATCGCAAACGCCGCTGGCTGGAAGTTGCTGACGCTGCCATAAGCTTCCTGCTGTTGGTAGTTCTCCTCGTCACAGGTTGGACGACGCACCTGCGCGACCTTGCGCTGAAAGCTGCCGGAGATCGTTACGCCCTGGCCCTCTTCATTTATGTGGTGCTCCTTGCGGCGTTGGCAAAACTTGCAGGAGCCGCACTCGAGTATCACGGTTTCCGACTAGAGCATCAGCACAATCTTTCGAACCAAAGATTCAGATCGTGGGTGCTGGATGAGTTTAAGGGATGGGTAGTCGGAATAGTGCTGGGCACGATAGTGGCTGAGTTGGTTTACGGGCTCATCCGGACCTCGCCGCAGTTGTGGTGGATATATGCCTGGCTTGCGTTCATCGTGCTCTTTGTTTTGTTTGCGCAGATCGCGCCGGTGGCCCTGTTCCCACTCTTCTATCGATTCATTCCGCTGGAAAATGAGGAATTGAAATCGCGATTGGTGCGCCTGAGTGAGGCCGCTGGCACGCGCGTGCGAGGCGTTTACGAGTGGAAGCTTTCGGAGAAAAGCAAGAAAGCGAATGCCGCGCTGACGGGACTGGGAAATACGCGCCGCATCATCTTGTCTGACACGCTTCTGGAAAATTATTCTGAGGACGAGATTGAAGCGGTGCTGGCGCATGAACTTGGACATCATGTGCATCGCCACATTTTCAAAAGCATCGCACTGCAAGCGGCAATCACGTTTTTCGGTTTCTGGTCAGCGAGCCAGGTGCTGAATTATGCGGTGAAGAACCTGAATATGTTTTCTGATGTACATGATTTCGCCAATCTGCCCTTGCTGGCGCTTGTTTCGAGCATTCTGTCACTGCTGCTGGTGCCGGCGCTGAATGCGTATTCGCGGCACAACGAACGCCAAGCAGACCAATATTGCTGGAAGGCTGTGCCGAGCGTGAGTCCGTTCATTACCGCCATGAACAAGTTGAGCGAGCAAAATCTCTCGGAAAAAAACCCATCGCGTGTCGTGGAAGTCCTCTTCCACTCGCATCCTCCAGTCACGAAGAGAGTGGCGGCTGCGCAGGTATTTGCGCAAGCGCATCCCGGCGCGAAGCCAGCTTAATTGTTGAGGATATTCGCGGCGGCCTGCTTGCCCTCGCGCACGCAATCGGGAATCCCGATGCCGCGATAAGCATTGCCGATCAACGTCAGGTGTGGAATCCCTTTCGCCAACTTCTCAATGGCAGCGACTTTCTCCAGGTGTCCAACATCGTATTGCGCCATTGCCCGCGGCCAGCGTGCGATGCTCACGAACTCAGGCGAGGAATCAATGCCTAAGATGTCTTTGAGTTCCTTTGCCAATATCGATCGCAGCTCAGCGTCAGAGTGGTTCCCGGCACCGGACGAGAAGGCGCGAAGCAGAACATAATCGTCAGGCACGCGATGGTTGAACTTGTTCTGAACGAACGTGCACGCCATCATGGTGCGACCTTCAGTGCGCGGCACGAGGAATCCAAAGCCGCCGGGCAACGCGGTTCGTCGCAGCGATGGAGTTGGATAACCCAGCGCTACTGTTATGGAGTCCGAATAGCGGATGCTGTCCAGAATGCGACTGAGATCAGCGTCATGCGTTTGCATCAGTTCTGCCGAAGCGTAGGCGGGTAAGGCAAGAATGAGATGGTTGAACTTTCCGACTTGTCCCTGGGTAGAGGTGACTGACCACTCACCGTCATGCAACTCGGTTTTCGACACCGCGCAGTTCAGCGCGATGCATTCCGGCGAAAGTTGGGCGGCGACGGCATCCACAAACTGCTGCATGCCGCGCTTGAACGACGTGAATATCGGAGTTGGAGCGCCAGAATTGGAATTGCTTCGCGAGTGTAAGACTCCACGAACCAGACTGCGGTGTTTGGATTCGAGGGCCACAAAATGGGAAAGAACCGCGCGGGCGCTGAGCTGAGCAGCATCGCCCCCATACACGCCAGCCAGCAGCGGTGCCGCCAACTTGCTCACTACCTCGCTGCCAAAGTGGCGCTCCACGAATGATGCAACGGACTCGTCGCGGCCCTCCGAGAGCGGTTCCGGAGGTGCGACGTACTCGCGCGCCATGCGCAACTTTGTCGACAGCGAAAGCAGAGGCGAGGAAGCGACTGGCCAGGCTTTTGTAGGCACGATCATCTGGATGCCGTCGGGCATTTCGGTAAGCCGGCCATTGTTAAGGATGAAAGTCTTGCGTTGAAAGTCATTGGAGCCGATCAACTCATCTTGCAATCCGACTTCGCGCGCGAGCTCCGTTGCCCACGGTTTGGCCGAGAGGAATGAATCAGGACCAGCCTCAATGACGCAGTCGTGGAGATGCTGCGTCTTGAGTACACCACCCAAGCGAGGGCTGGCTTCAAACAATGTGTACTCAACCGCAGCTCCGCTGCGACAGCCCTGCTCCAAGTAAAAAGCGGCGCTCAATCCGGAGATGCCACCGCCGATGATCGCCACACGTTTCATTGTTGGCGACGTCTTGCAGTCGAAGTTAATTGTTCAAGCGCTGTTGTGGCCAGGCCGGCCAGCGCCGAGATGAATTGGGGCGAGCAATTCAGCGATTCGGCCCGCCAAAGCCGCATTCCCAGTTTTTCGCCAAACTGCTTGAAGAAAATGTCAATGTCATACAGTACTTCGACGTGGTCGCATACGAAGCCAATCGGCTGCACGAGAAAGCCGGTGTGTCCTGCCGTCGTGAGGCCTGTGATCGTGTCCTCCACAGTGGGGCCGATCCACGGGCCTCCGGACATACCTTGACTCTGAAAAGCGAAGTGCCATTCGTCATCGTGCAATCCGCATTGCTGCGCAACCAGTTCGGCGGTGTGCTTTGCCTGGATGGCGTAGGGATCGCTGTCTTTTCCGCAGATGGTTCGGCAGGGAACGCTGTGAGCGGTAAAGATGACTGGCACGGAACCACGCGTTTCTTTGCGTGCCGCAGAAATCGCATCGCTTAGCCGTTCTGCAAAAGCGGAAATCAATTTTGGATGGTCATGCCAAGAGTCGACGAATGTGACTTGAAGGTGTCCTTGTGCTGCGTCCATTGCGGAGCGCTTATACAGCCCCACGCTAGTGCGGGAGTTCTGCGGTGCGAGGCAAATTGCAACTGCATGGGTGATGCCGTCCGCGACCATTTGTTTCACGGTGTCAGCGATGAACGGGTGCCAATTGCGCATGCCTACGTAGACACGCATATCGAGCAGGTTTGAAAGCGCGTCCGCTTGCTGCACGGTGATTTCTGTCAGAGGCGATTTCCCGATGAGCCCGTAACGGTGCTGCACTTCCTGAATTACCGCATCGGAAAGTTGCCGGCCACCGGTGACCCTTTGCATGTAGGCGGGAACATCATCCGGACTGCCGGGAGTTCCATGCGCAAGCAGCAGGACCGCGGTGGTGGATGTCGCACTCATTTTTGCTTTGCCGATTTCGATGCGCTGCCCGCTGTCAGCAGATTCGCAGAAATCTCATGAACGTACTCGACAAGCGCCTGAACATTCTCCACCGGAGTCTCCGGCAGAATCCCGTGACCAAGATTAAAGATGTGTCCGGGACGGCCAGCTGCTTGTCGCAGGATCTCTTCGGCGCGGAATCTCAATTCTCTCTGATTCGCAAACAGGAGTACAGGATCAAGATTGCCCTGCACCGCACAACGGTGCTGCAGCAATTGCCAGCCCTCTTCGAGCGGGATTCGCCAATCCAGGCCGATGATATCGGCGCCGGTCTGCTGCATGTGCGGCAGAAGCGTCGCTGTGTCTGTACCGAAATAGATTACCGGCACGCCTGTCTTTCTCAGCAGTTCGATCAGCTTCGTAGTCTGCGGCAGTACGTATTGACGGTAGTCCTCGACGCTGAGGCAGCCGACCCAGCTATCGAAAACCTGGAGGGCATCTGCTCCGGCATGCACCTGTTCGATCGCGTATTCGGCCAGCACTGAGACGAGCTTTGAAAGCAATTCGTCCCATAGCTGCGGCTGGTTGTACATCATCTTCTTGGTGTTGACGTAGTTTCGCGACGAGCCGCCCTCGATCATGTAGCTGGCGAGAGTGAATGGGGCGCCGCAGAATCCGATCACCGGAAGGCGCGGGCCGAAGTGTTTTGCCACCTTGCGCACGGACTCCGCGACATAGCCCAAATCGGCCGCGCGATCAGTGCGCAAAGCTGAGATGTCAGCAGCTTCGCGAATCGGTTTCTCCACGACCGGGCCTTCGCCAGCTTCGAAATGAAATAACGCTCCCATGACTTCAAGCGGCAGCAGCAGGTCGGCAAAGATGATAGCTGCGTCCACGTTTAATTTTTCTGCGGCGGTAATGGTGACGTCGGCGGCGACGTCGGAGTTTTTACAGATCTCGACCAGGGAATAATGCTTGCGAACAGCGCGGTATTCCGCCATGTATCGGCCCGCCTGACGCATCAACCAAATCGGCGTGAAGGGGACAGGCTGCTTCTTGCAAGCCTTAACGAAAATGGAATCGGGAGCTGACATGGATCGAGCGTGAAATAGGTACTCTTGACTGTAGCATTTTTGCTGCAGAATCTGCGCGGAAGGTGAGTGGGGATTGCCGGGAAAGGTGGGTAAGAAACACGAAGGCCGCCAATCCCCCCGAATCAGCGGCCAACGGTCTAGCTAAGTTCCTGATGAGAGTACCTTGAGACTCTCGATAATGCAATATGACGATGGTAACTATTTTTGTCCGCGAGTTCGGCGGAGGGCCGGAGCGGAAAAGGGTTAGAGCGAGCCGAGGCCGGGGCCGTCTTCGTCTGATTCGTCGGGCGGCATCAAGGGTTCAAGATCGTCTTCGGGCGTGACAATGCCGTTCGCCTTGTCCTGCTTGCGCTGGTCCCTTTTAGCAGCTTTTTCCAGCCGCTTCTCTTGTCGTTTCTGTTCTTTTTGGCGTTTGCCAAAGGTCGAGCCTGATCTACCTGCCAAGTTATGTTCCTCTAAAGCGTTGAAATGAAAGTTGCATACAGCTCCCTTACTGTCAAAAAGTGCCAGAGCTGTAATTCAATTGTAACAAATAAAAAGCGCGATGCTTGGGGCATCGCGCTCTGGTTCAGTTGACCTGGTTTCGTATTTAGAAAGAGAACTGCATCTGCAATTCGATCCGGCGGTTGGCCGCAGTTGATCCTCCGGGACCGCCGCCAGCCAGCGTGTTGGATTGCCCAAAGAGCGGTGAGTTGAGATTGCCGATGGGAGTGCCGTAGTTCACATAGTTGAAAAGGTTGCGAACATTGGCACTGACGGTCAAGTTGTAGCGCCGGTTCGCGTTGTTTGCGGCGAACGTACCGCCGGGGCCACCCGGTCCGCGAGCACCACCAAAGCCGCCTCCGCCTCCGCCGCGTTCACCACCGCGGTCGCCACCACCACCGCCAGCGCCGCGGTTCGCGCCGGCTGCACTCTCCACTTTGGGACCAAAGCCGATTGTTCTACTCACGCGCAAGTTAAAGTTGAATTGCGGTTTCCCCTGGCCGTAATTCATGGGGATGACTGTCTGACCGGCCTTGGGCGAGGTGTCGAAGGCACCCCATTGCGTTTGTACGACACTGGGGCCAGCTACTGTAGCAAAAGTTGGGCGATCGTTGAAGATGGAGTCTCCGTTCAGGTCGCGTCCCAAAATGATGTTGAATGGAACGCCGGAGGTAACGCTGACCAAGGGGTTCAGGCGCACTCCGTAGGGAAGAGTCCATGATCCGCCGACGGCGAAACGGTTGCGGATATCGAAGGCAGTGCGACCGTAGTCCGCGCTAAGGTTGAACGGATTAGAGGGAAAGCTTCCCGCGCCGGAGGAATCTCCATTCGCAAAGTTGAGGCTGTAATAGGTGAAAAGAGTCAACTTCTGTCCCACGCGCACATTGCCGTTCACGATTAATTGTCTCTGGTTGAAAATACCCTCTGACTCGTACTCGTAAATGTTTGTCGCCGTGCCATTGGGACGGAGACCGCTGCCGGGCAGTGGAGCGTTGATGTTGTCTGTGATGAGTTGATGAACTCCGCGCGAATTGATAAATGTAGCCGAAACATTTGAAGTTTTAGACACTTGCCGTTCCAGGGTCAGCGCAGTCTGCATCATGTAAGGCGCCTTGAGGTTCGGACTGATCTGATAGACGGTTGGAAATGTCTGGGCAGCTGCCAAGGCGGCTTGGCTGGGAATGTTCGGGTAGAAGTCAGGAAAATTCACCACGAACTGCTGCTGCGTAATGCCATTCTGCCGCTGCGCCTGAAGCACAAGGTTTTGCGAGAAACGGTCGTAGAAGATCCCGAATCCGGCGCGCAACACCGTTTTCGGCTGGCTCTTGGCGGAGCCGAGTCCCCAGGCGATACCGATGCGCGGCGCCAAGCTAGCATGATCGTTGATAGCGGTCTGAGTTTCGAAGCGCATACCGTAGCTCAAGGTGAAGTTGGGCCGGAGTTTCCAATCGTCTTCGGCGTAGAGGCCGGCATCGGCGAAATTCACGTTTGCGAGCGGTTGTCCCGTGGTGAGAATAAACTGGCTGGCGCCTCCGCCTGCTGCCCTGATCTGAGCCGTCGTCAGTCCATTCTGCAATCCTTGTTGAGTGATCTGGTATGCGCTGAGTGCGGTATTCGGCAGGCCACCCGGACAAGGATTGTTCCCGGGCAGCGCCGCGAAGCAATTGGTGAATGTGAATGTTCCGTTGAAGCCGCCGGTGGTGGAGTTTACTTCATGGGAAGCGCGCAAGCGGCCGCCGAACTTGATGAAATGCTTGCCCCGCGACATCGAGGTGTAATTCTGGACTTCATATCGGTCATTGTGGTCAACATTTGTTCCTGAGGAGTTCCCACCTCCGACAAATGCCCCCAAGACGGAAATAGCCGACGAAAGATTCTGAGGAGTTTGACTATTGCGGTTGCGGTTGTACTGGAAGCGCGTCTCATTGATCGTGGTGGGATTGATGATCTGACTATCGCTTACCTGAAAGCTCTGCTCGGTGTTGTTCAGGTCAAGGCCTTGTGTGGGCAATTTGAATTGTTGTCCACCTACACCGTTGTTGTTTTCAGTATCTGTTTCATACTGATATCGAGTGGTCAAAGTGTTGTTTGCGCCCAACTGAATATCGAAACGAGGGGTGATGTTGGTGCGGACCCTGGGATCAAGAACGCTCTCACTCAAGGGGACTTGGTTGAAACTTGGGTCAAGCACAACGGCGTTCACAATGGACGTGTCGTTGATGTTGCGTCGCTCCACGTTGAAAAAGAACGATGCCTTCTTGTTGATCGGCCCGCCAACGTTTCCGCTGTACTGCTGCGAGCGGTAGTCAAGTTGGTTCGCTCCGCCAAACGGGTTTTTCCCATTCAAGGCCGAATCATTGTCATTGAATGAGAACTGGCCGTGGAATTTGTCCGTACCCGGTTTGGTGAAGACTTCAATTCGCCCGAACCCGATCCTGTCGAATTGCGACGAGAAAGGATTGGTGTTGATGCGAATCTCGCGGATGGAAGATTTCGGCGGAAGTTGTCCGCCGGTGAATCCGTCGATGTAGATCTGCCCGCCGTTAGGACCGGCCGATGGGCCAGCTAGGGTCTGAAGGTCTGATTGCAATTCATCAGGATCGTCAGAGAGCGCGTCCAGGTCTTTTCCCTTCAGGACAATAGCGCTTACGTTAGACGCTGGCGCGACATCAACGCTTGAGCTCTGCTCTTCGACATTCACCTGCTGTTTCTGCATGGGGATTTCCAGCCGGATGTCGAACTGTTGAACCTGGCCGGAGGCGATGGAGAAATCAATCTCTTGAAAATCGGAAAATCCAGAGGCTGTGGCGCGGACAGAATATTTTCCCGGAGCCAGGCCCTTGATCTCATACATACCCTGGCGATTGGTTACTGCCGAAGCGGTCTGTCCAGTGGATGAGGTGGCGGTGACGGTGACTTGAGTGACCACTGCGCCAGCGGGGTCGGAAACCTGCCCCTTAAGAGTGCCCGGAGCGGTCTGCGCCCACGAGCTGACGGAAAATGCGGTCAAAAAAAGTGCCGCACAAAAGACTGCAAGAATACGGGATTTCATCAAAGCTCCTAAAATTTCTACTTGCTAATGAAGCTAGAACAACGCCTATGGGGCCGGGCTGGCATCTCCGGGAGAAGCTCCCAAACTCCATGGGGTGAGCAGCGATGCGGCTCCGCTGCCATTGGGGGACGCCGTGAGGATTGCCTCGACCCCGCTCAGAAGATTGACGGCGGTGACATCAGAATTCGCCGAGCCCTCTGTGGTGACGATCATGACCGCATCACCTTTTTGGAAATCCGAGAAAGTCATAGGCGGCATGCGATTCAACATCTGGTTCATATCGCCAGCACCGCTGGGCCGCTGTCCACCGCCGAATCCGCCTGGGCCACCTGCACTCGCAGCAGGCCGTTGTCCTCCGCCAGCAGCAGTGGGCCGTCCTTCACCTAACGACGGAGCGCCTGCCGGACGGCCAGCAGCTGAAGCGTCTGGCGTAATGCCCTTCAGACGCATTGCGAGTAATTGCGCCATCTGCGCAGGCAACTTGTGCATTTGAGAATCATTGGTGATGCGAACGGTCACAGGTTTCTTGGTGGACAGATCCATCACAGTAATGGTGTTCTTGGCTGGATCAACGGATTGAACCAATCCCGCGATATTGCGGAAAGAGCCGGAGACGATCTCCTGAGCTGTGAATTCGGTGCCATCCGCATTGCGATCGCCGCGCGCGCGCAATTGATCGCCGGCTTTGATCTGGTCGAGTGTTCCCGGCGTGGCATCGTCAAACTTGATGGAATCCGGCGAATACCGGCGGATGGTGGTGTCCTTCGAAGCATGGACTGTCAGGCTCTTGTTGGCGCCTGCGGCGTTCGTGGTGACCATAATCGTTCCGGTTGCAGGATCAACCGACTTCACCAATCCACCCGTGCCGCGCTTCTGCCAATCGAGCAATTCATTCTTTTGTCGTTCGGCGATATCACTTTTCTTTACGGCAATGACAGACGATGCAAGCACTTGCTTGCCGTCATCGGACATCTTGCCGCGGACCAGAATGCGGTCGCCGACCTGCAAATCAGTCAGCTTGATGGCGTTTGCATTCTTCAGGTCTTTTTCGCCGGGTGCGACCTGCAGCAGGCGGGCACCGTCCTGAACGGCAATTGTGACCTCTGGCCCCGAATCCGGGGTGAGCGTGATGGTTGCGCCTGAGATCGCCTTGACCGTCCCCACTGGCTTCACGACTGCCGCTTGGGCAGTAGCCGACGTGGACTGAAGCGCCATGGCATTTGACGTCGGCAAACAAGCAACGATTGCTAGTCCAAGTGACGCACTTAATCCGCGAAAAGCTGATTTCTTTAATTTCACTGAAACGCCTCAGATTTATAGAACTTAACCCCGTTGCCAACACGGCGGTGTTAATTCTTTGTAAGTTGTTGGGAACACAGATGTGTCTGCAGCTGGAGCGCCTAAGCGCAGAAGTAAGTACGATACAGGAATGTAGAAAGACGCAGCTTCAG
>JAOAPH010000142.1 GCA_025462835.1 Candidatus Angelobacter sp. | reverse complement strand
AGAAGACGCTGGGCCAGCTCGGCATGGGTAATACCTCGAAGATGCCGAAGCCGATGCATTTAGTACTGGCGCAGCTTGCTTTCGCGAACTCGGATTTTGCGTTCCAGGGCAACCACCTGTTTCAGGGGAATTTCTATGGCGTGAATATCTATGACATTTCCAATCCGGCGAAGACCACACTGGTGACTTCGCTGGTATGCCCTGGCGGGCAGGGTGATGTTTCCGTCTATAAAAACCTTCTATTTATGTCGGTTGAAATGTCGAATGGACGCCTGGATTGCGGCACCGAAGGGTTTCCGCCGGAGCCGCCTCCAACCCCAGAGCAGGAAAAAGAAAAGAAACGTCGTTTGCCGGCAGCGCAAAAGGACCGCTTCCGCGGTGTAAGAATCTTTGACATTTCCGATATCAGAAATCCGAAGCAAGTCGCGGCAGTGCAGACGTGCCGCGGATCGCACACGCATACCCTGGTGGTTGATCCGAACGACAAAGACAATGTTTATATATATGTGTCGGGCACGTCGTTTGTGCGTCAACCGGAAGAACTGGCTGGCTGCTCAGGTGAAAAGCCGGACAAAGATCCGGATACAGCACTGTTTCGCATCGAAGTGATCAAGGTTCCGGTAGCTGCGCCGCAGGATGCGAAAGTGGTGTCAAGCCCTCGCGTATTTATCGACGCCCGAACCGGCGCGATGAACGGCCTGAATAACGGCGGCACTCATGGCAAGCCGGGCTCGGAGAAGCCTTCGGATACGGACCAGTGCCACGACATCACCGTGTACTCGGCGATCGGGTTAGCGGCGGGCGCGTGCTCCGGAAATGGAATTTTGCTCGACATAAAAGACCCGGTACATCCGAAGCGCGTGGATGCGGTAAACGATCCGAACTATTCGTACTGGCATTCGGCTTCGTTCTCCAACGATGGGACCAAAGTCGTGTTTACCGACGAGTGGGGCGGCGGCTTGGGAGCGCGGTGCCGTCCGACCGACCCGAATAAGTGGGGCGCGGATGCGATCTTCAATTTGAAGGACGACAAGCTGAGTTTCGCGAACTATTACAAGCTGCCATCCGCGCAGGGCGACACGGAGAACTGCGTGGCGCACAACGGCTCGCTGATTCCGGTCCCCGGCCGCGATATCGAAGTGCAGGCCTGGTACCAGGGCGGCATCTCCATCGTAGATTTCACTGACACGGCGCATCCATTTGAAATCGCCTACTTTGACCGCGGGCCGATCGATCCGAAGGTGCTGGTGCTGGGCGGCGACTGGTCGTCGTATTGGTACAACGGCTACATTTACGGTTCGGAGATTGCGCGCGGCCTGGATGTGTTTGAACTGACGCCGACCAAGTTCCTGACGCAGAACGAGATCGACGCGGCGAAGGCGGTTCGGGTGACTGAGCTGAACGTGCAGAACCAGCAGAAGATCGAATGGCCGGCACAGTTGGTCGTGGCGAAGGCGTACGTGGATCAGTTGTCTCGGTCACAAGCCCTGCCGTCAGACAAGATCGCAGAACTGCAAAAGGCGATTCAAAGCGCGGAAAGTTCCCACATGAGTAAGGGCAACGTAGCAAAGTTGAAGCGCATGGCGCCGTCATTGGTAAAGGATGCTGCCACGGTGAAAAGCCAGGCGGATTCGGCACGTCTGCGTGCTTTGGCTGCGATTCTGGAGCACCCATCAGCGTGACTTGCTGCACCTCTTGGGATCGAGCCGAAGACCTCATGAAGCTATGAGGTCTTCGGCTTTTGCTGCTAGGTTATACGCGCTCTCTTTCTGCTAATCGCAAACCCAGCCATTCTTCACAATGATCAGACTCTGTCCGGGTTCTCCGGCCCATTGTCGGAAAATAATTGCACTAGGAGCGCAGCCGCTCAATCCAAACCACGCATCAAGGAAGACAAATGCCAAAGATAGTTCGTTTTCATAAGTTGGGTGGACCGGAAGTTTTGAAGATTGAAGAGAAGCCGTCAAAGCAGCCAGGCAAAGGCGAGGTGCGCTTAACTGTACGGGCTTTGGGCTTGAACCGAGCGGAGTCGATGTTCATGCGCGGGCAGTACATCTATCAGCCTAACCTGCCTAGCGGACTCGGCTATGAGGCGGCGGGCGTAGTGGAAGCGGTTGGCCCGGATGTGGACAAAAGCTGGCTCGGTAAAACGGTCGCCACGATTCCAGCCTTCTCCATGAATTCCTATTCCATGCTAGGCGAAGAAGCGATTGCTCCGGCTTCGGCTCTGGGTGAGTATCCGCCGAACCTATCACCGGCCCAAGGAGCAGCCGTATGGATGCAGTATGTAACGGCCTACGGGGCGTTGATTGCGATCGCGCATTTGACGAAAGGTGATTTTGTGGTGATTCCGGCCGCGTCCAGCAGTGTGGGCCTCGCCGCGTTGGAGATTGCAAGTGCTGAGGGTGCCATTTCAATCGCAACAACGCGCAAGAGCAACAAGAGAGCGGAGTTGCTTTCCCTAGGTGCCAGCCACGTGATCGCCACTGAGGAAGAAGACTTCGTGGCGCGTGTGTCGGATATTACCGGTGGCAAGGGCGCGCGCGTAACCTTCGATCCGGTTGCCGGGCCATTCCTGGAAAACCTTGCCCAGGCCGCTGCACCCGGTGGAATTATCTTTCAGTATGGCGCGCTTTCCATGCAGCCTACCCCCTTCCCACTGTTCACGGCCCTTCCTAAAGGCCTAAGCATTCGTGGATATACATTGTTCGAGATCACGCAAAATCCGGAGAAGCTCCCGGCAGCGAAGAAGTACATCTACGACCGGCTGGCGGATGGGCGGTTCCGTCCGAAGATCGCGAAGACGTTTCCCTTTGCGCAGACAGCTGAGGCTTACAAGTATCTCGAGTCGAACGCGCAAGTAGGAAAGATTGTGATCACTGTTCCGTGATTCACACCCGGAGAGGTTTCAGATTGCCCGATCTGCTTTGGGCTCCTGTCCTCGGGACACTCTCAATAGCTGGTTACCCAAAGAGACGATAGCGCCCTCGGGAAGCGGTGTTTTTTCCTTCGCCATTACGAACGTGCCGTTCGTGCTGCCTGTGTCCTCGATGAAGAAATCTTCTCCGCGATGGTAGATCTTGGCGTGAGATCGGCTCATGGCGGAGTCGGTGGAAAACACGTGTGTGGCTTTCGTGCGGCCAAAGGTGGCTTGTCCTTCCAGTACCGAATAATGTTTCTGGTCCGCCTCCATGGAGACGACTTCCGCAACCGAATGCTGCAGCATGGCAGATATCTCGCGGATGCCCGTCCCGGTCAGTGACGCCATCTCCAGCGCCGCTGCATTGACTTGGAATTCGAATATCTGTTTGCCGATCTTAATCACGTCTCCGCCTTGCAAGCGATAGGGACCCACCAAGCTGAAGAACACTACGGCGTCGCCAACAGGTTCGACGAACATCTGCCCAGATTCCACGCTGAGGCGAGCATGAGAGGCTTGCATGGCGTTGTCTTGAGGGAAGGTGAAATCGCCCTGCGTCCTTCCCATGAGGGCCGATCCAGTGGGGAATTCGAATTCGCGACGGGTCTGGCCATCATTGCGAACCTGCACCAGTTTTGGCTTCACTCGCGCATTTAAGTCCGGCACCGGGACGATCATGCTGTGTGCTGCTACTGGTTCCGCTTCGCCATCTTCTCTCCATCGCACTTCGAAGAGATCGCGTTCGTCTGCCTTGCCCTTCAAGGCGAACTTGCCGAGCGGGCGAATGCGGAACCGGTCGCTCCGTTCAAGCGCATTGTAGAGCGTGTCAGAGATCAGGATTTGTTCGGGCGCAGCCGCGCTTTCCACGCGTGACGCGACATTCACCACGTCTCCGAAAACGTCGTTGGACTTTACCAACCCCAGACCGTAGTTAATGCCGATCCTGATTGAGATTTTTTGTGCTCCGGTTTTGTCCTTGTTGTCGGCGGTGATCGCTTCCTGCATTTCGATTGAAGCCGCGACGGCTTCAGCGTGGTCCTCGAAAGCAGCCATCACAGCATCGCCAATAGTTTTGATCACGCGTCCGCCATGACGCTCGACGGCTTCAGAGAGCATGGTGTTGCAACGATGGACCATCAACAGTCCGGCGGCGTCCCCGAATTTTTCAAAATAAGCGGTTGATCCCTTCAGGTCAGTGAACAGGATGGTGATGTTGCGGCGGAGCTTCTCGAGTTCCGCTTTACGATCGATCTGGCCGGTTGAACGGTTAAGTATCCGAGTGACGTCTTCGTTGGGAGTCATCTGTGGAATTATCTTCCCAAAAATTTCTCTAACGCCTCGACATCGGCGCTGGTCATCTCTGCATATTTTTTCGCGCGAGCCACGTCATTATGTTGAATGGCATTTCCGGCCTTCGAGAGATTCAGGTTCATGCTCGCCTGTTTGGACGCCATGTCACCACGCAATCCAAAGCCTGAGGCTGCCTGTTGACGCTGCAAATTTTCCAGACCGCTGTTCACGGCGGCAGCACGGCCAGTGAGTTGATCGATCTCATGCTCGATGGCGTCTAACTCGGCCTTGGCAGCGGCGATTTCAGAATTGTTGTTCGCCGTAGCGACCGCTGGCGTGCTGTTGGCCGATTTGGTTTCGAGCTTTTTTATTGGAGCTTCGGCAGGTTTCACTTCAGAAGGCACAGGGACCGCTGCTTTTGGTTCTGCCTTTTCTGGCAGTGATGGCTGCGATGGTTGGGAGATTGTCTCTTGTCTCCCGGATTCTTCCGCGGCGGAAGCCTTCTTGTGGCCGGGAATGTAAATGCCCGCTGCGATTAAGACGGCAACCAGCACTAACGCACCAAACCCCATATACAAGCCGCGATTGTTACCGCTTTGCGTCGGCGGAATCGGCATCGGTTGGGTGACCGCGGGAGCCGTGGGCGGAGTCACAGGGATCTTGTTTCGCGCAGTAGCGGCCGCTGCAGTGCTCCGAACATAGGCAGGCGTCGCGGCTGCGCCGAGTGGAGAACTATCCTGCGAGCCTTGCACAAATGTCTTTTCGTCCTGCGTGGACTGCAAGACCTGTTTTACGGCATATCGAAATGCATCCGCTGATTGGAAACGCTGTGCCGGAGACTTGGCTATCGAGGTGAGAATGATCTCATTCACCTTGTTGGGCAATCCTGGAAGCAGATCCATCGGCGGCGTAGGTGCCTGATTGATGTGCGCGGCCATGATGGAGAAATTGCTCTCGCCTTGGAACGGCTTCTCGCCTGTGACCATCTCGTACAGCGATATCCCCAATGAGTACAGGTCAGAACGCTCGTCAGTGGCTGCACCCGTCACCTGCTCTGGAGACATGTAACTCATTGAACCCAGGGTAGAGCCGGGCGCAGTAAGCTTGCTGGGCTCGTCTTCGGTGCGTGCAATGCCGAAGTCCATCAGTTTCACATTGCCCGCAGGAGTCAGCATCATGTTCGCAGGTTTGATATCGCGGTGGATAACGTGTTGATGGTGCGCATAGCTCAGTGCCTCTAAAACCTGGTCGAGATAGCTCAGCGCGTCAGGCACAGGGATCGGTCCATTGTTCAGGCGCGACGATAGCGATTGGCCCTCGACGTACTCCATGATCATCACGAGTTGGTTGTCGATTGTGAGCGCCGTAAGGAGCTTCGCTATATTCGGATGGTTCAGGGCGGCCAGTACTTTGATCTCACGCAGGAAACGCGCAGCCACCTCTTCGTGTCCCTGGAGATCAGGCAAGAGCACCTTCATTGCCTCAACACGGTCAGTGATCGAGTTGCGGACCTTGTAAACACGGCCCATGCCGCCGGCACCCAAGATGCCGAGAATTTCATAGTCACCAATTTTTTTGGCTGGTTGATCGCCCATGGTTTTGAACTCCTGCGAGATCGAATGGAAGGTGTTGCGAAATCAACTACTTGTTAACTAGAGATTCCAGAGTGGCGGAAATTATCCTCTGGGGTGAATGGGAGGTCAAGCAATCAAAGCTGGCTTACCCCGACGCAACTTGACGCTCATGACATGCTTGCCAAATTTTTAAGTTGTGATATATAGTCTCTCCAGCATCAGGAGTGACTCGGTAACGAGTCCAGCAACCGGGGTTGAGACGCCTCGGTGCTCAGAACGCGAAAGCGTTCGATGTGCGGAGCGGTTGCTCCGAACGAAAAGTCT
>JAOAPH010000022.1 GCA_025462835.1 Candidatus Angelobacter sp. | reverse complement strand
GTGGATGGGCACCCCCGTCTGGTCCCACGGCGGCATCGTCTGCACCGGAGAGACGTACAAGAACGCCGTCAAGATGACATTTGCCAAGGGAGCTGCGTTGAAGGACCCTTCGCGTCTATTCAACTCCAGCCTCGACGGAAATGTCAGGCGCGCCATCGACATCCACGAAGGCGACACGGTCGATGAGGCGGCCTTGAAGGATCTCATCCGCGCTGCAGTGGCGCTCAATCTCCAGGGCAAGAGCAAGCCAAAGCCAAAGCCCCAGCCAGCGAGCAGCAAGCGCGCCGACTAGCTTCATCGCAGGTCCCGGTCCTAGCCGGGTGCCCCACCTGTGTGCTTTTCACAGGTGGGCGAGCGTCGCACCCCCGAAACTTTTGGATCACCACCGACACTTTCAGCCGGGTGCCCCATTCATTGCGAAGCAATGAGTGGGCGAGAGTTGCACGTCTCAGAATTGCGCCCCCAAAAGCAACGCGTCCCAATCCCACACTTGATCCGCGCAAATCAGCGTTCATCCCCGGCTGAGTTCATGCCCTCTTCAGTGGACCTCCCACGCAAATTCTAATAGCTATAGCAGACAATTATTAATTGACTATCAGTCTTATTGAGTGGTACCCTTGCTAGAACTGTTTCACGAATTTTACTAACTCCAATGCGCTCAGGATTTTGCGCGAAAGTGCATTAGAAACAAGAACTTACAAAGCATTTTTTCGTAAACCGCTGATTCTGGCTATTTTGCGGAGGGGGGGGAGGGGAGGGGCACCTCCCCGGAACCAACGGATAATGCATTAGTATCATTGCCAGAATAAGTATTTGGGTCTGATCCTGTCCACCACTTCCAATCCGTCAGCAACAAACGTAAGCGCGACCGCCGCCACTGGCACCGCGACCGTCATCGTGGACAAAGTCACCAAGATCTTTGGCCGGGTCGCCGCCATCCGCGAGGTGAGTTTCTGTTTCAGCGCGCGCATGATGTACGTCCTATTGGGCGACAACGGCGCGGGCAAATCCACGCTGCTGCGGATGATCGCCGGATTGTCGCAGCCGACGATGGGCAGCGTCGAGCTGGCGAATGTCACGCGCGAGCAGGTGGGATACATGGCCCACGCTTCCCTGCTCTACGACGAGCTCACAGGGATGGAGAACCTGGAATATTTTGCGCGGCTGCACGGGATCGAAGAGGGACGCACAGCGTGTGCCCCATTTGCTGCGGAGCAACAGGTGGGATTGAATCGTCGCACTATCTGCGAACGCGCCATGACCTCCGTTGGTCTGGAACCGGCGATGACTCGTCCGGTGAGCGCGTACTCGCAAGGGATGCGGCAGCGGCTGTCACTGGCGCGCGCGGTGCTGCATTCGCCGAAGGTCATCCTGCTGGACGAGCCGTTCTCCAACGTGGACGCGGCGTCCACCGCGCAGATGACGAAGCTGTTGGGCGAGCTGCGCGATGGCGGATGCACGGTGATCGTGGTCACGCATCAGGTGGCGGCGCTCTCGCACACCGGCGATGAGTTCCTGACGATGAAGCTGGGAAAGATCGTGGAGAGCAGACGGCGCGCGCAATTGCGGTCGACGGAGGTGGGCCTGTGAGCGCGACTCCTTCCGTTCTGCCTGTCGCAGCCGGCGTTGCTGAAAATATTGGTTGGGTCGATATTGTCCGCGCCAGCCTGCGCAAAGACCTGCGGCTGGAGTGGCGCTCAAAAGATGCGCTGAACGCGATGGGATTCTTCGCGCTGCTGGTGGTGGTGATCTTCGCCATGTCATTCGACCCGTCGGCGGAGGAGTCGAGGCGGATCGCCGGAGGAATCTTCTGGGTGGCGTTCCTGTTTGCGGCCGTCGTGGCGTTGAACCAGACGTGGGCGCGGGAGATGCGCAACCAGGTGCTAGATGCGTATCGGGTGTCGCCGGCGCCGGCGTCGGCTCTGTTCTTTAGCAAGGTGCTAGGAAACTTTTTGTTCGTTGGACTGATTGAGACGCTGGTCTCGCCACTGTTCATCATCTTCTACAACCTGCGGACGGTGGGCCCCGCGTGGCAGTTGGCCGTCGTATTTTTGTTGGGCACGTGGGCGCTGGTGGCGAATGGGACGTTTTTCGCCGCGCTGTCACTGCGGACGCGGAATCGCGAAGTGATGCTGCCGCTGCTGCTCTTCCCTATCTCCATCCCCGCGCTGCTGGCAATGGTGCAGGCGACGACGGCAATCCTGAGCGGAGAGAATTCTCCAGAGATGTGGATCAAGATCCTTGCCGGATACGACGTGGTATTTACCGTCGCAGGATTGTTGCTGTTCGAGACAGTGCTGCATGCGGAGTAGCTGGCTCTTAGCTATTGGCGATTAGCTTTTAGCCAAAGGCAAAACCAAGGGCAAAAGCAACATCTTGAACCGCAGAGGGCGCAGAGGGCGCAGAGGGCGCGGAGGGCGCGAAGGAAAAGCAAGATCTTGAACCACGAAGAACACGAAGATGCACAAAGGACCACAAAGAAGAGCGTAGGTTGTGTTCGTAATTGGTAGTTCGTAATTGGTAGTTTGTACCGGTACTCGGAAGGTGTCATCCCGCAGCGAAGCGGAGGGATCTGCTTTTGCGGATGGCTAAAGGCTTAGAGCTAAAAGCTAGGAGCTAAGAGCTAAAAATGAAGCCCGCAATCTTAATCTTCGCCCTCATCACCGTCGCGCTGCTCGGCTTCGGCTTCTATCAAGGCATGTATGCCGCGCCGACTGAGCAGACGATGGGCAACATCCAGCGCATCTTCTATTACCACGTGCCGTCGGCGTGGACCGCGTTCGTCCTGTTCTTCGCGAACTTCGTTGCGTCCGTGATTTATCTGTTTCGACGCGACGCGAGATCTGATGCGTGGGCGCTGGCGTCGGCGGAAGTGGGCGTGGTCTTCTGCACCATCGTCCTCATCACCGGACCGCTGTGGGCGAAACCGGTTTGGGGGATCTGGTGGACGTGGGACGCGCGCCTCACCACCACGCTGGTGCTGTGGCTGATCTATGTGAGCTACCTGATGCTGCGGAGATTTTCCGAAGGACAGCAGACGGCGACGCTCGCAGCGGCGCTGGCTGTCTTTGGATTTCTCGATGTGCCTATCGTTTATATGTCGATACGCTGGTGGCGGACGCAGCATCCGCAGCCGGTGATCGGCGGCGGATCGGGTTCCGGACTGGATCCGGCGATGTGGCACGCGCTGCTCTACAACTGGCTGGCATTCATGTGCCTGGCGGGATTGTTCGTGTGGATGCGCTATTCGATCGCGCGCGCGGAGCAGGAGCTGGAACGCGAACAAGCGATGCAGTCGTTGCGCGGCGCGGGAATCTCAGAGCCGCAGATGCAGTCGCCGTCGATTAAGGGAGGCCGTTGATGCTGACGAATTTATACATCGCGTACGGGATCACCTGGGCGATCCACTTGGGGTACCTGGGATATCTGGTGAATCGCTTTTCGCGGGTGAAAAAAGCAAAGTCAAAATTTTGAAACACGAAGAACACAAAGGGCACGAAGGGGCACAAAGAAAAACTTTTGGGTAAAAGCCCGCAACGCGAAGATTGAATCGAGATGCAAGAGCAGGCATTCGCTCAGTGCTTGTTCATGACCATGGGCAGGCGGGCAGCGCCGAGGAGTCCGGCGTCGCCGCCGAGAAGCGCGCGCGTGATGATGGTCTTCTGCAATCGCGGAGCCTTTGGGTCCTCTCCCGAAGTAGCCACGTAAACGAACGAGCGGAATTTTATCTCTTCGAACATCGCCGGGGCGAATGCGTCCCATGAATGGGAGACGCCGCCGCCGACCACGTACATGGGCAAATTCAGTGCGTTGATGAAAGTTGCCAGCGCGATGCCAAGCGCCTGTCCGACTTTTTGAAAGATTAGTTGTGCGGGCTTGTCGCCCGCCATCGCGAGCTTGTAGATGACCTGAGCGCTGAATTCCGGCGTCGGCGCTTTGGCGGCTTTTTCCAGTTCGCTGGCACCGCCGCGCTCGATGGCTTCTATCGCCATGCGCTTGATCGCAGTAGCTGAAGCGTATTGCTCGACGCATCCGCGGCTGCCGCATTTGCAAGGATGTCCGTCGGCAAAGACGGTTGTGTGCCCGAGTTCTCCGGCCATTCCGGTCATGCCGCGCCAGATCTTGCCGTCGAATACGAGTCCGCCGCCGACTCCGGTGCCGAGCGTGAACATGCAGAGGTCGTCCTGGTCGCGGCCTGCGCCCATCCACTTCTCGCCGAATGCCGCGGCGTTGGCGTCGTTCTCGAGGATCACGGTTGTGGATAGTCGGCGCTCGATCTCCTGCTGAACGGGATAGTCGGTCCAATCCGGCAGGTTGGGAGACTTCAGGACCATGCCGCTCTTCATGTCAATGATGCCGGGAACGCCGATGCCGATCCCGCAGAGCGAGCCGTTGGTATTGTGCTTCGCGGAAAGCTTAGTGATGGCGTCGCACATTTCGTCGAGGACGAGGCCGCGTCCGCGTGCGACTTCGGTCTCCGTGGTGATTACCTCGAGGATCTTGCCGTCTTCTCCGACGGCGGCAATGCGGAGATTGGTTCCGCCGAGGTCGACTCCGATAGCAAAGCGTGACATGGGAAAGCAAGAGTACTAGGTTCGCACGGCGATTTCCAGTCTTGCACCGTAGAGGACGCGGAGGGCGCAGAAAAACAAGACCTTGAAACACAACGGACACAAAGTGCACGAAGGTTCACAAAGAAAATCAAGGAGTTGGGTTCGGGAGCTTGGGTGCGAAGACGACGTACTCGCTGATTACGAAGTTGAAGGTGGAACAGAGGACTATTGCAATCAGGTTTGCTAGCAGCAGTGGAAGACGCGCGTCGTCAACCAGCAGCTTCATCAGGACTAGATTACCGAGCAGCGAGACGGCGCCGTTGCTGAGGTTGAAGCGGAGAAGTCGGCTGAGCGCAAGTTGCGGCGCGGCGCGGGTGCGGTCTGCCCAGGTGTATCGCTCATGCCAGATGAAGTTGTGCAGGATGGCAGCTTCTACGGCGCAGGCGGTTGCGGCAAGGGTGCTGAATCCGGCGATGTGCGTGAAGGTGGCGAGCGCGGCGAGTTGGACGACGACTCCGACTAGGCCAGCGGCGTTGAAACGGAGCCATCGAGTGAGGCAATTGTTGCTCATGCGACGCTCTGCCCTTCTGCGCGCGTTGCTGGTGCGAGCCGTTCGGCGAGATAAAGCATGCGCGTATGTTTGAAAGTCGCCGCGAGCAGGACAATGCCGATTCCAATCGCTGCAACCACCCCGCCGACGTCGAAGAGCAGGAATGCGTGTCCGCGGATGTGCGCGATGGAGTGAGAAGTGAAGAGCGCGATGTTGCCTATCGCGAGAACGATCCGCAGTTCGGTGGGCCCGAAGCCGATGAATGAAAGATGGAAGACGCCGATGGTGTACGTGGCGAGATAAATCTCAATGCAGAGCATGAAATAGACGATGAGGAATGCCGCCGCGACCGGCCAACTCATGTATTCCGAGGCGGCGATGCCGCAGAAGAGTATGGTCATGCCGAAGGCGTCGATAATGTGGTCGAGATAGAAGCCGTATCGCGGGCGGAGCCGGTTGCGAACACGGGCGAGCGTGCCATCGAGGCTGTCGCCGAACCAGTTCACGGTCAGCCAGAAGATGACGGCAAGGAGCGCCCATCGATTCCAGCGGGCGTACCAGTAGCTAAGTCCGGCGAAGATCATGGCGAGGAATCCGAGTGCGGTGAGGTGGTCAGAGTTGATGCTGTCAGGAATGCGGTAAGCGATCCAGATCAGCGCGCGCTTTTCGGCGGCGGCGAGGAAGCTGTGGTGCTCTCGTTTGGCGTCTTTGAAGTGCATAGGTTCTCCTTGGTGGAGAACTTTGACGCGGCAGGAAGGATTTGGGCAATGCACAAGAGGTAAAGCGGAAGTCAATTGGAGGTTGAGAGGTAAGTGATTGAATGCTCAATAGATATGAATCAATCTAGGTTTCTTCGAGGCCTAGTGTCTTTAGTCAGACGAGACTTTTTGAAACGCCGCAAAGAGGAACGTGCTGGATGTGTGCGCCTTAGAGCGACATCCTCCTCTGCCGGAGCGAGAAGCCGTGCCATGTTGCGGGCTGTGAGAGCTAAATCTTTGTCACTCTTACCCATGCTCGGCACAGATTCTAACACTCCGAACCTCAGCGGCTAAAGCCGGATCGGTTCAGGATGTTGTTTGCAGGCCTGAAGGCCTGCGCCACCTGAGAGTGGTTTTAAGGGGATTGCTCGCGGCGTTCGGGATGAAAAGCTATTTCTGGCATTTGGGACAGTAATGTGTGCCGCGGCCGCCGACGACTATGCGCTTGATGGGAGTTTTGCAGACGTAGCAGTAGGCGTTGGTGCGTCCGTAAACCCGGTGCTGGAGTTGGAAGAAGCCTTCTTCGCCGTTCGAGTCAACGTAGTCCGAAACCGACGAGCCGCCAAGGGCGATAGCCTCCTGCAAGACGGTTTGCACGGCGGAATGGAGTCGCTTGAGTTCGTCGCGGGTGAGTTGGCCGGCGCGGCGCCGGGGGCGAATGCCCGCGCGATAGAGAGATTCGTCGGCGTAGATGTTGCCGACACCGTGCAGAAGTTTCTGGTTCAGGAGCGCGGCCTTGATCGGAGTCTTGCGTTTACGGAATAGGCTGGCGAAGGGTTCGAAGTCGATGCCCAGTGGTTCAGAGCCGGGGCCGGTGAATCCGGCTGGCATTCCATTTTTGTCGGCGCGAGTGACGGAAAGGCGTCCGAAGCGGCGCGGGTCGACGAAGCGGATTTCGCGTCCGGAAGAAAGTTTTACGATGGCGTGAGTGTGAAGGGCGATCTCAGCCGAGGGTTCCGTCACGAGCAGGCGTCCGGACATGCCGAGGTGGACGATCCATTGCGCGGGCTGTTTGCCCGACGCAAGATCGAAGACGATGTGCTTGCCTACGCGCCGCACTTTTTCGATGCGTGTCCCTTCCAGGGTCTTGGCGATTTCTTTGGCAGGCGATTTCAGCGGCTCGGGCTTGCTGCCCAGCCAGACGGAATCGATGTGGTCGCCGGCGACGCGGCGATCGAGTCCGTTGGCGATGGTTTCGACTTCTGGGAGTTCGGGCATGGAAGGAAATTAGTTTTCTCGCCTCTGTTTGTGGAGACGTAGATAATGATACCGCCTAGGAGAAAATCATGAACGGGTTTGAGGGAGGATCCCGAACTGAACGCTAAGGGGATGAGCGGTGAGCGGTATGGGAGGAATGGAAATGCAAATGCTTTGGTGTTGGCGATGCAAATCTGAGATGCCGATGCTTGACGATGATGAGTACCGTCAAGTGATGTCTTATAGTGGCACTGGTCACGATGGTGACAAACGGCGGTTTGAGTCGATGCTCGCGGAATATGAACGCATCACTGGGTTCCGTGAGACGAACCCGAATGTTGTCTTTCACCATCGACTCTCGGCATATGGGAAACCGTGTTTGTACTGTGGTAAGCCGCTGAGAACACCCCAAGCAAAACTGTGCGGTAACTGCATGAAGCCCGTACCGAGCTAAAGCGTGGACTGTTGGTTCAAACTGTGCGACTGCTCACATGCCTAAGATATTGCTCCCTAATCCTTCGTCAGTTATCATTGAAAGTCACACCGCTCGTTCGACTAAACCCTTAAAATCTCAATGAGTGCTAAGTAGGGGGCGGAGTGTGTGAGAGGCGGTTTCTAGTTTCTCGTTTCTAGTTTCTCGTGCCGTGGGCGGGACGCCCACGCGACAGCCGGCAAGATGCCGGCGCTACAAACAGCCGGCGGTGCCAGGAGAATACGGCCAAGTTCATAAAAGAAAAATTAGGAAGAAACATGAAAAAAGGCAATACCACAATCATTGTCGGCGCGCAGTGGGGCGACGAGGGCAAGGGCAAGATCGTTGACGTGCTCTCAGAGAACTACGACGTGGTCGCGCGCTATGCCGGCGGACACAATGCCGGGCACACCGTGATCATCAAGGGCAAGAAGTTTGTCCTGCAATTGATCCCCTGCGGCGTTCTGCGCGAGGGGCGCAAGAGCGTGATCGGGAATGGCGTGGTGTTGGACCCGTTCGCGTTCATGAAGGAAGTGAACAGCCTGCGCGGCATGGGCGTGAACGTGGATGGGCATCTGTTCGTCAGCAATCGCGCGCAGGTGATCCTTCCCTACCATCGCATGATCGAACTGGCGGCGGAGAATGCGCCGGGGCGGGTGAAGATCGGGACGACATCGCGCGGGATCGGGCCGGCTTACGAAGACAAGATGGGGCGTCGCGGACTGCGAGTTGTTGACCTGCTCAACAAAGACTTGCTGAGATCGCATATTGCCAACGCCTGCCGCGAGAAGAACATGATCGCGCACGCATTGTTCAACTCAGAGCCGCTCGATGCCGACAAGATGTTTGAGGAATACTCTGATATCGCCGAGCAGGTGCGTCCGTTCGTGGTGGACACTGCCGCGCTGTTGAACAAGTCGCTGAATGCCGGCGAATCGATCATGTTCGAGGGCGCGCAAGGGACGATGCTGGACATTGACCATGGCACATATCCGTTCGTGACCTCGTCGAGTGCGACTTCCGGAGGCGCTGTCATCGGGACGGGAGTTGCGCCGACCGCGATTGACACGGTCATCGGAGTGACAAAGGCGTATTGCACGCGCGTGGGCGGCGGACCGTTCCCGACCGAGATCCATGACGAGATGGGCGATGTCATTCGCAAGAAGGGCAATGAATTTGGAGCGGTGACTGGGCGTCCACGACGCTGCGGATGGGTTGACCTGCCGCTGCTGCGCTATTCGGCGATGATCAATGGCATCTCCTGGTGGGTGGTTACGAAGATGGACATTCTCGATGAACTCGAGGAGATTCCCGTCTGTGTGGCCTACAAGATCAACGGCAAGAAGACGTCTGAAATTCCTGCGGATTCGGGCAGCTATGACAAGATTGAATGTGTGTACGAGAAGATGCCGGGATGGAAGACATCGACCGAAGGCATCACCGAATTCGAGAAGCTTCCTGCGAAGGCGCAGAGCTACTTGAAATTCATGGAGAAAGAGACCGGCGCAAAGATCGGGCTGGTTTCGACTGGCCCCGACCGCGACCAGACCATGTTCGTTGAGGGTTTCAAAGCTGTGGTGGGTCAAGCGGACAAGAAGAGGCAGGTTTCACGAAGCTAGTTTCGCGTTTCAAACGCAGTGTTGTTGCCTGGTGTGCTTCGTCATTGCGTGGGCGGGACGCCCACACGACAGCCGGCAGGATGCCGGCGCTACAAAAGGCCGTTAAGCAGCGCTCGCATCTTTCTTCTTTTCGCCTTTTTCCAGTTCCTTTTCGTCCACATCTTTGCCGTTGATAGAAACAATCGGCTTGCGCTCGTCGTCATGCGCGGGGCTCTTCTCTGGAAGATTGGAAGTGGATTTTGATTGGGGCGATAACTCTGCGCGCGCCATCATCTCGAGAAGGTCACCCGGATTTACTGGCCGCAATTCTTCGTCGGAGACGTCCACCGCGGAGGTGAAGTCATCGATCTGAGCAGTCGGAGCCGCGTTCTTACGATTCGGGTAGACTCTCCAGCGGTGACGGATGCGCGCTTCAATGTCATTCCATCCTGTATGTGCTTTTTGCTCTACGCTTTTAATCCTGTCCAGTAGTCTCATGCTGCCCTCCAGCGGGACCGCATCGCCACTGCATTAAGATGCTGCTGGTTATGAATCGGAAACTGCTGGACGGAGTAGCAGTTTCGAGTTTCGCGTTTCGAGTTTCGCGAGTCAGTGCGCTCAGCAACTGCGGATGGTAGTTGCGACTCTATGTGACGGAGAATGATTTCCATGCTGCCGTTCAAGCTTGTTTATAGCGACGATTACTTCCTCCCAATCGGCGCGCATGTCTTTCCAGCGGAAAAATACAAGCTCATCCACGATCGCCTGCTCACAACCGGCGTGGCTGAGCCAAGCGACTTCGCCGAACCGAAGCCTGCAACAGACGACGATATCCGTCTGGCGCATACAGCCGAATACGTTCGCAAACTGCGGACCGGGACGCTGAGTGCGGCGGAAGAGATGCTGATGGAGATTCCCTATTCAAAGCAGCTGGTGGATGCGTTCTGGCTGGCGGCGGGAGGTTCGATCCTGGCGGCTGAATCAGCGTTGCGTGATGGCGTGGCATTCAATATCGGCGGGGGATTTCACCATGCCTATCCTGACCATGGAGAGGGCTTCTGCATGGTGCATGATGTGGCGGTCGCGATCCGTCGGATGCAGAAGGACAAGAAAATCCAGCGCGCGATGACTGTGGACTGCGATGTCCATCACGGAAACGGCACGGCGGCGATCTTTCCCCCGTCGAAAGCTTCGCTGAATCGCTTACCATCAGCGCTACCCGGAACCGCCAAGGTGTCGTCTGAAGCGAATGACTCCGTTTTCACCATCTCATTGCATCAGGCCAACAACTATCCGGCGATAAAGCCGCCATCGTCTATAGACGTTAACCTCCCCGACGGCACCACCGATGACCAATATCTGCAATGGCTGGACAACGCACTCAGCTCCGGCCTGCGACAGTTCTCTCCCGACTTGATCTGCTACATTGCCGGCGCGGATCCATACCGTGAAGATCAGTTGGGAGGCTTGGCTCTGACGATTGAAGGATTAAGAAAGCGCGATGAACTGCTTTTCAAAGTTGCAAAAGCGCGCGGGATTCCCGTGATGGTGACTTACGCGGGAGGATATGCCCGCCGAGTGGAAGACACGGTGACGATCCACTGCAATACCGTGGGGGCAGCGAAGGAGATCTTCAGGTAATGCTGGCCTCTTTCACCACAGAGACACAGAGGCACAGAGAAAACCCCTGTTAAAATAAGCAATTCGGAACGACTACTTGGAATAATCATTATGTTTGAGAATCTTTCAGATAAGCTGCAACGCGCGTTCAAGAACCTGCGCGGACAAGGGATCATCAACGAAGAGAACATCGGCGAGGCGCTGAAAGAAATCCGCATGGCGCTGCTGGAAGCCGACGTCAACTTCAAAGTGGTCAAGGAACTGATCGAGCACATCCGCGAGAAGGCGTTGGGCCAGGAAGTAATGACCGCGCTCTCGCCCACGGAGCAAGTGGTCAAGATCATGCGCGACGAGATGGTCGCCATCCTCGGCAAGGATACGGCCAAGCTCAAATTTGCGTCGCAGCCGCCGACGGTTGTGTTGATGGCTGGATTACAAGGATCCGGTAAAACGACCACGTCAGGAAAGCTGGCGGCATGGCTGAAGAAGGGTGGACACCGCCCGATGCTGGTTTCGGTGGACGTCTATCGTCCGGCGGCGCGGCAGCAGTTGAAAATCGTCGCCGATGCCATCAAGGCCAACATCTACGAAGGCAAAGTCGAGGGCGATGCGGCCACTGCGCTTGTCGAGCGTCTTGCGAAAGAAGCGCGACGCGAGGCAGTGAACAGCGGTTGCGACGTACTGATCGTCGATACGGCCGGACGTCTGCACATCGACGATCAGCTTATGGACGAGATGCAAGTCCTTAAAAAGTTGCTTAACCCGCAGGAGATCCTGTTCGTCGCCGATGCGATGACAGGACAGGACGCGGTGAAGTCCGCGGACGAGTTCCACAAGAAGCTGACGCTGACCGGCGTGGTGCTCTCAAAGATGGACGGCGATGCACGCGGCGGCGCGGCGCTCTCGATCCGCAACGTTACCGGGCAGCCGATCAAGTTCATCGGCGTAGGCGAAAAGTACGACGCATTGGAGCCGTTTCATCCCGACCGCATCGTCTCGCGCATCATGGGCATGGGCGACATGATGTCGCTGATAGAGAAGGCCGAGGAGTCGTTGGACAAGAAGCAGTCGGAAGACTTCGCAAAGAAAGCGCTGACTGGCGACGGCTTTTCGCTCGGAGACTTTCGTGATCAGTTGCGGCAGGTGAAAAAGCTGGGATCGTTGCAAAGCATTGTCGGCATGTTGCCGAAAGTAGGTCCGTTCGCGGGCATGCAGGCTGCCGCCGATAAAGTCGACGACAAAGAATTGGGACGCGTAGAAGCGATCATCAACTCGATGACGCCATACGAGCGCGACCATCACGAGGCCATCAATGGCAGCCGGAGAAAGCGTATCGCGCGTGGGTCAGGGACAAGCGTGCAGGAAGTGAATCAGCTGCTACGGCAGTATGCGCAGATGAAAAAAATGTTCAAACAAATGGGCAAGGGTAGCGGCTTCATGGCACGGAAATTGATGGGAATGAAAATGCCAGGGATGTGATATAAGCGGCGATGGATTTGGTGCGGGCCGACTCCCAAAAGCGAAAGGACCATCCATGGGCCGCTTTGCAAAAATTCTTTCTATGGGTTTTCTGGCGTGTCTCTTGGGCACGCCTTTTCTTTTCGGGCAAACCACCTGCCCTGCGCCTCCGGCGTTGGCTGCCACCAACGAGGTGAATCTTTTCACTGATGAGTTGGAAATGGAGCTTGGCAACCTTGTCGCAGTGGGTATGGAACACGATCTACCCCTGGTGCGGGGCAGGTTGAATGACCACCTGCAAGAGATAGGTGAACGCATTCTCAAGCAGATGCCGCCCACAAAGATCCAGTTCCATTTCGTTTTGATCGATGCCAATTACGTCAATGCATTCGCCCTGCCCGGGGGACACATTTATGTCTCCCGGAAGCTGGTGATCGCCGCCAATAATGAAGACGAGCTCGCCGGAGTGCTGGCGCATGAGATCGGGCACATCATCACGCATCAATCGGCCATTGAAATGAGCCGGGTCTTCCGCCAGCTGGGCATCAATCAATTAAACAGCAAACAGGATGTGATCAATGCGTACAACAAACTGCTGGACAGCCAGGCAAGGCTGTCAAACTCAGGCCGCGGATCACATGAAGAGAGCCAGCATGAAGGGGTGGCGGACCAGATAGGCGTGTACGGAAGTATGCGCGCGGGTTATCGGGGGCAGTCGTATCCGGAGTTCTGGGACAGGATCGCGGAGACCCACGGTAAGACGGGCAACTGGGCTTCTGATTTTTTCGGCGCCACTAAGCCGGAATCGAAACGCCTGCGGGAGATCCTGAGATACGCATCATCGCTTCCCAGCACTTGCCTCGGCGAGACGGCTGTCGCCGACGATTTCGCCACATGGAAGAAGGAGGTGCTGCAAAACTCAAATTCTGCCCGGAAGGAAGTTCTTCCCGGGCTTATCAGCCAGAAGGTGCTGAACCCACCGTTGCGCAGTGACGTCTTTCAGTTGTCATTCAGTCCCGACGGGAAGTACGTACTGGCACAGGACGATGGAAACGTTTACGTCTTCAAGCGCGATCCTTTTATTTTTATCTTTGGATTTGAAGCTAAGGAGGGCCATGCCGCGCATTTCACGCCGGACTCCAAACAGGTCATCTTTCATTCAAGCAAACTGCGTGTGGAGCGGTGGGACATTGAAAAAAGAGCCAGGACGAAAGTCAACGAGATAGTCCGTTTCAAGAACTGCCTGCAAAGTGAGCTTTCCAGCACGGGCGCGTATCTGGGATGCTATGACGAAGATGGCGTGCTCACGGTGGTGAATGTCGAGACAGGCGAGGCGTTATACACGCAGAAGGATTTTTACGTACCGAGCACATACGGTGAAATTCTGAACTTAATCATTCTTCGGATAATGGCGCAAGCGGAAGAGGCTTCCGAGATTCGCCTCATCGAAATGAGGTTTTCGCCGGACGATCATTACTTCATCGCATCGCGCTCGCATACCTCGGTGGCTTTTGACCTTTCGAGCAAGTCGAAAGTCTCGCTGCCGGGAGCGGTCCGTGATCTGCTAGGAACATCCTTCACCTTCATGGCGACGGATAAACTGGCCGGACTAGGCCCTAATTCCGGGAACTCCAGAGTGGTGCGCTTCCCTGGCGGAGAGACTCTTTCCACGATGAGCTTGTCGCGGAATGCGTTGCAAGCGGCCACGCACGGGAATTATCTGCTTATCAGACCCATAAAAGATTATCCGGTGGCGATCTATGATGTTGCCCAGAGTAAGCTGCTTCAGGCCAACAAGCGATCGGCTATGGATGTGTATGACGACAACTTCATCGTGGAGACGACAGCAGGAGAGTTGGCAATCTATGACATGGCAAGCTCAAAGCGTGTGGCCCTTGCCACGTTGCCGAGGAGCTCATTCGGACGGATCACTGCATTCACTACTTCGACTGATTTCAGGTATGTCGCGGTCTCAGAAAAGAATCGTGGCGCCTTGTGGGACTTGGAGCAGAACCGCAGGGTCTTCCATATCCGCGGCTTTCGCGGAGCGTACGCTTCCCCGAATGGGACCGCATTCCTTGACTTCCCGGAGCTCGACAAGAAAAAGCGCAGTATAGCTGAACTCGACGTAGCAACTGGCAACGCCAAAACTTCGCGAGATATCGAGGAAGGAAAGTTAGTCACCCAATATGGACAGTACGTCGTGTCGAAAAAGCCAAATGGAAAGAAAGACAACTACCATGACAACGTGACCCTCGAGGTCAATGATGTTGAGAGCAATAAGCTGCTGTGGTCGCGCGTTTTTCCTAAGGTGGTTCCCGGCATCTCGGTATATCCGGATGCAGGCACGATGGTATTCGGGTTCTGGCTGTCAGAAAAGTTTGCCCAGGAAGAAGCCAAAAGCGACCCACAACTAGCCAAACAATTGGCGACGATGAAAGACTTCAAATCCAATGCCCTGTTGGAAGTTGTGGACGCGGCCACTGGCGCAGCGAAGGGCAAGGTGATTGTGGATACGGGCAAGAGTTCTTTTGAGTTGCAGCACATAAAGGCTGCCGGGGATTGGGTCGCCGTCGGCGACAATAAACATCGGATCATGGTGTATTCGTTGAGCACGGGAGAACTCAAGGGCCGGCTCTCGGGCGAGAGCGCGATTTTATCAGCCAGTGCGGGACTGATCGGAGTGGACACAGAGCAAGGAAAATTTGTCATCTACGATCTAGCCGGACTGCAAAAGCGATCTGAAGTCTCGGCGCCCTCGGCATTCTCGATCGCGAAATTCAGTCCTGATGGAAAACGGATGCTCTTCATCACGCAAGATCAGACGGTTTATCTTCTTGATGTGCCGAAGATGCTGCAATCGAGTGGGGCGGTGGCAGAGGCAGGAAAGACGGTTCAATGAAATGGCGTGGCATATCGACGGAGCAGGATGGCGTGCGGCCCGGAGTCTCTCTGTATCAGCGGTTGACGGAGATCAAGGCGGGCATCGCGCAGTATGTGCGTCCGGAGAACCAGGCCGTTAATGAGCGGGCGACGGCGGAGTTGAAGGCTTCAGGGATTGCTGATCGCATCCTGCCGGTTGGGTCGAAGGCGCCGGAGTTTGACCTGCCGGACCAGAATGGAAAGATGGTCTCGTCGGCTGATTTGCTGGCGGAGGGACCGCTGGTGATTGATTTTTATCGCGGGCGATGGTGTCCGTTCTGCGTGACGGAGTTGGAGACGTATCGCGATCTGCTGCGCGAGATTGAAGAAGCGGGGGCGACGTTGGTGGCGATATCGCCGCAGATAGTCAGGCACTCCGCATTCACTACAGACCAGCACAAGCTGCGCTTCCCTGTCCTGAGCGATGAAGGAAACAAACTCGCGCGGCAGTTTGGATTGGTTTATCGGGTTCCCGAGTATCAAGAGCAGCTTTTTCGGAGCGTGTTCATCAATCTTCCCAAAACCAACGGCGATGAGAGTTGGGAGTTGCCGTTGCCGGCGACATACGTGATTGATGGCGATGGGACGGTGGTTTACGCGAAGGCGTTTGCGGATTACATGGAGAGGCCGGAAGTCGAAGAGGTTTTGGAAGCTTTGGTTTGAGTGTCGCGCCGCTGGCGCTGAATTCAAGAAATCTTCTGAGCGGTATGCAAGGGGCATTGATTATGGAAATCCTGTTCCCTCTCATCGGAATAGCTACTTATATAGGAGTACCTGCGACGTTACTCGGTGGATGGAGGCAATGGGCACGATCTCCGCGGGAAACAGAAGTTTATTCTCGTCTCTCACTCTTGGGCTTTTTACTCGGTACTTCCTCGGCGTTATTTGCAGTAGGTTCCATCGTTTATGCGCAGGTGAGAGGCGGGTTCCCCTTCCATGATCCATTACTGCTCAGTATCTACCGCTGGGGATTCTTAATTTCTATCGCGGCTCTTCTGTTTGCAGCCGCTGGCATTTGGAGAAAAAGTGTTCTTCGGTGGTACGCTCCAGCTTTGTCGATAGGAATGCTATTGCTTTGGCTTGTTTGGGCAATATCAGAATGAGGGAGAGACCTTTGGAGGTCTAATCCCAGCCCGCTCGCAGGAAGCGCACAGCAAATGGTCCTAAAGTATTTATCCGGCGAAGAAATACGGAAGGGGGATCGCGTCCTGTTTCATTACGAACCGGGTGAAATCGAGTTCGTCGTGGACAAAATAATTGGGGATGCCGCAATGGATTGGTATATGCACGAATTTGGCGGTGGTGGTGCGATGATCAAGGAGCCAAAGCATTTTGGTCTAGTCTTTCTTGACGCAGAATCATTGCTGGATACAGAAGATCTGGAATTCGTATCAAGAGCTGATAGCTAGATTAAGGCCAGTGACGGATGTCCCACCCTTGGTTCCCTTTTCTTCTCGCTCAAAGTGGGGTACCGGCGATTCTATGTTCTCCGTCGCCCTGAAAAGATAATCCCTAACACTCCCCAAAGTATCAGGACAAACATTAGTGGGATTTCCAAGAACATGTCGAGTCGAATGGCTGCGGAGACCGTCTTCTCCCAATGAATCATCCAGATCTCGTAAATGCCCAGGAGTGTCAGACCAGAGCGGGAAGGACCACCCGCATCCTGTGGCTCGCTACAGACATCGCTCGAAAGGCAAACAATGCTGCACCTAACAGAGACAAAGAGACGACGATCGTTTCCCAGTGCATTCTGCCTATATTTTACATATTGGGTCGAGTCGCCCATTGCCAATCTCCCCTAACATCCTGCATAATATTGGTTTGCACCTCTCTGCTTGTCTCAAGTGTATGGGTGTCTATCTGCGCGCCGCTGAGTGATTCACGGCACCGCATCCGATATAGCCGGAACTAACAGAAAAGGAAAGTACTTACAGTGTTGATGATTCGTTTAGCGCGCGTTGGTGCGCGTAAGCAGCCGTATTATCGTGTAGTGGTGATCGACAAGGAACGCGCGCGCAATGGCCGCGCCCTTGAAGTGGTGGGCACTTACAACCCACGGACCAATCCGGCCAGCGTCGATCTGAAGCGCGACCGCATTGATTACTGGGTATCAAAGGGCGCGCAGTTGTCTGACCGTTTGGATGTCCTTTTGAAAAAGGCTCCTGCTGCGGCAGCGCCGGTGACTGCTGCATAAGTTATCCCATCCTTCATCTGTAAGGATAGGACACCCGAACTCATGACCGATCACGCTGCTCACAATGATGCCGAAGCTGGTTCCAATGCTGTCGCCGCGGAAGTGCGCGCGACGGAGACCGCCTCTGCTGTGAATCTTCAGCAGCTGCTGGTTGAGGTAGTGAAGTTCCTGGTGGAGCATCCGGAGCAGGTGAGCGTTGAGGAAGTGAAGCAGTCGGGTGGCACGGTCCTGAACCTGCGCGTCGCGCAGAAGGACGTGGGCAAGGTCATCGGGAAGCAGGGCCGCACGGTGCGGTCATTGCGGACGCTGCTGGATGCGGCGGCCTCGAAGTTGAACACGCGCTGCACGCTGGAGATCGTCGAAGATGAACAAGACGATGCCGGCGCGCCAAGCGCTGAGTAATCGGCTTGGCAAGTGAAGGCGAAGGCAGCGGAGTCTATGTCACCATCGCGCGGGTGGCGAAGACGCAGGGGCGGCATGGCGAAGTTGCGGCCGACCTCTACACTGACTTCCCGGAGAAATTTGCCGAGCGGAAGAGATTGTTTGCGCTGGCTGAAGATGGAAGCCGTCGCGAGTTGCAGGTAGAAGATCATTGGCCGCATAAAGGCTGGATGGTTTTGAAGTTTGTGGGAATCGATTCCATTGATGATGCTGAAAAGCTTCTGCGATGCGAGTTGCAGATTCCTATCGGCGAGCGCGCAGAGTTGGAAGAGGGCGCGGCATTTGTAAGCGAATTAATCGGATGCGTGGTTTGGGATTTTGCCGGTTCGCAAGGTGAGCCGAAAGAAGTTGGCGCGGTGAAAGATGTTCAGTTTGGCGCCGGAGAGGCACCGACGCTGGTTGTGGTCGCTGGGACGAGGGAGCATCTGATTCCCTACGCGGCACAATTTCTGCGAAAGCTGGACACGGTGGCAAAACGGATCGAGATGGAATTGCCTGAGGGGCTGCTGGAGTTGGACGCGCCGCTCTCGCAAGATGAGAAGAAACAGCAACAGAGAGATTGAATCATTGGATGATTGCACCATTGATTCATTGAAGAACGGCTCAATGCGCCAATGAGTCAATGGATCAATGATTCAATTCGACATCGTCACGATTTTTCCGGACTTTTTTCGCGGACCGCTGGACTACGGAATTGTGCGCCGGGCGCGCGAAGCTGGATTGATTGAAGTTGCGGTACAGGATTTGCGGGCGCACACGCATGATCGCCACAAGACGGTAGATGACCGTCCTTTTGGCGGTGGCGAAGGAATGGTGCTGAAGGCTGAGCCCATCTTCGAATGTGTGGAAGCGCTGGGAATTTCGGCGCAGGAAAAGCGATTAGAGTTGGCGAGCAAGGAAACGGTAATACTGCTTTCGCCACAAGGTCGGATCTTCGACCAGGGTGTTGCGGAAGAGTTGGCAACGTTGGACCGAGTAGTCCTCGTCTGTGGCCGGTATGAGGGCGTGGATGAGCGTATCGCGGAAGCTTTGGCGGACCGCGAGATCTCGGTCGGCAACTTTGTTCTCAGCGGCGGTGAGCTGGGCGCGGCGATCATCGTGGATGCAGTCGCGAGATTGGTGCCGGGGGCGCTGGGTAATGCGGCGTCGAACCAGCAGGAGAGTTTCAGCTCCCGTACGGAGCCGGTGAATTCGGGCGACGGTGTTCCGAGTTCCACTTGCACATCGGGCGGGTTGCTGGATTATCCGCATTACACGCGGCCTGCGGAGTTTCGCGGGATGGGGGTGCCGGAGGTTCTGAGTTCCGGCAACCATGTAGAGATTCGAAAGTGGCGCCGCAAAAAGGCGTTGGAAAAGACGTTGCGCAATCGTCCTGACCTGTTGGAGCAGGCCGAATTGAGCGAGGAAGACAAGAAATTGATCGCCCAGATCCGAACGGAACGGGCGACAGGAAACTAACGAGGAAAGAAATATGTCAATTCATCCGATCATGGCGAAGCTTGCCAGCAAATTGCAGCGTACTGACCTTCCCGTAATGAAGCCGGGAGACAGCGTGCGCGTCCACGTGAAGATCAAAGAAGGCGACAAAGAGCGCGTGCAGGCCTTTGAAGGGACTCTGATCAAAAAGAAGAACGGCCCTCACGCCAGCTTCACCGTCCGCAAGATGAGCTTTGGACAAGGCGTGGAAAGAATCTTCCCGCTTCACTCCAAGGTCATTGACCGCGTGGAAGTGCTGCGCTCGAACCAGGTTCGCCGCGCCAAGCTGTTCTACTTGCGCGCACTGAAGGGCAAGTCCGCTCGTTTGAAGGAAGTGGAAGTAGCGCGGTAGCAGTGGTCAGTGGCTAGTGGTTAGTGGTTAGATCGGGCTAAAAGCAGATCCCTCCGCTCCGCTACGGGATGACACCTTCAAAGGTGCTGCTGTGCACGACTAGATCTTAATCCGGCTTCGGCGCAATTCCCTATTGCATCGGAGCCGATTTCGCGTGAGACTGACAACAGCTTTCGTTTACCCTGGCGCGTGTAGATGTCTTCCGAAATTTCTTCTGATCAAGGCGCTCTCCCGGTTGTTGTTGCGAAGAAACTTTCCGCGGCCGCGGCAAAGATGCGCCTGCTCAAGCGCCTGAAATGCACCCTGAAATTTGAGAAGAAGGCCTGGGCTGCTGGAGCCAAGCTGGTGGCCGGCGTGGACGAAGTCGGCCGGGGCTGCCTGTTTGGCCCTGTAGTGGCCGCGGCCGTGATCCTGGAGCAGGATTACCGCATTCGCGGGCTGCGGGATTCCAAGCTGATATCGCAAGAGAAGCGCGAGTCGCTGGCTAAGCGCATCCGCGAGCACTCGGTGGCGATCAGCATCGCCTTCGTCGATGTAGCGACTATCGATTCTATCAACATTTATCATGCATCGCGGCTGGCTATGCTGAATGCGGTAATGCAGCTTGCAACCGTTCCCGACCATCTGCTGGTGGACGCGATGGTTGTCGACTTCCCTTCCGCTGAGAACCGCGTGGCTCAGACCAAGATCATTCATGGTGACGCACTCAGCGCGTCCATTGCGGCGGCATCGATCATCGCCAAGGTCGAGCGGGACCGCGCGATGCGCGAACTGGCTCCGACGTATCCCCAATACGATCTGGCGTCCAACAAAGGCTACAGCGCGCCCAAGCACCTGGCCGCGTTGCGCGAACACGGGCCATGTGAGTTGCATCGGCGGACGTTCGCCCCGGTGTGGGAGGCGCAGCAGTCACAGGAGATGCTGGCCTTCATGATGGATGAGTTGGAAGAAGGCGTGGTCGATCCGGAAGCCGTGCTGACGAAGGTGGCCGAAGCCGGAGGGTAGTTCCGGGGCTCGCGTCTAAAGCTTCAGTCACATCAATTGGAGATGGAATTTGGCGACGCGGGCGCCAGCCTCGTCCAGCACTTCCAGCATCATCCTGTCAGAAACGGGAATCTCCGGCAGTGAAAAGGTGACGCGATAGATGCGCTCGTCGCAGGGGACTTGAGGGGGAATGCCGACGATTTTTGCTTCCGCCGGATCGAAGTTCTGCACCTCAATGCCGCGGAAAACCTTGAGGCGAAAATGCAGGTTGGATTGGAACTTGTCCAAGCTGACAGGCGTATTCACTGTGTAGGCTGATGTCTCTTGCTTGATGGTGCGAGAACCGATCGTGAATCGAAACGTCAGTTCGCGCGGAAACGAGCTGACAGGATTTCCACTCAGGTCGGTGACCTTTCGGGAACGGCCGTTGCCGGTAAGTTTTATGTTGTCAAAATCTTTCGCTTCCACCGTCGCCAGCATGTTCAGGCGCTGGTTCGAAGGTTGCAGGAGCATGGAGTCTCCGCCGAGGGGCATGGCAGCATGCAGCTGCGCTCCGGAATCATCGGACTGCGCTTGCGATTGGACGGCAGCAAGCGGCAGCAAAGCCAAAAAGGACAATGAGATTGCGAGAAGCGGTGGGAGTGTTTGCACTGAGATCCGGCCGAGCATGATGTCCTGCTAAAGTGTAAGGTGCCGGATTTGCGCCTAGTGTTTGCCTGGGGTCGCAAGTAATTTTGAAGGGTGACCATGGTTCGTTTGCTTTGCATCACTGCTCATCCTGACGATGAGGCGGGTGGATTCGGTGGCTCGCTGCTGTTGTATCGGAATCGTGGAGTGGAGACATTCGTCACCTGCCTGACTCCGGGGCAGGCAGCCAGGCACCGCGGGAATGCGGCTTCAGGAGAGGAGTTGGCGAGGTTGCGCCGGCAGGAGTTTGCGCGTTCCTGTGAGCTGCTGAGAGTGACCCAGGGCGAAGTCTTGGACTATCCCGATGCCGGGTTGGATAAGCTCGATTTCTACTCGGTTGTGGAGGTCTTGGCGCGGCGCATCCGGCAGATTCGTCCGCACGTGATCCTGACGTTTGGCAGCGAAGGAGGGGTCACCGCGCATCCTGACCACTCGATGGCATCGCTTTTCGCGACAGCGGCATTTCACTGGGCAGGAAGAAGCAACCGGTTTGTGGAACAGCTCGAGAAGGACAAGTTGCAGCCGCATCAGGCGCAGAAGTTGTACTACGCGACGGCTGATTTCATTCTGCCGGACCGCCAGCCGGTCTCATTGCCACCCGCGACCGCGACCATAGATATTGCCGAATATTTTGAAAAGAAGATCGAGGCGTTCAAGCAACACACTACGCAGGCTCCACTGTTTCCATTGTTCGAGGGCAGGATGCGTAAGACGGGGCCGGTAGAGAAATTTCATCTAGTGGCTGCATCTAACCCGCGAGAGATCGCGTACGAGACGGATTTACTTCAAGGAGCAGTCGAGTAGGTTATTTCTTGCGACGTTTGGTTTTTGTAGTTTCCGGAACTGACTGCTGCGCTCCGGTGACGCTGGCCAGCACTTTATCGAATGCCTCTTTGGCGGTCATCTCTTTGCTGCCTTTGTTGTGTTTGAAATTGTGCTCGCTGTTGCAGGTGCGACATCGCACCTTGCTCACCTCTTCGCCAACCATCGAGACGATGGAATGATCGGTGGAACGCTTGCATCGCGAGCAGTAATCATCAATGTCGTCACCCAGACGCATTGGGAGCCTCCACAGATTTTCGATGCGCGCAGCATAGCACGGGAGCACCTAAGCTTGCCGGCGGGAACGCGATGATATGATTTCGTGAGAACCCTGATCCCATCCTGATGACCAGCAAACGCGGCAAATTCATTACCTTCGAAGGCCTCGACGGCAGCGGAAAGACGACGCAACTGGAGAAGCTGGCCACCGCGCTGCAGAGCGAAGGGCGTGATGTCCTCATCACCCGCGAGCCGGGCGGGACGGCTATCGGCGAGAAGATTCGCGCTGTTCTGCTGGATTCGCGCACGGCGGGGCTGGCGCCCTTGGCGGAGTTAGCCCTGATGTTCGCTTCACGGGCGCAGCAAATCCATCAGGTGATCTTGCCGGCATTGAAGCAGGGCAAGTTTGTCTTGTGCGACAGATTCACTGATTCGTCAGAGGCATATCAGGGAGGCGGTCGACAGCTTGGGGCGAAGGCCGTTTTGCAGTTGCACAAAGTATTATGCGGTAACCTGCAACCTGATCTCACCATCCTCATGATCTCTGACGCGGCGAGCGTCCACCGGGCGCGCAAACGCGAAGACCGAAAACGCGACGCGGGTAAATCTGATGAAGGCCGCTTCGAGATGGAGGCGGGAGAATTCTTTGACCGCGTGCTGAAAGCCTATCTTGCCATTGCGAAGCGCGAGCCGTCGCGAGTGGTGAAAGTGAATGCGACGCAATCGATAGCAGCAGTCCATCAGGAGATCATGAAAGCATTCCGCAAACGGGTGCTTACAACAGCGAGGAATTCTTGAGCTTCAACGATTTCCATGGCAATCGGGAGATAGTCACGCGCCTTCGCGAGATGTTGGCGCGCGACCGCTTTCCCCATGCAGTGATCCTGGCTGGACCAGAAGGCGCGGGAAAATACACCCTCGCGCAGATGCTGGCGAAGACGATGAATTGTCTTCAGCCGGTGATCGACGCTAACGGGCTGCCAGATTATTGCGGGCGATGTTCCAACTGCACGCGCATCGCCGAATCCGACGACTTGAACACGCGGTTCGCCGAGGCCGTGGAGGCGCGGGAGAACCTGCGCGACGCCGACAAGAAGGACACGCGCATTTTCGTGCAGTCGCATCCTGAAGTACTGGCGATTCCGCCCGATCCGCCTCAGATGCTGATCAAGTTGGGACAGGTGCGGCGGGTGATCGAGACAATCTATTACAAGCCAGCGGAAGCGCGTCGCCGCGTTTATATTTTTACCGATTCGGCGTTCATGAAAGAGGCGGCAAATTCGTTGCTGAAAATCCTGGAAGAGCCGCCGGATTTCGCCACCATCTTCCTGCTGACAACCAACGCCGGCGAGCTGCTGCCGACCATCCGCTCGCGATGTATCTCCTTCACGTTAGGAGCGCTGCCCACAACTGTTATCGAGCAGTATCTTGCGGCGGAACAGCCAGAGTGGAATGTGCGGCAGCGGCAACTCGTCGCACGGCTTTCTGGCGGCGCGATCGGCAAAGCGCGCAATTTCGATGTGGCTGCGTACTCCGCAGGCAGGGCAGACGCGATGGCGATATTGCAGTCCTCCATTCAGAGCGATGACCACTCTCCTCTGTTTCGGATCACGGAAACCTATCGCGCCGGAGCAGAGGGGAAAGACAAGACCGAACAGTTAGTGCGCGCGCTTTACTCGTTGCTCGAAGACTTGTTGTTCATCCAATCGAATGCGCCGGAGCTGGTGCGGAACACGGACATCCTACCGGAGCTGAAGAAGCTTGCCGCTCAACTTGAGTTTGAGTGGATCGTGCAGGCCTCACAAAAGCTGGGCCAAGTGGAATCAGGCATGCGGCGGAATCTGCTACGCTCGCTCTCGCTCGATGCCTTCGCTACCGCGATCGAAAAATAGAAACGACAACACAAACAGCGACTCTAAGGTGTTCTGTCTTTTGCCCGCGAGTCCGCGCATGTGATAGGTTAGCGAAAACGCATAACAATCTCGTAATAGGCGCAGGCAGTAGTGTCTGCGTGAAGGTCGAATGGAGTTTTCCTGTCGATGAAGTCGAACCCCGAATCCACCGGAGCAGCACGGGCGCGTGAAGCCGAAAAGGACGAGTTTGTCAGCCGCAAGTTGATACGTCCCACATTGCCCCAGCACGAGCGGACTGTGAGCAATGTCGCTCGTCCGGAGAAGACGGCAGTAGGCCGGAAATCAGCGCCTACCGACCAGACGCACGCGGAGATGTTCTACTTCCAGAAACAGATACAGGCAAAGACGCCGATGACGTTAATGCTCACGAATGGCGAGACCCTGGTGGGGACCATTGAGTGGTATGACAAAAATTGCGTCAAGCTGAGCCGCAATGGAAGATCAGGTCTGCTGATCTACAAGCCAGCGATCCGTTACATCTACAAGAGTTCAGAAGAAATCCGCAAATAGACAGATCAGCCGAGCTTTTCCGCTTCCGCCTTGATCATCTCCCAAGCCTGTTCTACATGCCTGCGCTCTGTTCGCGTCTGCCCCACGCAGAGCCTGATCACAAATCTCCCATTCAACCGCGTGTGCGAGAGGTACATCTTTCCGCTCTTGTTGAGTGCGGTCATAAGCTGCTGATTTTGTTCGTCTGATCCCTTCAACCGGAAACACACGAGATTTAAACTTGGGGGTGCGGCGATCTCAAATCGCGCATCGGCTTTTACCTGTTCCACCAGCCATTGCGTCAGTTCGACATGCTGCCGGATGTGGAATTGAAGGCCCTCGACTCCGTAGTGGCGGATCACGAGCCAAAGCTTTAGCGCGCGGAATCGGCGTCCCAAGGGAACGTGCCAATCGCGGAAGTCGGTGACCGCGCCGGATTCGCTGGCTGTATTGCGCAGATACTCCGGAGTGATGCTCAGGGTGTTGATCAACTGCGAGCGGTCGGCGACGTAATAACAACTGCAATCGAAATTAGTGAAGAGCCATTTGTGGGCGTCGAAGACATAGCTGTCAGCGAACTCAATGCCCTTGTGGATGTGGCGGAATTCGGGACAGATCGCCGCCGAACCCGCCATGGCCGCGTCGATATGCAGCCAGACGTTGTGCTTGCGGCAAATGCGCCCGATCTCTTCGACGGGATCGATGGCCAGAGTCGAAGTGGTGCCTACAGCCGCGCATACAAAGAATGGGATGTGCCCATCCTTCTTGTCCTGCTCGATGGCTTTCTCGAGCAACTCAGTCCGCATGGTGAAGTCGTCTGAGACCTCGATAAGCCGAAGGTTCTTCCGACCGATACCGGCTATCTTGATGTCTTTTTCGATGGACGAATGCGCGTGCGCGGATGTGTAAGCCGTAAGCGATTGCCGGCACCCGTTTTCATTGGAGCTGTAATCGGTTGCTCGTTCGCGCGCGCTGAGGATGGCGCACAAAGTTGCACTCGACGCAGAGTCCTGAATGACACCGCCACCGGAGTTGCGGGAATGAAATTGTGGCGGCAATCCCAGCATCTCCGCAAGCCAATCCAGGACCACGATCTCAAGTTCAGTGCATGCTGGGCCTGTTTCCCAAAGCATTCCCTGCACACCCATCGCGGAGGAGAGCAAGTCGCCCAGCATGGAAGGCTCAGAAGCATTTGCGGGAAAGTAAGCAAAGAAATTCGGCGACTGCCAGTTGGTGACGCCGGGCAGTATCAGCTTCTGGACGTCTCTCAGAACCTGGTCAAAACTCTCGCCAGAAGCTGGCGCGTGCGCGGGAAGTGATTTGCTGACATCACCCGGCATAACCTGCGACTTCACCGGATATCTTTCAATCCCGGTGCGGTACTCGATGATCCATTCCGTGAGCTGTTCGGCTGCCTGCCGGAAATCTTCCGGCGACATGTGGAATCCTGAATTTGACTTCGGCGGGACTTGGGCGTCTTTTGCGGCGGACATAAGCAATCACAACTTCGGCAGCACGATCCCCTTCTGTCCCTGGTACTTCCCTTTTTTGTCCGCGTAGCTGGTCTCGCACGGCTCGTCAGACTGGAAGAAGAGTATCTGGCAGAGTCCTTCGTTGGCGTAGATCTTTGCCGGAAGCGGAGTGCTGTTTGAGATCTCCAACGTCACAAAACCTTCCCACTCTGGTTCAAATGGAGTGACGTTGACGATGATCCCGCATCGCGCATAAGTCGATTTGCCAACGCAGATGGTCAGCACATCGCGTGGAATCTTAAAGTACTCGACAGAACGGGCCAGCGCGAAAGAGTTTGGCGGGACGATGCAACATTCGGACTGGACGGAAACAAATGAGCGTTCGTCAAAATGCTTGGGGTCAACCGTGGTGGAGTTCACGTTAGTAAATATCTTGAACTCGTCAGCCACGCGCAGATCGTATCCGTAAGACGAAAGGCCGTAGGAGATCACGCCGTCGCGCACCTGTTTTTCGTTGAAAGGGCTGATCATGTCATGCTCCAGCGCCATCCTGCGGATCCAGCGGTCACTCTTGATTGCCATTCATGTCCTCTCGCGTAAAAAGTGGCTCTTTGGTTGGAGATTAGGGGTTGAAGTGAACTCCTATATTAACGACGATTCAGCGACATTGACAATGGCACGCAGAGCCTTTAGTATCCGCAGCTTACACGCCTTTGACTGCACGCCGCAGCCTGTTACTATGGAACAACAAGAGAAGGTTGGAGCGCTTTCGTGATCAAACTGGACATCATCAACGAAGTGGTAAGCAAGACCGGCATTACCAAATCGAAGGCGGAAGCCGCGGTTGAGACCGTATTCGAGAGCATGAAAAAAGCTCTGGCCACAGGCGACCGCATCGAACTGCGCGGATTTGGCGTGTTCAATGTGCGTCCGCGAAAGACCGGCATCGGCCGCAATCCGCGGACCGGTGCGGAAGTGAATATCCCTCCGGGCAAAGCTGTCCGCTTCAAACCAGGCAAAGAACTTCAATCTATAGACTAGCCATCAAACTGAGGATTCCAGCCAAGGTGACGCAATGAACTACGGCGGATCCTCATTTACCTTCACGCAATCGCAGCCCCCACCCCGCGAAGTTTTTATCACGCATCCTCCCAATCGTCGCTACTGGCTGCACGCGCTGCTCTTCCTGCTCACCGTACTGACGACTTTGATCATCGGCGCGCGCTTGCAAGACAACTTCCTGAACGGGCAGCCAACGTTTATCGCTGATGAATCTTTCTTCCCCATCCGCTGGATATGGGCGCAACCTTCACGATTGCTGTTGGGAATTCCATTCTCTGCAACCTTGCTGGGCATCCTGATGGCGCACGAGATGGGACACTTCGTCTACAGCGTCCGCAATCGCGTGTATGCGACGCTTCCGTTCTTCATTCCTGCACCGACGCCGATAGGCACGATGGGGGCCTTCATACAGATCAAGTCGGCATTTCGCACCAGGGCGTCTCTGTTCGACATCGGCATTGCGGGGCCGATCGCAGGATTCCTGATCGCAGTGCCGATGGCTGCGGTGGGGCTCATTCTCTCGCGACCGCTGCCTGCGGAAATCGATCCGGCGACGGTGCAGTTGGGCCAGCCGTTAATATTCGAGTTCATCTATTGGTTGTTGCACCAATTCAGCATTGGAAATGCGGCACAGATTCCGATGGGATCGTTGTACATGCATCCGATCGCCTTGGCGGCATGGGTGGGAATGCTGGCCACTGCATTCAATCTTCTTCCCGGCGGGCAGCTCGACGGCGGACACATTGTGTACGCAATGAATCCACGGGCACACAAGCCAGTATCTACCGCCGCAATGCTGGTGCTTGCTCCGCTCGCGTTCTTCTATTGGCCGGGGTGGCTCTTTTGGGTCATCGGCATAGGACTGACCCGGCGACATCCCCCCGTGCCCATCTGGCCTGACCTGAACGTGCAACGCCGATATCTCGCACTGATGGCGGCACTGATATTTTTGCTGACATTTGTCCCCGAGCCATTTCCTGGAAGCAGCTTGTATGAAATCCTAAGGCAGTCAATGCATCTACAGTAATGACAAGGCGTCCACGTCTGCGATGATGTTGGTGCGTGGAATCTCGCGTTCGGCTGCATGATTCAGAAGCGCACGAAGCACGGCATTCAACTTCTCTCGGCTCTGTGCTTTGAGAACAAAGTGATAACGGTAGTCGCGCTTCAGGCGTGAGATGGGCGCAGCCGCCGGACCCATCACGCGAACACCTTCCATCCTTGTATTCGTAACCCATTTCCCGATGTCGCCGGAATATCGCAGCGCCAGGTCAAGCTTGTCGCTGCGTATAAGCAGGTTTGCGACCGCAGTGAATGGCGGATAGTGCATCCAGCGGCGGTACTGAAGCTCCTTGGCGGCGAATCCGTTGAAGTCATGCTGCTGCGCAAACTGGATGGCGTAGTGCTCGGGATAAAACGTTTGCAGGATCACTTTACCCGGCGTGGAGCCGCGGCCTGCGCGTCCGGCGACCTGCGTGAGCAACTGAAAAGTGCGTTCAGCGGCGCGGAAGTCTGGGAATCCCAGGGCGAAGTCCGCGCCCACGACTCCGACCAGCGTTACGCCGTGGATGTCGTGCCCCTTGGCGACCATCTGCGTGCCCACGAGAATATCCAGCTCTCCGGCATTCAGTTGGTTGAGCACGCGTTCGAAGTCATGTCGTCCACGAACGGTATCGCGATCAAGCCTCCCGATTCGCGCCTGCGGAAATGCAGTATGCAGGCGGTCTTCCACTTTTTCTGATCCAGTGCCGAGAAAATAAATGTGCTCGCTATTGCACTTGGGACAAATATGCGGGACGGGCAAACGGTATCCGCAGTAATGGCATTCCAGCCGCGGCGATCCCTTGTGATGAGTCATGGCGATCGCGCAGTTCTTGCATTGCACAGTCTCGCCACAACTGCGGCAGAGCACCACGGCCGAATAACCGCGGCGATTTAGCAGAACGATCGCCTGCTCGCCCAGCACGAGCCGCTGGCCCAACTCTTCCAGCAACCGTCGCGAGAATATCTGGTCCTCTCCGGTCTGCTGAAATTCCTGGCGAAGATCGACTATTTCCACCTCTGGCATTGGACGCGCTTCCACGCGGTCCCGCAATTCGATCAACGCGTACTTGCCTTTTTGCGAGTTGTGGAACGACTCAAGGGACGGAGTTGCCGATCCGAGAACGACCGCCGCGCCGGAGAGCTTGCCCCGCATCACGGCAACGTCGCGCGCGTTGTATCGCGGAGTCTCCTCTTGTTTGTAAGAGCTGTCATGCTCCTCATCGACAACGATCAGCGCGAGGTCGCGCACAGGCGCGAAAACAGCCGAGCGCGTGCCGACCACGATACGGGCATCGCCGTTGTGTATGCGATGCCATTGCTCGGCGCGTTCGTCATTTGAGAGCGCGGAGTGCAGGATTGCGACCTGCTCGCCAAAGATGCGATAAAGGTTCGCAGCGGCGGCAGGGGTGAGCCCTATTTCGGGAACAAGCAGAACGGCTGCCCTTCCTGCGGCCAGCACTTGCTGCATCGCGGAAAGATAGATCGCTGTCTTGCCGGAACCGGTAACACCATGCAGTAACGATACGGAAAATTTTCCGGCTTCCACGGCAGCATTCACTTTTTCGAGCGCCGATTTTTGCGAGACATTCAGAGTGAATCCCAATGGCTCTTTGGAATGCATGCTGGAGACGGAGAAATCGGCAGGCTCTTCAACTATCTCAACCAGACCGCGTTTGACCAGAGTCTGCAAGGTTGTTCGCGGGACTTGGGAACACGACCGGTGCATCTCTTCTATGCGCACCCGTCCGCCGCCAACGGTGAGCGCAAGCAGTAGGACCTGCTGGTTGTCATTCAACTTTTTAGCTTCTTTTGCATCCGGAGGTGCCGGCGCTTGCCGCAGGACTGCGACTCTGACCGTGCGGCTGGCATCGCGGATGTGCGAGGTGTCCTCACGCGCGATCCATTTTTTGCGCAACATGTCCGCAAGCGTCGCCTTCTTCGCGCCGGTTGCAGAACGCAAAGTCTGTTCGCGGACAGCTTCTTCCCCCGCACTGGCCAGGTGATTCAGAACCTCATACTCCAGCATCTGCTCGTCGACTGACTTCTTTGACCTGCGCGATGAACCAACCGTCGCCGATTCGTACAACATCGTGTGGCCGGTCTCGGTGATGGTGTACATCCACTGCTGCTTTACTTCCGCCATCAGCGGGAGCATCGTGCGGAAGACTTCGCCGATGGGTGCAATGTAATACTGCGCGATCCAATTGCCGAGCTTCAGAAGTGCCTCGTCGAAAACGGGAGCGGCATCGATGGCAATAATTACAGACTTGGCTTTGACCGATGGAGGCGTGTCATGCAACGCCGTAACGATGCCTGAGAGCCGCGTGGTGCGGAATGGAACCAGCACGCGACCGCCAACAACCGGAGTGGCTTCACCCACGCGGTAGGTAAAAGTCATCTCCAGCGGAACGGGGAGGGCAACGTCGCAGAATTCCGGCATGGGTTAGTTGAGTTTACAAGAGCGGGGAACATGCGGCATTACATCTATTGATATTGCAGGATGTTAGCTGCATCAGGAGCGGTGAGATGTATATTCAACAGGGCAGTCCGAAAGCAATATGATGAAAACTCATTTAGCAAAATGGGGCAACAGCCTGGCTGTGCGGATTCCCAAGGACTTAGCGGAGGACGCTCTCTGGCGGGCCGGAGACCTGATCGAATTGGTTGTGCATAAACCGGGATGCGTCCTGGTTCGCGCTCTGCGCCCGCAGCCCACAATTCGACACCTTGTGGCTGGAATCACTCCGAAGAATCGTCATCGTGAAATCAAGACCGGCAAGCCCGTTGGCAACGAAGTTTGGTAGCCCGAGGCTTACTCTAGAAGCAACATAATCACATCGGCTTTCGCGGACTACACATCAGGATCAGCACAAACCCAACTACATAAAAGAGGCCGGCCTTCTGCCATGGCGCGTCCATGATGCGCAGCACCAGTCCGTAGAATGCGACTCCAAGGCTCAGCGCAAAACAGATCACGTACCACTTGCGCAGGCTCATCAGCGCAGATTTGTTTTCCGAATCCGTTTGCAGCACTTGCTCAGCTTTGGGGACCAACGACAGGCGGATGTACAGAACAGCAGCAACTTCGACGAGGGCTGCCACCAGAAGTGCTAAGTAGAATACCTTCGACTCCTGAGTCCTGCGCCCACGCGCGATCTCGCCGACACCGACGTAAAACAGCGCCATCACCAGCATGGCAGTGTGCAGTATCCGCAATAGCGCGAAGAGTTTGTCGCTTAGATTGAGCTGAGGCGTATCAGCCATTCTTGCCTGCGGGCGCGGTCATTCCCAAATGTTTCATCACCATCTGCAAGTCTTTCCATGCCTCCGCCTTCTGCCGCGGATCTCGCAGGAGATACGCCGGATGGTAAGTAACGGCCAGTTTTGTGTTTTTAAAATCGTAGATGCGGCCGCGAAGATTGGCCATGGAATCATTCAATCCCAGCAGGTTTTTTGCAGCCACCGCGCCCAACGCTACGATGATCTTAGGCTTAATGATCTCGATCTGCTGCATGAGGAACGGAGAGCAGGTGTCGCACTCATCGCGCTCCGGCGTGCGGTTTCCGGGTGGACGGCACTTGACCACATTGGCGATATACACGTCCTCGCGTTGGATGCCCATCGCGGAAATCATGTTATTGAGCAATTGTCCGGCGCGCCCGACGAATGGTAGTCCCTGTTCATCCTCATCGGCGCCAGGGCCTTCGCCGACGAACATGATGTCGGCATCCAGATTGCCTGTGCCGAAAACAATATTCGTGCGCTCCTTGGACAAGCGGCAACGGGTGCAATCACCGATGTCGGCGCGGACGGCGTCGAGCAGTTCGCCTTTCTCGCTTGAAACTTGTTGAATGACAGGAAGAGGTTTTGCTTTGGCGGCGGATGTAGCAGAGCTTGTCTTGGCCATTATGGGTTGGTCTTCGAGTGGTGGCGCTTCGCTGCGCCGATAAAAGCTGTGGATGCCGAGTTCGCGGTAAAACTGCACGCGAGCCGATATCGCCTTCTTGGCTTCTGGAGTGAGTGGGGTCATCTATCTTTTGATTTTAACGGCTGGTTCTTTGCGGGACCGAGCGTCGTTGCTTAAGAGTCGAGACTACTTTCAGGATCTCCAGCGCGATCTGTTGCTTGCTGGCCTTCGGAACCTCAATCTCTCCATTCGCGGTAAGAATAGTCACGGCGTTGTCTTCAGAATCGAATCCGATACCCAGAATGGAAACGTCGTTCACCACGATAGCGTCCAACGATTTCGAATTCAATTTCTTGCGCGCGTTCTCAATCACATTTTCTGTCTCTGCGGCGAATCCGATGACAATCTGGCGGTCCCTTTGTTTGCCCACTTCGGCGGCAATGTCCACCGTAGGTTCCAATTCCAAAGTGACGGGGCCTTTGCGCTTGATCTTCTGGCCGGCAACTTGTTTGGGTTTGTAATCGGACACGGCGGCTGCCTTGATGACGATGGTCGCTTGCTCAAGCTTGCTGAGCACCGCGGTCCGCATCTCTTCCGCGGTCTGAACGGCGATGAATTCGACAGGCTCAGGCGGCGTCAGCGCAGTGGGGCCGCTTACCAGGATCACCTTCGCGCCCATTCGTAGCGCAGCTTCCGCCAACGCATATCCCATCTTGCCGCTGGAGCGGTTGCCGATGTAGCGGACAGGATCGATTGGCTCCCGCGTCGGTCCCGCAGTGATCAATACGGTCTCACCGGCAAGCTCGCGGGTGGCGTGCAGGGCGTCCATCACGGCGGAGACGATGGTCTCATTCGCGGCGAGTCGTCCCGAACCGATCATGCCGCACGCGAGATATCCGCTATCAGGTTCGACGATGTGAACACCGCGCTCGCGCAAAATGGCAAGATTCGCCTGCGTCGCCGGATGCTCCCACATGTTCACATTCATCGCTGGGGCGATAATCACTGGTGCTTTGGTTGCGAGGTGGAGCGTGGAAAGAAAATCGTCAGAGATGCCCTGGGCGAATTTCGCGATAGTGTCTGCTGTCGCGGGCGCAACAACGAGCGCATCGATCTCTTGGGCAACGGCGATGTGTTCGACCGCGGAATCGAGATTGGGAACGGATTCCGCTCCCTCCGGTCCGAACATGCCGGTGATGACTTTCCGTCCGGTCAGCGCGGCGAAGGTCAGCGGGCGCACAAACTCCTGCGCGGAGCGCGTCATTACCACCTGCACCTGGACATTGCAGTCCTGGAGCAGGCGCACAATTTCAGCGGCCTTGTAGGCGGCGATTCCGCCAGTAACGCCAAGAGCTACTTTCATAGGTTATGCGATGCTAACGCGGGGCGTTCCGATTCAACGGAAGCCGCTCCTATTATAGGGTTCCGCGGCAGGCCGCTTCACCCTCGCGACTGGTCACGCGCAGGACGGCGCGCACCGTCCGCTCACGCTTTACCGGCTGCCGCCGTCAAAGAAATCGGCTGCTGTGGCGAGTTCTTGCTTGGGCGTAGGGGTGACCGTGTAATTCACCAGGCCGGCATGAATCTCATCCTGCGCAATCTTGCTGGCCTTTCGTGAAGCCGTCTTTACCAGCGCCGGAGCGCCGGATTGCAATTGTCGCGCTCGCCGGGCAGCTACCAGGATGTAACGATACTTGCTGTCAAAACCTTCCATCTCCATGCGGCAAAACCTCTTACTTTCAGCCCGAAATTGCGGGCGCGAACGACGCCAGCACCTCTTTCAACTTGCTGCTGGTCGTTTTGGCGGTTTGCAGGCACTGCTCGGCGGTCTGGACCATTCGGACTTCCTCGGGAGAGAGGACTTTTCCAGAGCTTTTCAGGCGCTCAGAGAGCACGATCGATTCCAACAGCTCCACCGAATCTTCTAGACGGTCGTTGACCAGAATATAGTCGTAATTTGGAAAATTCTCAATTTCTTTTCGCGCCTCGGTCAGGCGGCGCTCGATGACCTCATCTGACACCGATCCCTCGCTGATGCTGCGGGTCCGCAGCCGTTTTTCCAATACTTGCCGGGACGGTGGCACGACGAGTATCCCCACCGAATTCTGCACTCTGGACTTGACCTGGGCCGCTCCTTGGACATCGATGTCAAGCAGCAAGTCTTTACCGCGAGCTGTGGCCTCTTGAAGGAACCGCCGGGCAGTACCGTAGTAGTCGCAGCCAAAGACCTCGGCGTATTCCAGGAATTCATCATGCGCAATCATGCGTTCGAATTCCGGACGGGTGATGAAGTAATACTCCATACCGTTGCGCTCGCTGCCACGCGGCGCGCGGGTGGTGTAGGAGATGGAAAACTCCAGGTTCGGAACGATCCGGCGCAGTTCGTTCACCAGCGTTGACTTGCCGGAGCCGGAAGGCGCGGAAATGATAAAGAGGATGCCTGCCATTTTGTAGGTCGTAACTGCTATTCAAGGTTTTGTATCTGTTCGCGTGCCTTCTCTATTTCGGATTTCATCGCCAGGCCCAACTCTGTGATCCGCAGCCCTTCACCGGCGACACCTGAGGTCTTCGAGAGCAACGTGTTGGCCTCGCGGTTCAACTCCTGCAAGAGGAAATCCAGTTTCTTTCCGACCTCGCCACCCGTGTCCAGCAGCCCGAGAAAATGCCGGATGTGGGTCTTCAGTCGCACCAGCTCTTCTTCGATGTCACTGCGCTCGGCGAGCATCGCCGCTTCCTGCAGGATGCGGTCGGCATCAGCCTTTCCGGCGATTAGCTCGTTCATCCTCGATTGTACTTTCTCCAGGTAAGCGCGGGAGACGGCCGAACGCAATTGCGCAACTTCATCTGTCACACTGGAAAGGGCAGCCATTCGCCGACGCAACTCGTGCTCCATCCCTCGGCCTTCCTCTTCGCGCATCTCATTCAGCCGGACAATGGCCTCCTCCGCACGCGCGAGCACGGCACTTTCAAAGGCCTCATCCATCACACCGACCGCCCCGGTAAGCGCTCCCGGCATTCTGAGGATGGCGTTGAGATCAGGCTCAGCGGGGACGACGGCGAATTCCTTGGCGGCGTCGCGAAACGCTTTCACGTATCCCGCAACCATATCTTTGTTCAATTGCATGGCTCCGGCGGCGCCTCGATCGATGCTGAGTGTGAGGTCAACATGTCCGCGAGCGATTCGCTCTTTGAGCAATCGACGGAGTTTCATCTCCAGGCCGTCGGTATCCGATGGCATGCGCATCTGCAGATCGAGATAGCGATGATTGACCGATTTCAATGACAACGTGAACGCAAGTTGTTCGCTTGAGTCGTCAGCCGCGAGGGCAATCTGCGAGCGTACTTGCGCGAATCCGGTCATCGATCGTATGGGCATGAACAGTTCCTATCCTATGTCCACAAACTGTAAATCATAGAGTCGTTTGTAGGTGCCAAGCCGGGCGACCAACTCATCGTGTGAACCTTCGTCTGCAATCGTACCCTTTTCCAAGACTACGATCCTGTTGGCATGGCGGACGGTTGAGAGGCGGTGCGCAATCACAAATACTGTTCGGCCTTCCATCAGGTTTTGTAATGCCGATTGCACCAGCGACTCTGATTCGGTATCGAGTGACGAAGTAGCTTCGTCGAGGATGAGGATAGGCGCGTTCTTCAATAACGCGCGGGCGATGGCAACGCGCTGGCGCTCCCCGCCGGAGAGTCGGGTGCCGCGCTCGCCGATGACGCTGTCATATCCATTAGGCATGCGCATAATGAAGTCATGCGCCAGTGCCGCTTTGGCGGCGTCGATCACGCGCTGGTTGGAGACGCCCGGCTGTCCATAAGCGATGTTGTTGCGCACGGTGTCATTGAACAGGATGGTCTCCTGGGTGACGATACCGATCTGCGCACGTAGCGAAGAGAGCGTCAGGTCGCGAAGGTCGTGGCCGTCGATCAGTATCCGCCCGCCACTGCGATTGCCATTGCCGTCATAAACGCCATCGACATCGAAGAAGCGGGGAATCAAGTTGGCGAGAGTCGTCTTGCCTGCGCCGCTTGATCCAACGAATGCGATGACCTCTCCCGCACGCACGTCGAGATTGATGTTGCGAAGAATCTGCTGAGTTTGGCCGATGTCATCGGTATACGAAAATCCCACGTTTTCGAAGCGGACGCTGTCTTTAAATCCGTTCAGCGCGATCGCGCCGGACCGCTGCTTCACGTCGTCCTGCGCGTCCATGAATTTGAATATGTCTTGCGACGCTCCCAGCGCTTGCTGAAAGTTGTTATTGAACTGCGCAAATTTTCGGACGGGATCATACAGCTTAAAGACCGCGACGATGAAGGTGAGGAATCCGCCGGCGGTGAACATGCCGGACTTGATGCGGTCGCGCCCCAGCATCAACAGCATGGCGATAGCGACCGCGCCGATTATGTCCATGAGCGGAGAACTCAGCGCCTGCGCACGAACGGACCGCAGATTTGCGCGGAAAAGTTTTCTGGCTGCACCGCGGAAGCGCGCCAGCTCCCATGACTCCATACCGAAAGCCTTCACGATGCGATTGCCGGTGATGGTTTCATGGAGGATGTGCTGGATGTCGGCGAGCTTGTCCTGTCCTTTGCGCGTCGTGGTGCGGACCCTGCGGCCGATCTTCCCTGCTGAAAAAACTATGAAGGGGATGAACAGCACCAACACCCACGCCAGCTTGCCCCCAAGCACAATGACAACGCCTGCCGTGAAGATCAGCGTGAAGAGCTGCTGCAGGAATTCGCCCAGAACGGATGACATCGCAAACTGCACGCGCTCGATGTCATTGATGATGGTGGACAGCAGATTACCGGTTGAGTGTCGATGAAAGAACCCGACGGACCTCCGCAGGATGGCGTCGTAAAGATCATTGCGCAGATCTGTAATCAATCCGAATCCGGCGTAGTTCACCAGGTAAGTGCCCAGATAATCGCAGATGCCCTTCAGCACCGTTCCGGCGACCAACGCGAACGCCACGACGACCCAATCATTGTGAAAATGTGAAGGGACGAACTGCTGCAAGTTGATGCTGTACCCGGTGCGGGGAATCGTGAAAAGAGGGATGTCCCCTACGTGCAGGGTGGGATCCAGAACGCGGTCGAATATGGGGCGAATCAGCAGTACCCGAAACGCGTCAAATAGCCCGACCATCGCCATCAGCAACACGGACGCGAGCAGATGCAACCCATAAGGGCGGACATAGCGCAGGAGTCGGAGAATTCTGTGCATGAGAGCGAAAGGGCTATTCTATAGCAGTTAGCTGCTAGCACTTAGCATCTAGCCGCGAATGGCTTGGGCGCTTACTAGTGGGAGTTTAGACAGCACGGCAAGGTGTCACTAAATGCTAATTGCTCAGTGCTAAAGGCTGCCTTACTCCGGAGAATCTCGGTGCGTGACGCTGACGTTGTATTTCGCCGCGGCCAGCCGCTTGCGCACCTCTTCGGCAATCAACACCGAGCGGTGCTGTCCGCCGGTGCATCCGAAACCAATCGTCAAGTAGCTCTTGCCTTCCTTCACATAGTGCGGCAGCAGGTAAATCAGCATCTTGGAGACGCGATCGATGAACTCTCGTGATTGCGGAAATGAGAGGACGTATTTCGCAACCTTGGCATCCCGTCCCGTAAACGGCCGCAGTTCGGGAATAAAGTGCGGATTAGGCAGGAAGCGGACGTCGAAAAGCAGGTCGCAATCCTGAGGGACGCCGTGCTTGTACCCGAAACTAAGGCAGGAGACGGCGATTGCATTCTCGCCGGCATTTCGGCGGAATTTGTCCAATGCGTGCGACCGCAGATCGTGGACATTGAATTTCGACGTGTCGATGATGAAGTCGGACGCATTGCGAATCTCATTGAGCTGGTCGCGCTCCGTGGCTATCGCCTGCGACACAGTTTGCGATTTTCCCAGCGGATGCGGACGTCGTGTCTCGCTGAAGCGCCGGATCAGCGCGTCTTCTGATGCTTCCAAGAAAATAATCTTTGTCTGCAATCGTTTCTTCAACGATTTCAAAATGTTAGGTAGCTTGCGAAATTGGCCGCCTTCGCGGATGTCCACGACGAGCGCGGTGCGTTCGTATTCAGAGTTTTGCGCCAGCTCGGCGAACTGCGGGATCAATTCGATGGGAAGATTATCTACACAGTAGTATCCAAGGTCTTCAAAGGCCTTGAGGACGGACGCCTTGCCCGAACCGGACATGCCGGTGATAACCACCAACTCATTGCGCGAACGACGCGTGCCGTTCTTCGAGGTACCTTTGAGTCGACCAACGACGCTCGACTTTTTCTTTGATTTTTGCCGGGAGGGCATGGTCAAGATGGTAACACCTGAACATCGGTTTCGTTGTTGTGCATAAAGTAAATTGGGGCACATCGCTGTGCCCCAATATTGAAGACCTGTCTTGAATTACGGCGCTTCGATCAGCTCCATCTTGCCGTTTCGTTTCCTGTGCAAGACTTTCACTTTGCCTTGCGTGTCGCGGAAAACGAAGACCTCGCGATCACGGAATTCGGCCTCTTTGACCGCTTCTTCCACGGTCATCGGCCTCAGCGCAACCGCCTCATCGGACCTCACCACATGGGCTTCGGTCACTCGCGAAGTCATGGGGAAAGAATGGATGACTACATCGACGGCTGTGCTCTCTGAAATTCCCACCGCCATCTTTTGTTCTGTGGGCGCCTGACCGTCCGCCTGACCATTCCACGCCGCGGACGCGCTGGCCTTCCGCGCAGAGCGTTTTCTGGCGCGAAATTTGGTTTTGTATTTGACCGCTTGCCGATCGACTTTATCAATAGCCTCGCCGACGGCCTGCGACATCTCTGCCGCTTCGGCCATGCCTACGAATGAATTATTGCGGATAGTAATGGTGATCTCGGCGATGTTGCGTTTCTTTTCTGTCGCGAGGATCACGTGGGTATCGAAGGTCTTGCCGAGGATTTTTTGCAGCTTTTCCAACCCGTGCTCAACTTGCTTTCGGACTGCCGGAGTGACTTCATACTGCCTGCCGGTGAATTCTACGATCATGTGGTTCCCTCCTCGAAATCGTTGGTGCGACTAATTGGGGGACCGACGCCTGGACTGCAAATCCAGGTGGAGCGGCGCTTGCTTTGCGACAGCTTCAGTACGACAGCGCTTGCTGGGCGCTTACTTTTTTCACCTCAGTCTTTGACTCTGCGCTGGTGCGTGCTGGGAATGCGCATGTCTTCCCTGTACTTGGCCACCGTACGGCGCGTGACCTGGATGCCTTGCGATTGCAGAACCCGTGTGATCTGGTCGTCCGTCAGCGGATGCGCCGGATCTTCCTCTTCGATCAATTTCTTCACGCGCCGCTTGAGGATCAGCAGCGACGTTCCACCGCCTTCAGGTCCGTTCACACTCTCACTGAAGAAGTATCGGAGCTCAAAGACGCCTTGCGGTGTGTGCGTGTACTTGCTGGAGACAGCGCGGCTCACGGTTGAGGGATGTACGCCGATCTCTTCTGCCACTTCCTTGATCATCATAGGTTTGAGATGGTCAATTCCGTGCTCCAGGAAATCTCGCTGGCGCTCGATGATGCTGTAACAGACTTTCAAAATCGTCTGCTTGCGCTGCTCGATATTCTTGATGAGCTGTATGGCTGATTTATACCGCTCTTTCACGTAATTGCGAACATCTTTTTCTGCCGTCTCCTTATGAAGCAGCCGCTTGTATGTCGGATTGAGCCGCAGTTGCGGGACATCGTCCTCATTCATCATCACCAGCCACTCGTCGCCCTGCTTGACGAATGCGACATCAGGCTCGATCAGCCGGGCGTCAGTCTGGTTATAGCGGGAGCCGGGCTTGGGATCGAGGGTGCGGATGAAATCGAATGCCAGCATCACGGCTTCCAGCGGACGTCCGATGGCTTTTGCGATCTCTCTATATTGCTTGTTCTGAAGCGGACGCAGCTGACTGTCAACGATTGCAATGGCATCGGCCAGAACTTCGCCACTTCCATTTGCGGCTGCATCGCCCTTTGCGTGCTGGTGCAATTGCAGATGATGTTGAAGCTGCAACATCAGACACTCGCGCAAGTCGCGGGCAGCAACGCCGATGGGATCCATCGTCTGCACCAGCGTTAGCGCCTCTTGCATCACTTCGCGCGAGACCACCAATGTTGCCGGCGAGGAGACCTGCCGAATTGCCGGTATCTCCGCGTGAACTACGGGCGTGGTCGGTATCGAAGCGGGTTGATTCCGCGAAACCAAATGCAACGCCGAACTCTCGGAGTGGTACGCGTTGGAGTTGGGGTCTGCGTCGTTGTAGTCCTCAGGGTCAGATTCGAGTTCCGCAACATTTACTTCTTCAACTGCAATAGCTGGTTCCACATCGATTGCCGCTAAATCTTCTGCGTTATCTTCGGAAGCAATTTCCGCAAAATCGGCGAGCGGTGTTCTCTTCTTCTTGGGCACAGCCGGTTTTTCCGGCTCTTTGAGTGCCACCAGTCCCTGAAGTTCGTCGTCACTGGCAGTGAGATAACCATCTTCGTTCAGGTTGCCAATGATGCGCTCGGCGGCCTCGCGGACATGTTTGCTAACGGAAAGCGATCCCAGTTGCCACATCAAGTGGTCAGTGAGCGTGGTGGGCCGGGAGAGGAAGTTCTCGAACGACGGCCGTTCGAGCGATTCGATATCAGAATGAGTGCGATGGCCAGGGTCAAGGTAGTCGCGGAAGAAGGAGCCGAAATCGATCTCGTCAAATGGATCGTTCTTGTCGCCCTGGGTGACTTGCTCGTCGGCGACTTCTGTGCGCTCGACGTTTTCTTCCTTGCGCGCGATCTCTTCCAGAGAGACCGAGGATTCTTCCAACTCTTCCAGAACCGGGTTCTCTACGATCTCCGCCGTGATCATGTCCTTGAGTTCGAGCTTGTTCAACGCAAGCACGCTCACCATCTGGACCAGGCCCGGAGTGAGGATCTGTTTCTGTGAGACCCGAAGATTTAATTTGTTCTGAAGTAGAGCCATTTTCCCCTTACAACTTTGATCGCAATCCGTTCACAACTTCAGAGTAACCGATTGCCGCCGCTTTGACCTCAAGGCATTTCCCTATACCAGGGAAAAACTCTCGCCTAAATAAACCCTCTTGACTTCCGGATCATTTCCTAGTTGTTCCGGAGTTCCAGTGCGGAAGATCCTACCTTCATTGATGATGTACGCGCGGTCAGTGACGCTGAGTGTTTCCCGCACATTATGGTCAGTGATCAGCACGCCGATGCCACTGGCCTTCAAGTCGAAAATGATCTTCTGAAGATCGAGTACTGCAATAGGATCGATTCCCGAAAACGGCTCGTCCAGCAGAATAAAGGTCGGCGAGATGCACAAGGCCCGGGCAATCTCCACCCTGCGACGCTCGCCGCCTGAGAGCGCGTATCCTTGCGTCTTGCGGATGTGGCCAAGGCCAAGCTGGTCGATGAGCTTTTCCATCTTTTCCCTGCGCTCATGCCACGAAGTGGGCTGGGCTTCCAGCACCGCCATGATATTTTCTTCGACGCTTAGCTTGCGGAAGACCGAAGGTTCTTGGGGCAGATAGCTGATGCCATAATTGCGCGCCCGCAGATACATGGGAACACCGGTAATGTCCTGCTCGTCAGCCAGTATTCTGCCGAAATCCGGGGGCACCAGGCCCACGATCATGTAGAAAGTAGTGGTCTTACCGGCGCCGTTAGGCCCCAGTAAACCAACGACTTCGCCCTGTTTTACGTGGAGGTTGACGCCATTGACCACCCTCCGTCCACGATAAGATTTGCCAATCTCGTCGGTCGAAAGGGTCTGCATCAGGGTTTGCTCTCGTCCTTAATCCTTGTGCGCGTTACTGTGCGGGAGGACTCGCCACTCCCTACCTGCACCCTATCATCGCGATTGTAGAAAGTCAACGAATCGCCCGTCACATTGCCCCGTTCGGCATCAAAAATGCTAGGCGGTTTTCCTGGCTCCCCGGTCAGGACGAATTTACCGTCACTCGCCGTGTAAACCAGGTGTTGTCCCGTGGCCTTCCGGACAGGGTTTTGCTGCTCAAAAACGATTGGACCTTCGGCCACGATCTGTTCCACCTCGCTCGCGGACCCCTGAGTAGATGCAGCCTTTTGTGATTTCGGCCGCAAAAGGATGTCCACGTGCTCGCCGGTCATGACTGCGTCAGAAGTCTTGGCTTGCACGCCGCCATCGAAGCGCGCATGACGGTCATTATCGGAGTACGTGAGCTTGGCTGCCTTGATGGTGATGGGAGTTACCTTGCCGGATTTGTCAGTCTGAACGAACACAGTCTCGACAGCGGCTCCTTTTGTGTCGGCAGCTTCACCCGAAGCGGTGAGAGAACGATGTCCGCGATCGAAGACGATGACCGGAGCCTGCACCAGATTCGCGCCCTGCCAGAGTCGCGCGCCGCCGGTATATCGCACGATATCTGCATTGCGATTCGCAGTCATCGATCTAGCGGTTACATGAGTCGGGTCGCCGCCGTGTGACGCCAGCATTGCACCGCTGGGATTCGCCTTCATCTGGTTGTAAGTCGTCTTTACGTCGCCATTGGCGGTGTACTCTCCCGTCTTGCGATTCATATTGGCGGCATCGGAGGTAAGACTGAGGCCGGAGGCGGCGTCCTGCACGCGAACGTTTCCGGTAAGCGCAAGCGTGTCATCTGCAGTGATGTAACGGGCGCGGTCTGCGGATGCGGTGCGCGGCCCCTCTGAATATTTCAGGTCGCCCTCCTGCGTGACGCTGGTAACTCCATTGCGGACAGGATCAAATTGCGCAAAGAGTTCGCGACTGGTGCTGATCCGGTCAGGAGCGCCCGGAGCGCTTCCTGCGGAGACGATCTTGGTATCGCCCGTTCCATGCAAAGACTGAGGATGATTGTTCGCGCCGAATCCGGCTTCAAAGCGATTGGCGGTGATGACGGTTCGCGATCCGGCAGCCGACTTAGCTTTTGTTGGGTCAGAGTTCAATACGATCTGCGAAGCTCCGGAGGTCACGGCGCGGTCCAGCCGATTTCCCCCCTTCATGAAGAAGTCCATCGCATCCGCTTGGACTTGCGTCTCTTGTAGGTTCGCTGCGCCAGCTTTTGTGTTCGACGATTTGCTCTGCTGTAACTGCACACCTTCGCTGGCATGCACCTTCGCGATCTGGTTCTTGCCGACGAAGTCCATGACCACACGGCCGGCTTTGCCGTGCATCGGCGACGCTCCCGTCGAGTCGAGTTTCACGCCACCCGTGAGTACCGCCGTCCTAACATCATTGCTCCCACCGAAAGAGAAATTGGCTTCTGAGGCTTGGACGTGCGTGGAACCGCCGCCTTTTTTGTTGTTCGCCATTGCGTTCACGTTTCCGCTGGCAACCACGTTCTCCACCGTATTGTCGTCGCGGAGAGAGATCTTGACCTGGTCCGCGGTAAGATCCCGCGCATCGTTGTCGGTCGTATCCGTGACGCGCACCTGATTCAACACAGCCTCGCGCGGATTATCGTGAAGCAAGGCGTTTTCCGCAGTGATGTTGGCCGGACCGAAAGCGGCGGAAGAATGTGGTTTTGCCGGAGCTGCCGCGGTTTGCAGTTTCACGTTCGACTTCAACCGCAGCGCCATATCTTTCGAGTCATACACGGCGCCCACAGCCGACCCGCGCGCCTGCGGCAACGCAAACTCGATCTTCTCGTCCGTCTGCGCGATTCCGGTCTTCTGATTGAAGGTGAGTCCGCTGGTCCTCAGGTGGATTGGCGCTGAGGTGGTACCCGACTCGGCGGGATCCACCCCGGGCTTGCCCTTCGCTTCCAGATCGATGATCACGTCCCCGGCCGCTTTTACCTCGCCGGTGGACGCGTCGTAATCGAACTCCTTGCCGTAGATCTGGTCGTAGGTGGAGCCAGCGGTTTTTTCCGTTCCCTCTCCGCGACCGTAAACGATGATGCGCACATCATTCAGCGCGGCCTTCTGGCTGCCTTTGAACTGGATCGCTTTTTTTGCGGAGATGCTGTAAATCGTGCGACCGCCTGCGGACTGGGTGTAAGTGAAACCATTAGCGCTCTGCTGAATATCAGCTCCCAGCTTTTTGGGAATTTCCTCGATAGCGCGATGGACGCGATACCGCGCGTAGGCGTAAAAGCCCATCACCACCGCAAGAAGAGCGATGGCCGAAAAGGCAAACCCTATACGAAAGGTTTTTGGATTTAATGGCATTCAGATTGATTCTACATAGCTGCGCTTCTATTGCACCCTCGCCAGCACGAGGGTCACATCATCAGGCTGCTCGGCGTCGGCGCCGATCCAATCTTGCACGGCCGCAATCACCAGTTCCGATATCTTCGGCAATGGCAAGCGGCGGTTGGCGCGGACGATCTCTATCAGCCGCTCTTCGCCGAATTCGCCGAATTCGTTCTCCGGCTCGGTAATGCCATCACTGAACGCGACGAAGATGTCATGTGTTCGCAGCTTGACCGTCGCCTGCTCGTAAGTCATGCCGTCGAAGAGGCCGATGACCGTGCCGCCCGTCTCGAGCCGGTGTACCGTCCCATCTTGCTCAACGATCAGTGGCGGCAAGTGACCGGCGTTCGTGTACGTGAGCGAACGATGGTTACCGTCATAGACACCGAGAAAGAGCGTTGCGTATTTCTCTGATTGCGTGCTTTGGAACAAGTGCCGGTTCAGCAGCTCAAGCACTACCGCGGGCGACTGCATTCCATTGTTGTAAACACCCAGATCTCGTCCCTCGCTCACGAGTTCAGCGCCGCCGATGGCCGCCACCCCTGCATGAACAAATTCCGCTTTCACTGGCATGCGTCCATATTCGTACGCGCGGACGGCGGAATGGATCGTCGCCATGAGCAACGCCGCCGAGATGCCTTTGCCGCTGATGTCGCCCAGCGCAATGCCGAGTTGCTCGTCGCCGCAGGGCAGGAAGTCATAGTAGTCGCCGCTCACCGTGCGCGCTGGACGGCACACACCATGCAATTCCAGCGATTTCACATTCACTGACTCTCGGGGAAAGAGCGTCGCCTGGACCTCTTGCGCAATGGCCAGTTCGCTCTCCAACCGCTCCTTCTCCTTCTGCTCTTCGATCAGCTTCTCCAAATTTGCTGACATCGAATTAAAGGCCGTCTGCAGGCTGGCAAGCTGGTCAGTGCTTTTTACGTTGATCCGGTACTTCAAGTCGCCGCTGTTGATGTGCTGGGTGGCGCGATAGAGGTTGGCGACGGAACTCGTGATCGTCCGCGTCAGGCCGATCCCGAAGAACAAAGCCACCAATTCGATGAGCGCGAATACGATCGCCACCGCAACCATCACGATGAGCGCCGCACCGGCGTATTGTCCGCGACTGGAAAAAAGTCGCCCGAAAAGGACAGAGGGACGGGTCTTCACCCTCACCAATTCCATTATCTCTTCACCGGACGCCCACAACTTGTAATGCGCATCGGTGCCGTAAGTACTGATTGGATCGTAGGACCAGCGAGGAGCTGCGGGAACGGTGCCTCCAGTCAGCACCTCACCCGTGCGATCACGATACATGTGGCCCTTGGAAGCGGAGGGAACATTGTCCCGATGCATCACGTCGAAGCTGACCTCGCCGATCTTGTCCATGGCAATGTCCAGCAACTCTTTGGTAACCGGCACGCTGAACAACACCATGTATTCCTGATTACCAACCTTCGCCTGCTGAAGCGATCGCAAGTAGTGCTTGCCATCATCCTCCACCACAATCCCCTGGAACGCTCCGGCATTCACCAACCAAGCCGGCAAGTCCAGACCTTGTACCCTAGGCTCCGGCCCTTTGGAAGCCAGCATCTTGCCCTGGCGGAAAATCTGGATCTGCAATCCGGGATAGCGCTTTTCCAAGGCGTCCATGTTCTCCGGGATTAAATCTTCGGGGGCGTTGCGATGTAATCTCGAGGTTGCCGTTGCGCGAGAAGAAGTAATGCTGGAATTCACCAGTTCGAGATTTCTTACTTGAGATTCAATCTCCGTCAGCGCTTGAGAAGTGGCGTACTGGTTTCCAAACAACTCGGCTGCCAGGCCCGCCATTGCCAAGACCAGCAGGACCGGGATCACTCCGATAAATATGTAAGTGATGATCAGCCGGTTGCGCAGTTTCCAGAGAAGCGTCCGGCGCATCCAGCGGAAAATGACCAGAGTCAAAAATAGACCGAATAAGAAATTGAATGCGGCCGCCCAGCCATCGAGTGATTCTGACGTTGATTTTGCAAACACCAGCAACATCCCTTGCGCTAGGTGGATGCCGATCCAGATGAGTCCGACGTACCAAGTCAGCCGCGCCAGCATCGTTTCCGGAACGAGCCAGGCAAATTTACGTCGTAGAAATCTGTAAGAAAGGAAGTTCATCGTGCGAGTGCAGGCGCACGGCGATTATAGACCGGGCCATTTCCGACAACTAAATCGTTATTACGGATTAGACGGAGACAAAGTTCAGAGGCACGCTGATTATGCATGGTCGCGATCGGCAGAGAGATGTGCGCCTGCAAGAAGCAGCAGTCCGGAGAGGAAGGCCCAGAACATCAGAGTCACGGAAATCGCGAATGGCCCGTACACTTCTTTGAAGTCCAGCCATCTCAACGCGAATATGTATAAATATTTCGCGCCCTCCCAGAGAAGTCCGGTGGCGATAGCCGCGGGCAACACAGCGCGCTTGCGTATCTTTCCGTTTGGAAGGATCCAATAGATGAGAAAAAATATTCCCACGCTGGCGATCACCGCAAAAACTTTCATTACGGCATAGGTAAGTATCCGGCCGATGTCTCCCGTGAATGCCGCTTTCAGCAACGCCTGGTTGCCGGCAGTAAGCGCAACAGAGATCAGCGCCAGCGTGCCTACGCTCGCGGCCAACCCCAGGGACACGATCTGGTTGCGCAGATAGGAGCGGTTCTTTTCAATTCCCCACACCTGGTTCAGCGCTACTTCCAATGGCAGAAAAATCCCGGTCGAAGTAACCAGAAGAATGATGAACGACGCTACCTGTGCGCCCTTGCGCGCGTTTACCAGAACGTTGAGATTGCGGACAATGAATTCCTGTCCGGCAGGCAGATATTCCTGCAACAACTGCAGGACGACTTCATACATCTTCCTGGAATGGAAGACGTTCTGCACCAGGGTCATCAGCAGGACAACGCCGGGAAAGAACGATAGGATCGCATTTGCAGCCACGCTGAAAGCGTAGGTGTGCACTTCAGTCCGCATCAGGTACGTGAGCGTTCCCCATCCCCGCTGACTCAAAACCCGAACCAGGTCATGAATGTAGACACGCAGGCCGGTCTCGAACTCTACATGCGGATGTCCGAGCAGCGACACACTAGGACGCCCTCTCTGCTGCACTGGAGCCGCCTTGGTGGCGGCCGGACTTTGGCCTTGGGTGAACATTCAGAGTTCATTAATCCTATCAGTCCTCGCAAGCCGGGACGAAGCTGCCGTAAGAACCTCAAGAAAATCGCTTGAAATATCTTCTAGATATCTATCTAATAGATATATGAAGAGAAGGAAAACCCGCTCCACCCCGTTTGCGATCCTCGGCATGCTGACCATCGCTCCCATGTCTGGATATGACATGAAGCAGGTCATCGAGCAGAGTATCGCCCACTTCTGGAGTGAAAGTTATGGCCAGATCTATCCCACGTTGAAGCGCCTGGCTACGGCAGGACAGGTTACGCGAAAGGTGGAGCGGAACAGTGGCAAGCCCGACCGCCAGGTCTATGCCATCAACGCAAAAGGCCGTGAGGCGTTGACGAAGTGGCTCTCAATCCCCGCGCAGACGGAGCCGGTGCGTAATGAATTTCTGCTGAAGCTTTTTTTCGGAGCGCACTTGCCTTCGGAAGAGATTACCGAGCGATTGCAGGAGTTCCGCACTCGCCATGCCCAGTCGGTCGCGACATATAAGGCCACTGAGGCGCAGCTTCGGCGCGAGCACGCGAACAATCCCAATCTGCCCTACTGGATGATGACGCTCAACTTTGGTCGCCATCGTTCACAGGCCATTGTCGATTGGGCGGATGAAACCACCAGGACATTGCAAAAAATGAAAAGCCCCCGAGCCGCGGCTGTCGGCAATAAGAAGAGGTAAACACCATGATCACGCAACAGGTCTACCGCATTCTGCTGGGCATACACATTGCCGCGGGATTTACGGCTTTCTTCCTCGCACCGGGCGCGCTTGCAACCGCAAAAGGCGGCAAAGCGCATCGGCTCTTCGGAAAGATTTATTTCTGGATGATGGCGGTTGTCGCTCTCACTGCGATACTGATGTCGACGTCGCAATACCGCCCGAACCCGTTTCTCGCGCTGGTCGCTGTGTTCAGCTTCTATGCCGCGTTCATCGGATATCGTGTCCTCTATCAAAAGCGGCCCGCGCAAGGCAAAGGGCCACAGGCGATTGACTGGATTGCAGCCATTTTGACGTTGGTGTGCAGCTTGGGACTGATCGCTATGGGACTATTCAATTCGGGAGAGGTATTTCTCCACCTCGGGCCGGTAGCGGTCGTCTTCGGATTGGTCGGCGCCTGGCTGGCTGCGAGTTCCCTCAAGCGATTCCTTCGCCCATCGCGCGACAAGAACGATTGGTGGTACACGCACATGGGCTCCATGATCACTTCTTATATCGCGGCGGTAACCGCATTTTCAGCGGTGAACCTGCCGCGATTCTTGCCTTCCACGCCGCGAATAGCGATCTGGCTCTGGCCTACGATTATTGGCGCTCCGGCCATCGCCATTTGGACGCGCTACTACAAAAACAAATTCAAGCGCGTCGAGAAGAAAGTGGCTGCGTAATGAGCATCATCGCGTGACATCTTTAGCAGCCTTATTTCGCAGTAGAAAATAGCGCCGAACATTCCCCAACACTGGCGCATCTTTACGCTACCAGCCGTGTGATCCCTCAGTGAGGAGACGAGCGCCGCCTGGGTTTTTTATCACTGCAAAACCCTCATTCCCTCGCCACCGCCCTCGGACCACTTCCCCATCTTCTCTGCCTGTGATACAAAAAAAGTACTTCTTAAATACATCTAGTTGGAGCCTTGTGTTACGAGCCTTCTTTATAGCTCTGTCTGAAAACAAGAGTTTGCGTCACTTCGCCGAGCAATCTTCCATGGGTCAGCGCATGTCACGACGGTTCGTCGCCGGCATGAGCGTGGAGGACTGCCTGGTTGCGGCGAAAGAAGTCAATGACCTGGGCATGAGCGTGAGCGTCGATAACCTGGGCGAGAATGTCACCAACGCAGAAGAGGCCAAGCACAGCGCTGCGCTGTATTCGGAGATGCTTTGCCAAGTCCACAAACGCAAGCTTAATGCAAACGTCAGCTTGAAGCTCACGCACATGGGACTCGACGTCGACCCCGCGCTCGCTTTCGATATCACCACCGGCCTTGTGCATCAGGCGGCAAGGATCAACAACTTCGTCCGCGTCGACATGGAAGGCTCACCCTACACGCAGAAGACACTGGATTTCGTCCAGCAACTGCACCGGGAAAACGGCAATGCCGGACACGTCGGAGCTGTCATCCAGGCTTATTTGCGGCGAAGCGAAAGTGATGTGCGGAATCTAGTCGCGCAGGGTATTCGCATCCGCTTATGTAAGGGAGCGTACAAGGAGTCCGAGGAGATCGCCTTTCAAGACAAGGCTGAAGTCGACGCCAACTACGTTTCGTTGATGAAGATCCTGCTGAAGAGCGGCGTCTATCACGGCATCGCAACGCATGACGAGAGGATGATCCAGGCCACAAAAGACTTCGCGCGACAGGAAAAGATCCCGTCCTCCGCATTTGAATTTCAGATGCTGTACGGGATACGCCGCGACTTACAGCAGCAATTGGTAAGAGAGGGATACGGGATGCGCGTTTACATCCCATTCGGTACGGAGTGGTATCCGTACTTCATGCGACGACTTGCGGAACGGCCTGCGAATGCGATGTTCGTGCTGAAGAACCTGCTGAAATAATCTGTGGTCGATCCTGACCGGTTGCTCCAAATTTTAGCCTCAGTACACTTCCACTGAGACCACGTCGCCCTGCAGCGGAGCGTTTTCCCTGTAGTTAACGGAGATCTTGCGTTCCTTCCACATGCAGGAGAACTCATCCGCTCCCACCACCAGCACCTTCTTGACGCTGGCGACATTCAGTTTGTAGCTCTTTGTACCGTCTTTAATGCTCAGGACGGCACGCGGTTCGTGGGTGCAATCGATGGCAAGAAGCCTGCCCGACACATATTTCATCGGCCGCGTGTCTGGAGCGGCAATGCCATGCTGCTCATCTTCCATTGCCTTGAGTTCCTCTTTGTCGGCGGAATCGCCTTTAGGTTGCCATTGCGATGACTCGTATCGCCGTCTATCGTCCGCTCCCAATTGCAATAGCGGCTTTTCTTTCCACTCGCGCGCAGTTTGCGCCTGCTCAGCCGCTCTGCCGGCAATGGCCGGATCCGTGCTGTTTTTCAAGTGGTCAAACATGGCGATGGCGTCGTCATATCTTTGCGCCAGCAAATACTGATTGCCCAGGTTCGACTGATACTGCTCATTACGCGGACTGAGTTGGACGGCGTACTTGAGTGCCGCGATTGCTGCCGGATAATTTCGCGCGTTGCCCAGCACGTAGCCGCGCAGGTTGTAGGCTTCAGCATAATTCGGATCCAGGTGGACAGCCTTGTCTAGTGCCTGATTCATCTCTACCAGGACTTCCGGATCCTGTTCATAGGTGCCGTTCTTGCGAAACATGGAAAACGCCACAAAGTAGTAGACGCGCGCGTCGCTCGATCCCAGCCGCGCTGCGTGGCGGAAATTTTCCATCGCCTTGTCGAGGTCGCCCTTGCGCAGGTAGGCATAACCAAGCCCGCGATACGCTCCCGCATGCTCAGGGTTTTTCTGCAAGATGCGCTCGTACTCGCCCGTTGCCTGCTCCACGTAATCGGTGCTGTGCTGGTGGATGTCAGCGATCAGGGCATCAACTTCACCATCTTTATCTTTTAACTTCCGCGTGGAGTAGGTCACGTCTTCGATGCCGGGCGGCAACGGCCATGTGAAATAGACGCCGTTGCGCGAATGCAAGTAGTTGTTCAATTCTTTGTCCAACTGCTTGGGTTCCATCCCGAAGGCCCGCTTAATGGCTTGTGCAATCGGCACCTTCTGGTTGAAGACCAGGTCAAAGTATTGCGCCGTCTCCTTTAGCTTTTTCATGTCATAGACGTAGTGCACCATAAGCCACGATTGCGCGTAGAACAGTGATCGCCGATTGCCGGTCTCGTTGTATTCCTTCGACGTGCGGTCAGTGGCGAAGAATTTGTCCACTGGTTCCAGACCGGAACTCAGCGCGGAGGCGACGTAGGCCGGTGGAAGCCCGACCTGGACCTCCGTTTTGCCGATCTTGATCGTGGAGAAGTATTCGGCAAAACCCTCGTCAAACCAGAGTTGAGCCCGGGGGAAATTCGAATTGAGCAGCATGTGCGCGTATTCGTGGAAGACGACGTTCCACCCGCTCTCCGACGAGAGATCCAGCGCAATGAAATGCTTGTCATCTCCGCCGTAATAAACGCCGGCGAGCTCGATCGGCTTGCCATTCCATAGCGGCGCCACCTGCCGCAGTCCCTTGTTGTCTTTGAAAGCGACGATGGCGAGCGGTATCGAGGTGTTCATCTTCTCGCGCAAGACCAGCGACCCGAAGATGTGCCGCATCTGCTCGAAACGTAGCGCCACGTCACGCCCGCGCCTGTCTCCTGCGTCCGTCACCACGCTGAAATTCGGCGAGGTGACCTCCACCCAGCTCTGCGCATTGACGAAAACGGAAGAGCCGGAGACTGCAAGCAAGAGCAGAAAAGATCGGAAACAGCGGGGCATCGGCAAGCCTCAACCTAGAAAGAGCAGACTAACCAAATGCTAACACTGGACGCGTGAAGCTTGCAGTAGCCCTAGCACGACGCGACTTTTGTCGTCCGGTTTAGATATTCCTTTACCGCTTGCAGCGCGGCCTGGTCCACGGGCGAAAACCGATGATCGGCGTGATAGTTCTGCAGGATCTCTTCCATGGTGATATTGCAGTTGCATGTGTCGCACCAACAATCCAAGCGTCCATCCATAAGGCCTCCAGAAGTTTTGCGTGATTCAAGACGAAGCGGCTGGAGACTCCAGCCGCTCGTTTGCAATTCTTATTTGGGGTTTGCGGTTGCGCGGTCGTAGATCAAGCCTGCAACTCCGCCTGCGATTGCGCCGATGCCTGCGCCCTTGCCGCCAGCTGCTAATCCGCCGATGGCTGCGCCGGCTCCGGACGATCCAGCAACGATCAACACTGATTTCTCCGTCGACCGCTTTTGCCGTACAGGCTCACCGTAGCTATCGCGCTGGCTGACGCTGGACGAGTTGGCCACCGGGGCCGAACTCCTGCGAACAACTTGTGGCTGCCGAGTAACGTGCGAAGCGCCGTAATACGGCTGCGCTGGTCCGTTGTAGGCTGCCGGTTGCAACGTCACGCCGGTGTAGGCTTGGTCGGCGGGAAGCTGCGTCTCATTGTTGCTTTGTAAGTTTTGTAATTTCGGCATCACGTAATACGACATAGCCGAAACCACCAGGGCCGTCACTAGACTTGTCACTGCCGCGGTTCGAATCAGTGTGGATCTCATGGCTTTCTCCC